>CAYUAF010000001.1:0-63999 GCA_964442555.1 uncultured Allobrachymonas sp.
AAGTCGGCAGTCTCCTGCCAAAAGTCCGTTTACACAAAATTCTGCACACCCTCAGACCAAGCTCATCGGTCAGGCCAAGCTCGCGGGCCAGGCGCTGCTGTGCTTTGCCACCTACAACTGGGGTAGCGCCTTGGGGCAATCGGCGGCTGGTGGGACGCGCATCATGCGTGAGCCATGGGATACGTGCGCCCGAAATGGGCGAGATGGCCTGCAAACAGGCCAGATTGGCCGGTGCAATCGCTGCGTAGGCGCGTCTGGGCGACTTGCTTCTTCGAAATTCACGACCCTGGCGCGTTCGATGAGCATTTTTTCAACGGCCTGTTAGGGCATGTTCGCACTTCCAAAAAAAGGGTGAACAGACTCCAGCCTTGCGCTGGATGGTTGCGTGGTTTGAGGGAAGCAGAAGAACGCGCCGAACTTGCCTGAACGGCCCATGCGGTAGTGCGGCAGCATACGGTGTATGGCGATGGCGATGGCGATGGCGAGGCGGTGCGGCAACGGCAACGGCAATTGTCGGTCGTTAATCGTTAATGCGCCACTTGCGCCCACACCTTCTCCAGCCGCTTGATGCTCACGGGCTGCGGGGTGCGCAGCTCTTGCGCGAAAAAGCTCACGCGCAGTTCTTCCAGCAGCCAGCGCAGGGCTTGCAGATTTTCGTCTTGCTGGCCTTTGCGTTCGGCCACCAGACGCCAAAAGCGTTGCTCTTGCGCGCGGGCCTCTTGCATGCGCTGGGCGTCGCGGGCGGGGTCGGCGCGCAGTTTGTCAAAACGCAGGGTAATGGCCTTGAGGTAGCGCGGAAAGTGTTGCAGCGCCGCCCAGGGCGTAGCGGCCAAAAAGGTTTTGGGCAGCAGGCGCTCCAGTTGCTCGGCGGCGTCTTTGGCGGCTTCGGGGGCAGATTTGCCTGCGTCTTTGATTTTGCGCGATGCCAGCGCATGTTCGGCCAGGATGTGCCCGCACAGGCGGGCGACTTCGCCAGCGATCAACGTCAGGCGCGCGCGGCCTTCGTCCACGCGCTGTTTGAAGTCGGCCTCGGTGGCGGGCAGAGGCTCTTGCAAAAAGGCACGCTCCAGCGCCACGTTGATGATGTGCTGGCGCAGCTCTTCCAGGGTGCCACCGCCGGTGCCGTCGGGCGTGCGTCCTACCTGCATGTAGGCCACAGCCATTTTTTGCAGATCGGGGATGTTTTTTTCGAGGTATTTGAGCGCATCCTTGATCTGCAAGGCAAACAGGCGGCGCAGGCCTGCGCGGTGGCGGCTGGCGGCGGCTTCCGGCTCGTCGAATACTTCGATGGTTACGGCGTCGCCCGCGTCGATAAGGGCGGGAAAGCCGATCAGCGTTTGCCCCTTGCGGCGGATTTCGAGCAGTTCGGGCAGTTCGCCAAAAGTCCAGGCCGTGTGGCGTTGCTCCGCCCAATCGGCGGGCTGGCCTGCTGCGCTACTTGTTGCACCACCTGTTGCGCTGCCGGGCGCTTGCCCTTGGGGGGCGGCTGCTTGCGGCACATGCTGCGCATGTGGCAAGGCGTGCGCTTTGCGAGGGCTGCTGTCTGTGGATGTGGCGGGAGCAGTCGCTGCAGGATTGGCTGCCGAGGGGCTGGCTGCGGCGGGCAGGTTGGCTTTGAGCGCGGCCAGCGCCTGAAAAGCGCCGCGCGCTTGCCCGCCCAGCTCGGCTTTGAGCGCAGCCAGATTGCGGCCAGCGCCCAGCTGGCGGCCATGTTCGTCTACCACGCGAAAGTGCATGAACAGGTGCGCGGGCAGCATGTCGGGTTTGAAGTCGGTGCGTTTGACGTCCAGCCCGGTTTCGTCGCGCACGCGCTTGTGCAGGGCGTCAATCAGGCTGCCTTGGCCAAAGGCTTCGGGCGTGCCCAAGGTTTCGGCCAGGCGGGCGGCGCTTTCGGGCAGGGGCACGAAGCGGCTGCGCGGTTTTTGCGGCAGGCTTTTGAGCAGGGCCTGGATTTTTTCTTTCAGCATGCCGGGCACCAGCCATTCGCAGCGGGCCTCGCTGATCTGGTTGAGTACAAACAGCGGCACGGTAACGCTCAAGCCGTCTTTGGCGTCGCCCGGGGCGTGCAGGTAGCTGGCGGTGCAGTCCACACCGCCCAAGCGCACCACTTTGGGAAAGGCCGCCGTGGTAATGCCTGCCGCTTCGTGCCGCATGAGTTCTTCGCGCGTGAGTTGCAGCAGCTTGGGGTTGCTGCGGCTGGCCTCGCGCCACCATTTTTCAAAGTCGCGCCCGTTGCTGATGCCTTGCGGCACCTGCGCGTCGTAAAAAGCGAAGATGAGTTCTTCGTCCACCAGCACGTCTTGCCGGCGGCTTTTGTGCTCCAGCTCTTGCACTTTGGCAATGGTGCGGGCGTTGGCGGCCAAAAAGGGCAGGCGGCGCGCCCAGTCGTCGGGCAGGTTGCCTTGGGCCATGCCTTCTGTCAAAGCCTGGCGGATGAAGATTTGACGCGCGCCGTGCGGATCTGCCTTGCCGTAGCTGGCGCGCCGGCCACTGTATACCAGCAGGCCGTAGAGCGTAGCGCGCTCAAAGGCGACGACGTCTTGCGCTTTTTTCTCCCAATGCGGGTCGAGCAGCTGTTTTTTGAGCAGGTGCGCGCCCATTTCTTCCAGCCATTGCGGCTCGATGGCGGCAATGCCGCGGCCATACAGGCGCGTGGTTTCCACCAGCTCGGCACACATGATCCATTTGCCGGGTTTTTTGGACAGGTGCGCGCCGGGGTGGCGGTGGAATTTGATGCCGCGCGCGCCCAGATATTCGCTGCCGCCCGGGCTGCCTTTGCCGCTTTTGCCGGCTGCGGCGGGCGCATTGTCTTGCTCCAGTTTGCAGCCCACATTGCCCAGCAGGCCGGCCAGCAGGCTTTTGTGCACCGCTTCGTAGCCGGCAGGCTGGCGGTTTTCAGGCCAGCGGTGTTCGGCTACGACGGTGTGCAGTTGGGTGTGGATGTCGCGCCATTCGCGCACGCGGCGAATGCTGATGTAGTTTTGCCGCAGCAGGTTTTCCCACTGGCGGTTGCTGAGTTTGTGGGTGGGGCCTGCCGCAGCAGCAGGGGTGGCCGCCGATGTGGCGACGGTTTTTTCTGCGCTTTGGTCTTTGTGTTCGCCTTCACCCAGTGCCTGCCACGCGGCGGCCAAGGCTTGGGCTGAGCGTTGGGCCACGGGCAGGGCGGCCAGATGCGCGGTTGAACGGGCGGCCTTGGGGGCGTTGCCGGCGGACGCTTGCCGTGCGGCCATTTCGCGCCGGGTGCTGGCGGCGCGGCCTTCGCGGGCATCCAGCAGCCATTGCCACAGGCGCAGGTAGCCGCTGAATTCGCTTTTTTCATCGTCGAACTTGGCGTGTTGCTGGTCGGCCTGGGCTTCTTGTCCCAGCGGGCGGTCGCGCACGTCTTGCACGCTCAAGGCGGCGGCAATGATCAATACTTCGCGCAGGGCGCCGCGCTCGCGGGCTTCAAGCAGCATGCGGCCTACGCGGGGGTCCAGCGGCAGGCGGGCCAGCTCGCGCCCCAGCGCGGTGAGTTCTTGCGCATCATCTACCGCGCCCAGTTCGGCCAGGAGTTGAAAGCCGTCGGCAATGGCGCGGCCCGAGGGCGCGTCGAGAAACGGAAAGTCTTCTACCCGCCCGCCTTCGCCTGCCAGGTGCAGGCTTTTCATGCGCAGGATGACGGCGGCCAGCGAGGAGCGCAGAATTTCTGGGTCGGTAAAGCGCGGGCGGGCGGCAAAGTCTTTTTCGTCATACAGGCGAATGCAGATGCCGTTGGCTACGCGCCCGCAGCGGCCCGCGCGTTGGTCGGCAGCGGCCTGGCTGACGGGTTCTACCAGCAATTGCTCCACCTTGCTGCGGTAGCTGTAGCGTTTGACGCGCGCCGTGCCCGCATCGATTACGTAGCGAATGCCGGGCACGGTGAGCGATGTTTCGGCCACATTGGTGGCCAGCACGATACGCGGCTTTCCGTGCGGCTCGAACACGCGGTCTTGCTCGGCTTGCGACAGGCGTGCAAACAGCGGCAGCACTTCGGCATGGCGCGTGAGCGGGTTGTGCGCGAGGTGCTGGCGCAGGTGATCGGCGGCTTCGCGGATTTCGCGCTCGCCAGGCAAAAAGACCAGAATGTCGCCCGTGGCAGCAGGCCTCCACGCTTCGCGTTGCTGCGCGTTTGGGCTATCCGCTGAAGGGGCGGTGGCCGGCTTGGGGTGTTCCGGTGCAGGCCGGCCCGACCACAACTCATCCACCGCGTCGGCAATGGCCTCGTTCAAGCCGTAATCGCGGCTTTCTTCAAAGGGCCGCCAGCGTTGCTCTACCGGATAGGTGCGGCCCGAGACCATGAGCACGGGCGCGTTGCGGCCTTGGGCATCGGCAAAGTGCTTGGCAAAGCGTTCGGCATCAATCGTGGCGGAGGTGACGATCAGCTTCAGGTCTGGCCGCTTGGGCAGGATTTGCTTGAGGTAGCCCAGCAGAAAGTCGATGTTCAGGCTGCGCTCGTGTGCCTCGTCGATGATGAGGGTGTCGTAGGCCTTGAGCAGCGGGTCGGTTTGCGTTTCGGCCAGCAGAATGCCGTCGGTCATCAGCTTGATGCTGGCGTTGGGCGAAAGCCGGTCGTTGAAGCGCACCTTGTAGCCTGCCACTTCGCCCAGCGGGGTGTTCAGCTCCTCGGCAATGCGCTTGGCTACGCTGGTGGCCGCAATGCGGCGCGGCTGCGTGTGGCCGATCAGGCGTCCGCGCTGGCCGGGCGGGGCGTTGCACTTGCCCCTGCCCATGGCCAGGGCGATTTTGGGCAGCTGGGTGGTTTTGCCCGAGCCGGTTTCGCCGCAAACGATGATGACCTGGTGTGCGGCCAGCGCCGCCTCGATCTCGTCTTTGCGGGCGGATACGGGCAGGTTGTCGGGAAAGGTAATGTGCAGGGGGGATGAGGTAGGCGCGTTCATGTTGGCGGGGCGAGGCAGGCGTGCATTGTGTCACGAAGCTGCGGCGGCAGATATGGCGGCAGATATGGCGGCATGCATGGGCACGCCGGGCCATGAAAAAAGTGCAGGCGGACAAACCGCCCGCACTGTGCGAATCGGCATGGGCTGCCTGCCTTGGTTCCTGTTTGGAGCCTGTTCAAAGCCTCTGCGCGGCGTGCAATCAAGCGAATTGGGGCGGTCGCCTGCCGCGTTGCAATTACGCGCTGCGGGCTATTGGGATATTGGGCTATTGCCTGCGTGTTGCGCCTGGCAGCCCATTCCAAACCGCGTCAAACCGTGTTGTGCCCACTCGCGCCGAGCCTTTGAGCTGGTTCTTAGCGGTTGGGCACCAGCGATTGGGGGGTGATGTCGGCAATCGTGCGCGTGCCGGTTAGCGTCATGGCTACGCGCATTTCTTTTTCGATCAGGGTCAGCAGGTTTTCCACACCGGCTTCGCCAGCGGCGGCCAGGGCGTAGATGTAGGCACGGCCCAGCATGGTGCAGTCTGCGCCCAGCGCCAGCATGCGCACCACGTCCAGCCCGGTGCGGATGCCACCGTCTACCAGAATCTTGGTCTGGCCTTTTACGGCATCGGCAATGGCGGGCAGCGCGCGGGCGGAAGACAGCACGCCGTCCAGCTGGCGGCCACCGTGGTTGGAGACGATGATGCCATCGGCGCCAAAGCGCACGGCGTCGCGGGCGTCTTCGGGGTCGAGAATGCCTTTGATGACCATGGGGCCGGTCCAGAATTCGCGAATCCACTCCAGGTCTTTCCAGCAGATGGAGGGGTCGAAGTTGGCGGTGAGGTAGCCGATGTAATCTTCCAGCCCCACGACTTGTTTGCGGTAGGTGGAGATGTTGCCCAAATCGTGCGGCTTGCCGTTTACGCCCACATCCCACGCCCACTGCGGATGCAGCACGGATTGCATATAGCGGCGCATGGCGGCGTTGGGGCCGCTCATGCCCGAATGGGCGTCGCGGTAGCGTGCGCCGGGCACGGGCATGTCTACCGTAAAGACCAGTGTGCTGCAACCCGCATCGCGCGCGCGCTCCAGCACATTGGTCATGAAGCCGCGGTCTTTGAGCACATACAGCTGAAACCACATCGGGCGCTGAATGGTGGGCACAACCTCTTCAATGGGGCATACCGATACGCTGGACATGGTGAAGGGGATGCCCTTGCGATCGGCCGCGCGGGCGGCTTGCACTTCGCCGCGGCGCGCGTACATGCCGGTCAGGCCCACGGGCGCAAGCGCCACGGGCATGGAGAGTTGCTCGCCGAACAGATCAATGCCCAGCTCCAGATTGCTCATGTCGCGTTGCAGAACGCGCTGGCGCAGGGCTACTTCGGACAAATCCTCCACATTGCGGCGCAATGTGTATTCGGCATACGCGCCGCCGTCGATGTAGTGGAACAGAAAGGGCGGCAGGCGGCGTCTGGCTGCTTCGCGGTAATCGGTGGTAGATGAAATGATCATTTGCAAGCTCCTTGTTTACCCATTTAGTTCGGAATCATCCACGGCAGCACATAGGCCTGTACCGTTGTCATTACGCCGATGATGACGGCAAAAATCAGGCTGTGCTTGACGGTAAAGCGAAACAGGTCGGACTCTTTGCCCGCCAGCCCTACGGCAGCGCAGGCAATGGCAATCGACTGTGGCGAAATCATCTTGCCCGTTACGCCGCCGGTGGTGTTGGCGGCAACTGTCAGCACGGCAGGCAAATCCAGCTGCTGCGCCGTGGTGGCCTGCAAAGCGCCAAAGAGTGCGTTGGCCGAGGTGTCGGAGCCGGTGAGGAAAACGCCAATCCAGCCCAAAAACGGCGAAAAGAAGGTAAACGCCTTGCCCGTGTGCGCCAGCGCCAGCGCCAGCGTGGCAGACAGCCCCGAATAGTTGGCGATAAAGGCAAAAGCCAGCACCATGCCGATGGAGTAGATGGGCAGCGCCAGCTCCTTGAGCGTTTCGGCCGCCGTGGCTACGGCCTGGGCGGGCTTGAGGCGCAAAAAGAGGATGCTGATGATGGCCGCCAGCAAAATGGCCGTACCGGTGGCCGAGAACCAGTTGAAGGCATACACCGCGCCATACGGTTCGGGGCTTGCCACAACGGGCGGGGCCTTTTGCACCAGGTTGTGCAGCATGGGAATGGGGATATTGATCACCCAGGAAGCCAGCGCGCCGCCTTTAGCAAACAGCGCCTTGAAGGGCTTGAGGCTCCAAATGGTGACCATGGCCGTCAGGATGATGAAGGGCGACCAGGCCTTGATGATGGCGCCTGCGCTCAGTTGAACGGGCGATGCGGGCTGCTGCGTGGTGGTGGCTGCCTGGGCGCTGTCGCCTTCGTGCTCGAAGCGGAAGATGCGCTTGGGCTGCCATTTTTTCAGGAACAGCGTCAGCACAATCAGCGAGGCCAGGGCGGAAGTAATGTCGGGCAGCTCGGGGCCGACGTAATTGGCCGTTAGGAATTGCACAATGGCAAACGTGCCGCCGCCTACCAGCACGGCAGGCCAGGTCTCTTTCACGCCGCGCCAGCCGTCCATAATGGCCATCAGCCAAAACAGCACGATCACGGTCATGAAAGGCAACTGCCGCGCCGCCATTTGGCTAATCGCCATGGCCTCCACGCCGGATACCTGCCCGGCCACGATCACCGGAATGCCCATTGCGCCAAAGGCCACGGGCGCCGTATTGCCGATCAGACACAACCCGGCGGCGTACAACGGCTTGAAGCCCAAGCCCACCAGCAAGGCTGCGGTAATGGCTACGGGCGCGCCAAAGCCTGCCGCCCCTTCCAGAAAGGCGCCGAAGCAAAAGCCCACCAGAATCAGTTGCAGGCGCTGGTCGGGCGTGATGGACAGGATGGACGAGCGGATGATGTCGAACTGCCCCGTTTTGACCGACACTTTGTACAAAAACACGGCGGCCACAATGATCCAGGCAATCGGCCACAGGCCGTACAAAAAGCCGTATGCCGCCGATGCCAGCGCAGCCGAAAGCGGCATGCCGTAAAACAGCAGGGCAACGGCCAGCGTTAGCAGCACGGTAATGCTGCCGGCCACATAGCCTTTCATGCGCAGTTTGGTCAGCGCCAGAAAGAAAAAGATGATGGGAATGGAGGCGATCAAGGCCGAGAGCCAGATATTGCCCGCTGGGTCATAGTTTTGCTGCCAGACGGATTGCATGAACCGGTTTCCTGATGATGAAAATGCCAAAAACAGCCCGATGGCATTTTTTCAGCCAAGGGCTTGCGTGATTGAAAACTTGTGATTGCGCGAACGGCTGCAAACGGCATCATGCAAAACGTCATGCTTTTTAACGCTTGAGATGCGCAACGGGCACAGGCTTGAATGTGCTGTCCGTTGCAGTGCATGCGACAAGAAAATGCGCTTGCCCACCCCTTTCACAGCGCGGGCATCATTATAGATAGAGGCTGTTAGCCGCCTTGCGGGGCCGAAGCGTGCGCAGCCACTGGCCGCGCCTGCGCAAGCGGGGGCAGGCGGCGCAGTTCGGACTTGAGTTGCCTGATTTGCCCGAGCGGCTGGTGTGGCTGGTGCGGCTGGTGCGGCTGGTGCGGCTTGCCTGCCGACCGGCTGCCAGGCGTGGCGGGGGCGGAAGATGCCGTGGAAGATGCTGCCGTGGGAGATGCCTGGGAGGCGGATGGCGCATAGCGCACGGCTTCCATGCCCAATAGCCAATTGCGCCAGGCGGCCAAGGCGGGCGGTTCGGCCTGTGTGGTGATCGTGTTTGCTATGGCGGCAGCGGCAGTGTGTTGCTCCAGCAGTTGCAACAGTTGCCGGGGCGTTAGCGCCGGGCTTTCGGGCACAGGCACGCCCATTTTTTGCAGGCGCGTGCGGGCCTGTTGCAGCAGGCGCAGCCAGGGGTCGTGCTGGCGTTTTTCGCGCCATGCCCACAGGCTGCCCAGCAAGGCCAGCCCGGCCAGGGCAAATGCCAGTAGCCGCGCCAGCGTCGTCCAGCTCACATCGCTAAAGCCCAGGCTGCGCAGCAGGTCGAACTGCCGGTCTTGCGTGTAGTTGAGTACCCAGCTGTTCCAGCGGGTGTTGGTGGCGTCCCACACATTGCGCAGGCTTTGCAGGCTGCGTTGCAACACGCCGGCCAGGCCGGGGCTGACTGTTTCAATGGCCGTGCCCACTGCGCCGCGTGATTGCAGGCGGGCAAGGTCTTCTACCCGGCTGGGCGATACCGAGGCCGTGGGGTCGATGCGCACCCAGCCCCGGCCTTCGAGCCAGACTTCCGCCCAGGCATGGGCGTCGCTTTGGCGCACGGTCCACATGCCGTCCATGGGGTTAAGTTCGCCGCCCTGGTAGCCGGTCACGATGCGGGCGGGAATGCGCATATTGCGCATCAGTACCACGAATGCGTTGGCAATGTGCTCGCAAAAGCCTTCTTTGCTGTCAAACCAGAAAGTGTCGGCCGCGTGCTCGCCCGTGAGGCCCGGTGCCAGGGTATAGCGGTAGTCGCCGTGGCGCAAGGCGTAGAGCACGGCCTGTATCTGTTCTGCGGGGGTGCTGTTGGCCAGTTTGGGGTCGTTGAGAAAGCGCTGCGCCAGCTCGCGCGTGCGTGGATTCAGCCCTGGCGGCAAGGCCAGATAGGGGCGCAGATAAGGGGTCGGAATGGATGCATCGGCATGGTAGTTGAGCCGGCTGCTGGCCTGGTAGCGCAGCACATCGGTAATGGGGCGGTGGCTGGTCCATTCCATGGATGCCATTTGCAAAGCGCGCCAGCCTGCGGGCAGGGTGGGTTGCTCTACGGCAATATCCAGCGTCAGCAGCCATTGCATGTGATGCGGTTGCAGCAGCACCTCGTAGCGCACGGTGTCGGCTGCGGAGCCAGCTTCGGGGTTGGCTTCGGGGCCGGTTGGCGCGTGTTGCGCCTGCCGGTTGGCGGGCATTCTGGGAAAGCTGCTGCCCGTCCACTTTTGCCCGTCCAGCCTGCCCAGCACCGGGCCGCGGTAGTACATGGCCGAGCGCGGGGGCGCTTCGCCCGCAAACCGCACGCGAAAGGCAATACTGTCGTCTTGCGCCAGCTCGGCGATATTGCCCACGGTCATGTCGTTGCTCAGGCCGGTTTTGGCCTTGTCGTTGCCAGGCAGGCCCCACAGCGGCGCAAAGCGCGGAAACAACACGAACAGCGCCAGCATGATGGGCGCGCCCAGCAAGGCCATGCGCAGGGCGGTGCCCAAGGCCTTGCGCAGGGGCGGGTAGCTGGCGGGCATGTGCGCATTGACCAGCGCAGTGAGCAAAGCCAGCACGCCTGCCAGAATGCCCACGGCAGTGAGCAGCGATTGCGAAAACAGAAAATGGCTCAGCAGCGTAAAAAAGCCGAGAAAGAAGATGACGAAAGCGTCTCGCTGGGCTTTGAGCTCCAGCGTTTTGAGCGCCAGCAGCAGCAAAATCAGCGCGCTGCCTGCTTCGCGCCCGAAAATGGTGCGGAACTGCGAAGCCGTTATGCCAATGGCCAGCACCAGCAAGCCGATGCGCACCCAGCGGGTGGGCAGGGGTTTTTGCCGCATAGTTAGCCACGCCCGCCATGCCAGCAAGCCCAGGCAAAAGCCGCTAATCAGCCCAGGCATGTGCGGCATTTGCATCAGCACCACCCAGCCTACAACGGCCAGCAGGAACAGGGTGTCGCGGCTTTCGCGGGTGGGCTGCCAAGCCTTGAACCAGCGATTTCCGGCCCGGCTATGGGCGGATGCGGGCGCGGCGTGGGCAGACGATGCGCGGGATGAGGATGCAGGCTGCTTCATGGCGTTTTCCCTGCGGGGGCGGAGGCCGGTTTTGCCAAGCCCCATTCGGCCAGTGCTTGCAGGCAGCGCTGGGCGTGGGCTGCGCCTGCGTCCGGCCCCAGTGTGGTAGCGGCCTGGTGGGCCGTGGCGGGCAGGTGCAAGCCAAAGCGCATGTCTTGCGCGCTGGCTTGCTGCACCCAGGCGCACAGGCGGCTCAAGGCGGCTTCGTGGCCGCGCTGTGGGTCGGCAGCGTCAAAGTGCAGCCACAAATCGTTGCTGAAAGGTTGGTTGTTCTCGCGAATGATCAGCTCGCCCGTTTGCGCGGCCTTTTTCCAGACAATACTGCGCAGGGCATCGCCGCGCTGGTAGGGGCGGATGTCTTCGGGCAGGTCGTCAGAGCGTTTGCCTGTTGCCGGTTGCAGCGGCATGCTTTCATTCACCGGCAAGGGGCTGCCGTATTGCAGGGGCAGGGGCGGTGCGGGCGTTTCGGGCGCAGGGTACAGCAGCACACAAGAGGCTGTGCGCCAAATGCTCCAGACCCGAAAGATGCCCATGGGAAAGCGGGTTTCGATATGGATGGTGGGCAAGGCGTGCCAGCCCCGCCGGCTGTTACTCCAGGCCAGTTGCACAGTCTGGCCGGATTGTGCCGAGCAGTCGCACCAGATCATGGCCGGTGCGCCAGTGGCAGCCGGGGCGCTTGCGGGCGCCGCGTTCACATCTGCCAAGCCTATCTCCGCCAAACGCAGCCCCACGCCCAGGCGCTGGCGCTTGCCGGGGTTGTGGAGATGAATGTCCAGCAGCACCGGCTGGTTGGCAAACTGCGGCGCGGGCGGGCGTATGTGCAGTTGCAGGCCGCGCAGGGTGTTGTGCGTCATGGGCACGCTGATGAAGGCGCAGCCCGCAATCAGAAACGTGAGCAAATAACCGAGGTTGAGCTGGTAGTTGATGGAGGCAATCAGCAACGCCAGCAAGGTTGCCAGCAGCAGCCAGCCCGCGCCTGTGGGCAGGATGTAGAGGTTGCGTTGTTGCAGCTGCGTGTGGTCGCTTTGGGGCAGGCGCGCCCAAAACCAGCGTTGCAGCCGTTGGCGCCAGCTTCGGCTACGCACGCTGGCCGGGGGTGTGGGGGTGGGTGTACCAGAGGGTGGCGGCACGGTGGCAATCTTTGCTTGAATTTTTGCTTATCAACAAGAGGAACAGCAAGGCGAATGGCGAATGATGGCTGGCGATTGGCCCTGTGCCCCTTTTATGCCAGGGGCACGGCGTCGATCATGGCGCGTACCTGCTCAATGGCGCCACGGCCTGCATGGCTAACCGGCACCAGCCTGTGGGCGGCGGTGGCCGGCAGAATGGTTTGAATGTCGTCCGGCACGACGTAATCGCGCCCTTCCAGCAGGGCGCGGGCCTTGGCGGCACGCAAAATGCCCAGACCCGCACGGGGGCTTAGGCCCTGCACGAACCATTGGCCGCTGCGTGTGGCGGCCAGCAGGTCTTGCAGGTAGTTGATCAGATTGCTTGCCGCGTGGATGCTTTGCACCTGCGCCTGCAATTGCAACAGGTGAATGGCATGCATGATGGGCGGCAGCTCTTTGAGCAAATCGCGCTGCGGGGTGCCGGCCAGCAGGGCGTGCTCGGCCTCGCGGCCAGGGTAGCCCAGGCTGATGCGCATCAAGAAGCGGTCTAGCTGCGACTCGGGCAAGGGTTGGGTGCCGCGCTGCTCTAGCGGGTTTTGGGTGGCGATAACGAAAAAGGGCTGGGGCAGGGCGTGGCTGCGACCTTCGATGCTGACCTGGCGCTCTTCCATCGCCTCCAGCAAGGCGCTTTGCGTTTTGGGGCTGGCGCGGTTGATTTCATCGGCCAGCAGTACTTGCGAAAAGACCGGGCCGGGATGAAAAACAAATTGCTCCGTGCTGCGCTCGTAAACGGAAACGCCCGTCAGGTCGCTGGGCATCAGGTCTGCCGTGAACTGCACCCGCGCAAACTCCAGCCCCATGCTGTGCGCCAAGGCGTGCGCCAGCGTGGTTTTGCCTACGCCGGGCACGTCTTCAATCAGCAAATGGCCGCCTGCCAGCAGGCAGGTTACGGCATGCGTAACCACTTCGGGCTTGCCCAGAATGATCTGGTTGAGCTGTTGCAGCAAGGCGGGCAGCAACTGCCGCGTATCTTCGGCAGACAGGCTGGCGTCCATGTCGGCGGCCAATGCAGGCGCGGCATGGGTGGCCGCAGGGTGCGTGTTTTTTGGGGGGAGATCGGATTGCATCACCGCATTATGCAGACATAATCAAAGCCATTGATATTTCGTAGCATTTAGGGTCTGTTCACCCGATTTTTGGAGAATGCGTTGCGATCAAAAAGGTTAGTCGCCGAGGCGCCAGCCGCAGCCAAGGTGCTATCCCTTGGCAAGGCGGGCAACGACGGCGAGTAGTTTTTTGATCACAACCCGAAGGGAACATGCCCACAAAACCGCCACTCGTTGTTGCGCTCCTTGCGCAGACACCCGGTCTGCGCATCGTCACACGCCTAGAATAGCGGCTTTGTGAGTATGTTCGCACCTCCAAAAATCGGGTGAACAGGCCCTAGGCAGTGCGCACAGCCGGGTTTTGCCCGGCAGCCAGCCGCCCAAGTGGATGCCTGCGGAAGCGCCTGCCGTGCTGGCCGCGGCAAACCGGCTGCGCTGTGTCATGAACAAGGCGGTGCAGGTTGATGGGCGGGCATGTGGCGGGCAAGCCGTTGCATCCGCAATACTCTTGCGCCTTGCCGGACATGCGGCCAGGATGTTATATGCACGAACAGACGTACAAGACGTACAAGGAAGCGATACGACAACCATGAATGACAACACTTTCAATCTGCCGATAGAAGAATGGATTGAGTGGTTCCAGCAAGTCATGCAGCCTGCCACGCTGATTCAAGTGGCGGTGCTCATCGGCACGGCGGGCATCGCTTGGCTGGCCGTGCATTTGCTGCGCCGGGGCGTAAGGGCCGGCCCTAGAAGAAACGGCATTTCGGACGCAGTTGAAAAAGTCGCGCAACGCATCGGGCAGAACGAAGAGTCGCTCCTGTTCGGTCGCAACAATTACGATGGCGTGCTGTTTCCTGTGGCCTGGCTGGTGCTGTCTTATGCCGCTTCGCACCTGATGCATGTGGAGATCAGAGCCTCGCTCTTTCGCATTGCCTTGCCGGTGCTGGCCGCGCTGGTGGTCATCCGTGCCGTGGCCCGGATTGTGCGCCGCCTGTGGGGCACGCGGCATTGGGTCAAGGTGCTGGAGCACACGGTCTCCTGGATCATCTGGGGCTGCGTGGTGCTGTGGGCCACGGGCTTGTTACCCTATTTGGTGAATTTTCTGGAAAGCGTCAAGATCAGGTTCGGCGCCATCAACACCACCTTGCTCAATCTGATTCTGGGCTCCGTATTCGTGGTAGTGGCCTTGCTGGTGGCCTTGTGGCTTTCTTCGCTGATTGAGTCGCGCCTGCTGCGCGATGCCACGGGCAGCACGCTGTCGCTGCGCAAAATCGGCAGCAACGCCATTCGCGGCTTGCTGCTGTTTTTGGCTATTTTGTTGGGGCTGGAGGCCGTCAATATCGACTTGACGGCATTTTCGGTATTCGGCGGGGCCTTGGGCGTGGGCATTGGCTTGGGTCTGCAAAGGCTGGCGGCCAACTACGTCAGCGGCTTTGTCGTGCTGCTTGAACGCAGCGTGCGCATTGGCGACGTGATCAAGGTCGATAATTTCGAAGGCCGCGTAACCGACATCACCGCGCGCTTTACCCGCGTGCGCTCCATCTCGGGGATTGAGGCCATTTTGCCCAACGACATGCTGGTGAACCTGCGGGTGGAAAACAGCTCGCTGATCGATCCGCGCGTATGGCACTGGATGCCGGTCACGGTCAGCTACGGCACCGATGTGGAACTGTTGCAGCGCCTGCTGGTCGAAGCTGCGGCAGCACAGCCACGGGTGGCGCGCGAGCCAGCGCCTGAGGCGCATCTGAACGCTTTTGGCGAAAACGGGCTGGAATTTCGGGTGGCCTTTTGGGTACTGGACCCCGAAAACGGCATGGCCCCATTGCGCTCGGCCATCAACTTGCAGATATGGCGCTCTTTGCGTGAGCATGGCATTCAGGTCGCCTACCCGCAGCGCGTGGTGCACAACTTCATGCAACCTTATCCGGAAGAAGGTGGCGTGGCAGACAACGGCTACGTGGCCATGCGCAGGGAGCCAGGGCAGGCGTTTGCTAGCCCAATAGCGGGCGCAGGCAAAGGCACGGTGGCGGCGTCTGCGCCATCTTCTCCATCCGCGCCATCTGCTGCGCCGCCGCCTTCTGCTACGGAAGCACGGTAGCGGGTAGCCTGCACACAACAGCCAGCCGCGCCATTGGCTGGCTACAGTGCGGCCCTGCGGCCTTTTTTCCCAAACGAACCGTATAAAAAAGCCCGCTTGGACGCGGGCTTTTGTGTAAACAAGGGGAAGATATTTTCAAGCTTTGGGCAGCTGGCGCAAAGCCTGTTCCAGATCGGCCAGCAGGTCGGCTGTTTCTTCCAGACCCGTGCACAGGCGAACCAGCTTGCCACGGCGCAGGTGCTGCGGCCACGGGTTGCGCATATGGGCGATGTTGTAGGGCATCACCAGGCTGACCGGCCCGCCCCAGCTGTAGCCAATGCGAAAGAGTTGCAGGCTTTCGCAGAAAGCATCCACCTGGGCTTGGGTGTAGGTGTCGTCCACAATCACGCTCACAATGCCTGCCCCGGCGCCTGCCGGGTTGGCATCGGTGCAGCAATGCGCCTTCCAGGCGGCGTGCCCGGGAGAGTCTGGCAAGCTGGGGTGCAGCACTTGCGCAAACTGCGGCTTTTGCGCGCACCACTGCGCAATGGCGCGGGCGCTGCTGTCGGCCTGGCGATAGCGCAGGTGCATGTTGGGCAGGGCGCCCAAAATGCTTTCCACATCGTTGATGCCTACGCACAGCCCCAGGTGCATATGGCATGTGGCCAGCTGGTCGAACAGGGCGCTGTCGCGGGCCATGATGCTGCCCATGAGCACATGGGCGCCGCCGCTGGGGTATTTGGTGAGGGCATGCACGGTGATGTCCACGCCCAGCGCCTGGGGGCTGGCATCGCCCGTGCGTTGGAGGTCAAACGCCGGAAAGGCCAGGCCCGCGCCCCAGGTGTTGTCCAGCACGGTGAGAATGCCCTTGCTGCGGCACAGTTCCACTTGCGCGGTGAGGTCCGGAAATTCCAGGGTGATGGAGCCAGCCGCTTCCAGCCATACCAGCTTGGTGGCTGGGGTGATTTTGGCTGCCAGATCGTTGATGTCTGTGGCCTCGTAGCATTGGTGGCGAATGCCCCAGCGCTTCAGCTCGGTGATGGCCAGGTCTTTGTTGGGGCCGTATGCGTTATCGGGCAGCAGCACCTCGTCGCCCGGATTGAGCAAGGCCAAATTGACGCAGGCAATGGCCGCCAGGCCGCTGGGCACTAGCAGGCAGTGCGTGCCGCCTTCCAGCGTGCACAGGCGCTGTTCCAGCACGTAGCTGGTGGGCGTGCCGTGCGTGCCGTAGGTGTAGGTGCCGCGGTCGATAGGGCCGCGGCTGCGTGCGGCTGCCAGATCAGGGAAGAAGATGGTGGACGCCTTGTGTACCGGCGGCTGGGGTGCCTCAAAACCACTGGGGGGCTGGTAGGGGTGATGAATCAGTTGGGTTGTGAGGTGCTTTTTCATGATCGAGAAGGGCAAGGGCTTGGTGGGTGATATGCAGCCCCGGTACTAGGGTCTGTTTACGCTATTTTGGGGGCGAACGTGTCCGAAAGGCCACTCATTCAGACTATTCAGCCGGGCGGTGATGCGCATACCGGGTGTCTGCGCAAAGCGCACAACGGCGAGAGGAGGTTTTACGGGCATCTTTCCTTCAGGTTGCGATCAAAAAGGCATATCACCGGCGTTGCCCGCCTTGCCAAGGAAAGCACCTTGGCTGCGGCTAGCCTAGGTGAAAGTCTTTTAAATGGCCTTTTTGATCGCAACGCATCCTCTAAAAACCGTATGAACAGGCGCTAGCCCTTTGGGGGCAGCGCGTGGGGCCGGGTGGCGGGTTCAGATTGCCTCGGCTGCTTCTGCCGCGGCCAGACGCGCTTCCAGTTGTTGGGGGCGCATGGTGTCGTATATCTCAAAAGGCTGGTGAATCCACGGGCTGGTGGGCAGGTGTTCAACCGAGTAGTCGGGCGTAAAGCTGGATACACCCTTGGTCCATAGCACGGCGCTGCGCAGGTCGGTAATGGAAGGGTATTGGGCGCGGAGCATGTCGATTACCGCGCGCAAGGTAACGCCCGAGTCGGCCAAATCATCTACCAGCAGCACGCGGCCTGCAATTTGCCCTTTGGGGGTGGTGATGTAGTGGGCGATGTCGAGATGACCTTGTTTGGTGCCGTTGTCGTCGCGGTAAGAGCTGGTGGACATGATGGCCAGCGGCACATCGAAAATGCGGCTGAGGATGTCGCCCGGGCGCATGCCGCCGCGTGCCAGACACAAAATGGTGTCGAACTCCCAGCCGGAGCGGTGCACCATGAGTGCCAGTTTTTCGATCAGTTGGTGGTATTTCTCGTGGCTTACGTAAAGATGGTTGCCGTTTTCAGTCAGCATGGTGTGCTCCTGTGGGTGCAAAAGTGTTTGTGGGGCAATTTTTCAGGCGGCAGCAAAAGGGTGTTGCCGCATGATGGTGTGCGCCCGGTCGGGGCTGGTGGAAATCAAGTGCACGGGCACGCCGCTGATGGCTTCGATGCGCTCCAGATAGTGGCGTGCTTCGGCTGGCAGGCGCTCGTATTCGGTAATGCCTTGGGTCGAGGTGCTCCAGCCCGGCAGTGTTTCGTACACGGGCGTGCAGCGCGCGATTTCTTCTGCGCTTTGCGGCAGCAGGTCGATGGTTTGGCCGTCGAGCTGGTAGCCGGTGCACAGCTTGAGTTCGCTCAGGCCATCCAGCACGTCCAGCTTGGTAATGCACAGGCCGCTTAGGCCGTTGAGTTGGGCGCTGCGCTTGAGCAAGGCAGCATCAAACCAGCCGCAGCGGCGGTTGCGGCCCGTGGTGGTGCCTTTTTCTGCGCCCACGGTAGCCATGTGGTAGCCCGGGGTGCCGGGAGTGTTCCAGTCCAGCTCGGTAGGGAAAGGGCCGCCGCCCACGCGGGTGCAATAGGCCTTGGTAATGCCCAGTACGTAGTGCAGCATGCCCGGCCCTACGCCGGAGCCGGCGGCGGCATTGCCTGCTACGCAGTTGCTGGATGTCACAAAGGGATAGGTGCCGTGGTCAATATCCAGCAGCGTGCCCTGTGCGCCTTCAAACAGCAAATTGGCGCCGGTGCCGTGCAGGCGGTTGAGCGCGCACGATACGTCTGTGAGCATGGGCACAATGGCCTGGGCCTGTTCCATGGCTTGGTTCAGCACGGCATCGAACTGCACTTGCCCGTTGATGAGGAAGGGTGCCAGTTCGGGGCCGAATTCCACCTGGTCGGCATGCAGCCAGCTGCCCAGCAAGTGGTTGTAGTAGTCCACCAGCTCGCGCAGCTTGGCGGCAAAACGTTCCGGAAAGCGCAGGTCTTGCGCACGCAGGGCGCGGCGGGCGACTTTGTCTTCGTATGCCGGGCCAATGCCGCGGCCTGTGGTGCCAATCTTTTCTTGCCCGGCGCGGGCTTTGGCTGCTTCGCGGGCAATATCCAGCGCGGAATGGAAGGGCAGAATCAGCGGGCAGGCTTCGCTGATGTGCAGGCGGTTGCGCACTTCTACGCCGGCGGTTTCCAGCCCGCGGATTTCTTCCAGCAGCTTGGTGGGCGACAACACCACGCCGTTGCCGATGTAGCAGGCGGTATCCGGGCGCATGATGCCGCTGGGGATGAGGTGCAGCGCGGTTTTTTGCCCGTTGATGACGAGTGTGTGCCCCGCGTTGTGCCCGCCGTGAAAGCGCACCACGGCATCAGCCGTTTCGCACAGCCAATCAACCAGTTTCCCTTTGCCTTCATCGCCCCATTGGGCGCCGACGACGACGACGTTGCGGCCTTTGGCGGGCGAGCTTGGAGTAGTGTTCATGCGACTAATATCCTTTACACAAAATCAATAATCGTTGGCGGCAAGCCGCGCTTATGCGGGTTGGATGGGCGCTACGGCCCATGTGCCGTTTTGCTGCACCAGTGTGCGATCGCACAAGATATGTTCGGGTTTGGGCTGTGATTGGCCGGGCAGGGTCACCACCACGGTTTCGCCTTGGCGGCGCAGGGTTTGCACGGCATCCAGCCACTCGGCGGAATCATGCCAGTTCGTGCAAATGGCCGGGCGTTGCGGGCGGGGCGCTACATATTGCGCCAGCGACTTGACATCCAGACTGAAGCCAACCGCCGGGCGCTTGCGACCATAGGCAGCGCCTACCTTGTCGTAACGTCCGCCGCGCACCAAGGCATCGCTGCCGCCGGGGGAGTAAATGGCAAAACGCATGCCGCTGTAATAGGAATAGCCTTGCGAATCTGCCAGATCAAACTGCACCAGCAAGTCGGGGTGCGCGTTGCGGATATGCGTGGCAAGCGTGGAGAGTTCGTCCAGCGCCCGGGTAATGGCGGGCAAGGCCGGCAAGCGTTGGCGCGCGGTGTGGAGCACGTCTTGGGTGCCGTACAGGCCGAGCAGATCGTGCAAGGCTTGCTGGATGTTGGCGGGCAAGGCTGCGGCTGCGTGTTGCAGCGCTTCGGCATTTTTGGTGATAAGCGCCTGCTGCAAGCGGTGCAGGTCAAGCGGCGCGCCGGGCGCTTGCGCCAGCAGGGCGGGCACGATGCGGGCATCGGCCAAGTCCAGCACCACGCCGCTTTTAAGCGGGGGCTGTACCGTATGCAAGGCGTCCAAGGCGAGCAATACCACTTCGATATCGGCGGCAATGTCGCTGCTGCCGTACAGTTCAGCGCCGAATTGCAGCGGTTCGCGGCTGGCATTGGGTTGCTGCGGGCGGGTGTGCAGCACGGGGCCGCAGTAGCACAGGCGTGCAGCGCCTTCGCGGTTGAGCAAATGCGCGTCCAGGCGGGCCGTTTGCTGGGTGGTGTCTGCACGCACGCCCAAAGTGCGGCCAGAAAGCAAATCAACCAGCTTGAATGTTTGTATGTCCAGATCTTCGCCCGAGCCGCTGAGCAGCGATTCGATGTGCTCCACCAGCGGGGGGATGACCAGCTCGTAGCCATAGCGACGCGCGCAGTCGAGCAACTCGCGCCGTAGATCTTCGATCAATCGCGCCTCAAAAGGCAAAACATCGGCAATGTGGTCGGGTAATACCCACGCAGACATGAGGCAACGTGACAGAGTGTTAAAAAAATAATTCTACCGTTAAAAGATTTGGTGTTTGGCTTGGCGCTTGGCCGGGCACCGTGATATCGGCAACCGGCATGGTCAATCGACATAGGCAACCAGGCGATTGCGCAGGGGGCAATCCTGCCGCAATCCGCCAGGGCCTGTTCGCACCTCCAAAAATAGTGTAAACAGGCTCTAGGCAAAGGGAGGCATGCGTGCACGCTTTGCCACCCCTGCCTTTGCTTTGTGTGTAGCATTGCCGGTTTGGGGCGGCCCGTTGCCAGAGCAAGCAGGGCCGCTTATGGCTTTTTGATAGTGTGTGCCTATGTCTGTTGACGATTTGTTTTCTGTTACTCCTTTGGCCGGCGCGACGCATGCCGATGATTTGCTGCGGGGCTTGAACGACGAGCAGCGCAGCGCCGTCACGCTGCCGGATGCGCATGCCCTGATTCTGGCTGGTGCAGGTTCTGGCAAAACACGGGTGCTGACAACGCGCATTGCCTGGCTGCTGGCGCAGCAGCGGGTGTCGCCCGCCGGCATCATGGCGGTAACGTTTACCAACAAGGCCGCCAAAGAGATGGGCGCGCGCCTGTCGGCCATGCTGCCCATCAATGTGCGGGGCATGTGGATTGGCACTTTTCACGGCCTGTGCAACCGCTTTTTGCGGGCGCATTACAAGGTGGCGAACCTGCCGCAAACGTTTCAGATACTGGACACGCAAGACCAGCTTTCAAGCATCAAGCGGCTATACAAGCAGTTCGATATAGACGACGAGCGTTTTCCGCCCAAACAGCTGCAATGGTTTATCAGCGGCTGCAAGGAAGAGGGTATGCGCCCGGGCGACGTGCCGGTGCGCGACGCCGAAAGCCGCAAAAAAGTCGAGCTGTACCAGCTGTACGAAGAGCAATGCCAGCGCGAAGGCGTGGTCGATTTTGGCGAACTGATGCTGCGCAGCTACGAGATCTTGCGCGATCACCCCCTGGTGCGGCAGCACTACCAGCGGCGCTTTCGCCACATTCTGGTAGACGAATTCCAAGACACCAATCGCCTGCAATATCTGTGGCTGAAGATGTTCGTGTCTGACGGCAGCCAGCAGGTGCCGCCCAACGCCCTGTTTGCCGTGGGGGACGATGACCAGAGCATCTACGCCTTTCGGGGCGCGCGCGTAGGCAATATGAACGATTTTGTAAACGAGCTGCACGTGGCGCACCAGATCAAGCTGGAGCAAAACTACCGCAGCTTCAGCAATATTCTGGATAGCGCCAACGCCCTCATCAGCCACAACAAACGCCGCCTGGGCAAAAACCTGCGCACAGATGCCGGTGCGGGCGAGCCGGTGCGGGTGATGGAGCAACCCAGCGACCTGGCCGAGGCGCGTTGGATAGTAGATGAAATCCGCCATCTGCTGGGCGACGGCACCAGGCGGCAAGACATGGCCATTCTTTACCGCAGCAATGCCCAAAGCCGTGTAATCGAATCCACCCTGTTTAACGCGGGCATACCGTACCGCGTGTATGGCGGCCTGCGCTTTTTTGAGCGGGCCGAAATCAAGCACGCCTTGGCCTACCTGCGCTTGCTGGATAACCCGCGTGACGACACCAGCTTCTTGCGCGTAGTCAATTTCCCGCCGCGCGGCATAGGCGCGCGCACGCTGGAGCAGCTGCAAGACGCCGCCCGCGCGCAAAACGTGGCGCTGGCAGATGCCGTGCAGCAAGTCGGCGGCAAGGCAGGAGCCAATCTGGCCTCGTTCATCGCCAAGCTCGACGCCATGCGCGAGCAGGCACAGCAGCAAACCCTGAAAGAAATCATCGAACTGGTGCTGGACGCCAGCGGGCTGATCGCCCACTATGAGACCGAGCGCGAAGGCGCAGACCGCGTGGAAAACCTGCAAGAGCTGGTCAATGCGGCCGAAAGTTTCGTCAGCCAAGAAGGCTTCGGGCGCGACAGCGCCGCCATGACGCAAGAAAACATGGGCGTTGCAGCCTACGCACAAAGCGCAGAAGGCGCAACCGGCGTGGATGGCGACGGCGAAACGCTTTCTCCCCTGGCGGCTTTTTTAACGCATGCCGCGCTGGAAGCAGGCGACAACCAGGCTCAGGCAGGGCAAGACGCGGTGCAGCTCATGACCGTGCATGCCGCCAAAGGGCTGGAATTTGATGTGGTGTTTATCAGCGGGCTGGAAGAAGGCCTGTTCCCGCACGAAAACGCCTTGAACGACTACGACGGCCTGGAAGAAGAACGCCGCCTGATGTACGTAGCCATCACGCGGGCGCGCAAACGCCTGTACCTCAGCCACGCCCAAACCCGCATGCTGCATGGGCAAACGCGCTACAACATCCGCAGCCGCTTTCTGGACGAGCTGCCGCAGGAATGCCTGAAATGGCTCACGCCGCAGCGCAGCGGCTTTGCCGATGCCATGCCGTTTTCAGACGGCTGGGAACAGGCAAGCGACAGCAGCCATATCCAATGGAATCGCGATGTGCGCCAATCTTTGGGGCAAGGCAGTGCGGCGCATGCCGCGCAGAAAGATGAGGCAAGCGACTTGCGCCCGGGCGTGCGTGTATTCCATAACAAATTTGGCGAAGGCACTGTGCAAGTCATCGAAGGCAGCGGGGCCGACGCCAGAGCGCGGGTGCATTTTTCGCGCCACGGCGTCAAGTGGCTGGCGCTGGGCATTGCCAAGCTAACGGTGGTGGAATAGCGCCGAGCCAATCGCAAAAAGCACATTGCAAAGGATAGATTGCAAAGGACACAAAGGTTTTGCTCATGTCTCATTCGCAGGTGGCAGCAGGCAACGGCAGTAGGCAATATGACGCCATACGCCACTCCGTGCCTTGACGCCAAGCCGCGCGAGGCGATACGGGCTAGCCGTTAGTTAGAATAACCGGCTAATTTTTTGACATTCAAGAAGAAACTACGCATGTTTGATTTTTTCCGCAAAAACAATAAGTTGTTTACCGGCTTGCTGATGCTGCTGATTCTGCCGGCCTTCGTCTTTGGCGGTTTGGAGCTGTATAACCGTGCCGTAGGGCCAGGCAGCGGCGTTGCCAGCGTGGGCGGGCGTGCCATTACCCAGCATGAATGGGATCAGGCGCACCGGCAAAGAATGCAGCAGATTCGCGATACCCAGCCGGGCATCGACATCAGCCTGCTGGATACGGACTATGCCAAATACCAAACGCTGGAGCGGTTGGTAGACGAATACGCCATCACGGAATGGATTGCCAAGAACAAACTGTTCGTCAACGACCGGCAGGTGCAAGAAGCATTGCTGCAAATTCCGCAAATTGCCGCCTTGCGCGGGGCAAACGGCCAAATCGACACCCAGGCCTATGCCGACTTGCTGCGCAGCAACGGGCAAACACCGCAATCGTTTGAGGCCATGGTGCGCAGCCAACTGTCCGAGCAGCAATTCATGCAAAGCATCGGCGCTGCTACAGGGTGGCAACCGGCCATCTTGACCGAGCAGGCCATCAGTCCCTTGCTGCAACAGCGCGAAGTGCAAGTCGCCATGTTCCCAACGCAAGACTATGTAGCCCAAATCAAGCCGACAGAGGCTGAACTGCGCGCCTGGTACGACCAACACGCCGCAACACGCTACAGCGTGCCGGATCAAGTAGACGTCGAATACCTGGTGCTGGATCCGGAAGCGGTACGCAAGCGCCACCCCTATACAGACAAAGACCTGGCCAACTGGTACGAGCAAAACGCTTCGCGCTACGGCCAGCCCGAAACACGCCGCGCCCGCCATATCCTGATCATGGCGGATGAAAAAGCCGATGCAGCCGCCCATGCCGCCGCCAAACAAAAGGCCGAAGACCTGCTCAAGCAAATCAAGGCGCAGCCCGAGCGTTTCTCCGATTTGGCCAAAGCCCATTCGCAAGACCCCGGCTCTGCTGCCAAAGGGGGCGATTTGGGATTTTTCAACCGCCAAACCATGGTCAAACCTTTTGCCGATGCGGCTTTTGCGCTTAAAGCTGGCGAAATCAGCAATGTGGTGCAAAGCAAATTCGGTTACCACATCATCCGGCTGGATGACGTCAAACCCGCAACCGTGCCCGCGCTGCAAACGGTGCGCCAGCAAGTCGAAAGCGACTTTGAGCAAGATCGCCTCAAACAACACTTTGCCAACGATGCGCGACAGCTGAACGAAGAAATCAGCAAAAACCGCGCTTCGCTCCAGGCTGTGGCCGAAAAAATGGGGCTGCCCCTGAAAACCGCCAAGGGCTTGACCGCCAACGCGCAGCCTGCGCAAGGAGAGCAAGCCATTCTGGCGCACCCGACCGTGCAGCGCGCCATTTTTGAGCAAAAGACGCTTACCAGCAAACAGGCAAGCGATCCGATATCGGCCAGCCCCAATGATCTGGTCATTGTGCGTGTAACGGAACACGTACCTGCGCATGCGCGTGCTTATGACGCAGTGCAGGCACAAGTTCGCACAGACTACGTGCAAGAAAAAGCAGCTGCATTGGCCCAAGAAGCCGGCAAGGCGCAGTTGCAGCAATGGCAGAAAAACCCTGCGGCTGCATCGTTTGCTGCTGCACCAAGCCTGATTTCACGAATCAAGCACGGCGCCTATCCCAACGCGGTGGTAGATGCCGCTTTGCGGGCGGATGTGAACAAGCTGCCCGCGCTTGAAGGAGCAGACCTGGGACAAGCAGGCTATGCAATCGTGCGCGTGACCAAGGCGGCGAAAGAATCTGAAGAACTCGCTGCGCCGCTGCGTACGCAATACGCCCCCGCCGTGCAGCAAAGCATAGCGCAAGCACAGATTCAGGCGTATCTGGAGAGCATCAAACAACAGCTGAAAGTCAAAATCAATGTGCCCAAGCCCGAAGTGCCCCAAGGCCTGGCCCAAGCCATTGAATGATTTTTATCGGCAGCGTGCAAACTAGCGCTTGAAGCACGCTATAATCGCGCACTCTACGGTGGCTGTAGCTCAGTTGGTAGAGTCCAGGATTGTGATTCCTGTTGTCGTGGGTTCGAGCCCCATCAGCCACCCCAATTCATTCAACGACTTAGCCGACTTTTCAGTCGGCTTTTTCGTTTCTGGAAGACTTCAATTTCCCACCGTGGGAAATCAACGCTTCGCGGCGCACTTCTTTTTGACGGTTGTATACCCTAGCTGTGACGGCCGGGTTGGCGTGCAATTCGGGCAGTGCCCCCGTCAGCTCTTTGTGTTTGGTTGCGTAATACGCGCGCAGGTCGTGAAAGTGGAAGCGTTCGTCTTGGGCGATGACGCCATCAGCCACGGCCTGCGACATGCAGCGCCCCCACAGCGTTTTGAATGCGGCCTCGGTGTATCGGTTGTTTGCTTGGTTGGGGAGCACGTAGACGCACCCTGCGCCCCGCTGGTTCTGGATGGTGCGCAGTTGCAGCAGCAGGGCGTGTAAGGGCGGGGTGATCTGGATGATGTCGATGACCGCGCCTTTTAGGCTGCCGCGCTGCTTGGTTCGTGGCATTCGGATCTCACCTGCGTGCGGATTGACGTTTTCCCGTTACAGGCGCAGGTTATTGTGGTGCATTGCTGCGATGTACAGCATGAATGCCCCCTGCTGCGAAAAGTCCACGCCGCGGTAGGAGTGTGGGATGCACAGAGCCACTGCGTAGAGCTTGAAGGGGTACCTAAGCTAAGCGAATCTGATGGGGCGAGAAAGCGCGCACAAGAGCGTGCACAAGAAAGCAAGCAGATGAGCCATGTGCAGCATTGCGACCCTGTTGCTGTGGCACAAGGATAACGCCTGCGAATAACAGAACCTTGGGGATACATGCCCGTGCGGCAGGTGGGTGATGGGCATGCGTGCATAGGGTTGTGGGTAAAACCAGCTTGTCGCGCTAGTGCATGTGTTATGGATGATGGTGGCAGTGGCCGTTGCACACATGCCCCCACAGCAGCAGGCAGTCGCGGTCTTGCAGTTGCAGATCAACGGTAGCGCCTATGGGGAGCAGCACTTTGGTGGGTACGTGCCCGTGCGGCAGGCCGGTGATGATGGGCGTGCGTGTTTGGCTGCGCAGCCATTGCACGACGCTGTTTAGGTTAAAGCCTTTGTCTTGTGGCACTTTGTGGTATTCGGTAAAGCTGCCTAGCAAGATGGCTTGCTGTTTGTCGAGCACGCCTGCGTGCAGCAGTTGGGTGAGCATGCGTTCGATGCGGTAGGGGTGTTCGGCCACGTCTTCCAAAAAGAGGACGCCTTTGTCGATGTGGGGGAAGTAGGGCGTGCCCAGCAGGCTGGTGAGTACGCATAGGTTGCCGCCCCAGAGCATGGCGTTTTTTACGGGTTTTTTCTGTAGGCGTGCTTCCAGTTCGGGCAGTTCTTTTTTGTTGATGAGCCAGCCGGCGCCTTCGCTTTCGCCTGCCAGCATGTCGTTGAAGCAGGCTTCGGTGATTTCGTCTGGCTCTGTGCTTTGGCCCCAGTCGTCAATCAGCAGATTGCCGGCCCAGGTGATGGCAGGGTGCGGCATGCTTTTGGCCAGCAGGGCCGTTTGCAGGGCGGTGAGGTCGCTTAGGCCAACGAATTGGGTGCCTTTTTCAATCGCTTTGGCGATTTTTTTGTAGGGCAGTTGCGGCAAGATGCGCGTTAGGCCGTAGCCGCCCCGGGTGGGCAGTGCCACGTCGGCACCACTGCTGGCTGCCCGCGTGATGGCGGCGATGCGTGTGGCGTCATCGCCCGCAAAGCGTTGTGCGGTGGTGAGGGTATCGGGGTCGATTTCTACCGTGTGGCCGCGTTGTTGCAAGCGTTTGATGGCGCGGCGAAAGCCAGCCGTATTGCTGACGGCGCCAGAGGGAGAGTAAATATAGATGTGTGCCATATAAAGCCTGTGAATAGAAGCTGTGAATAGAAGAGAAGAAAAAAGGGCTTAATCCATTGTCTGCGCAGGCGCCTGGTTTGTTTGCCCATGCTGCACAGGAGGAAAGGGGGCGGGGCCATGTGCGTGCAGGGTATGCAGCAAATGGCAGGCGTGTTGTTGCAGCCATTGCCTGAAGGTGGCTCCACCAGCGGGCACGGTCATGATTTCTGCCTGGTGCGTTTGTGTGGCTGCGATTGTGCCACGCACGCTATCGGCGGTGTGGTCTGCCGCCCACTGCGGCCATTGCAGGGCGGCACGGTGGCCTGCATCTGGCCAGGGGGCAGACCAGGCATGGTGGCGTGCTTCGGTCGGCGTAAGCGCCCAATGGGCGTCCAGATCAAAACGCGTGCGTGTGCGGCATTGCTGGCGCCATGCGGCGGTTTGTTGGGCAGATAGGCAAACGGCGTGGGCCAGCGGCTTGCCAAAAGTGCAGGCGGTTTGTGTTTGCAGATGGGGTAAAAGGCAGATGGCGCTGTCGTGCAGCACGGCTGCGCGGTGCGCGTGCTGGGCCCACTGTGCTTGCGCCAGCCATTGTTGCAACAGGGCCGCGTGCCATGTCAGCTGGTGGCGCTGGGCTTTTTTGGGCTTGTCGCTTTGCCCGTGCCCGATCAGGTCTGGCGCCAGCACGCGCCAGCCTGCGGCGTCCAACTGGCGAATCAAGTCGGCCCACAGCAGGCTGTAGCAGGCATAGCCGTGCAGCAGCAGTACGGCGGGGCGCTGCCGGTCGTGCGGTGCCGTGTCAAACACATGCATGCGCCAAGGCGGGCTGTTGGGCTGATCCGGCTCGTTGAGCAATACGAATTGCCCCCAGTGCTTGAGCGCCTGCAAGGGCGCAATGTGTGCAAAGTGCGCAGGCGACAGGCGCAGGGCATCTTCGCGCAAGGCGGCGTGCACAGGCTGCTGGCGCAAAGCGGTTTGTTCCATGCGCCGTTGCTGGAAGAAGGTTTGCAAGATGGCTGCGCAGTGCTCGCGTAGCGCCCGATCTTGCGCGTTTTGCGGGGCAAAGGCGGCGCAAACCGTTTGGTGGTTGAGCGTGCGCTGGGCAAACAGATCCAGCACGGATCCGGCAGCGCCGGTTTTGGGGTCGGCCACGGCATATACCACGCGAGCCAGCCGCGCATGCAAAAGCGCGCCGCTGCACATGGCGCAAGGCTCCAGCGTGACGTACAGCGTGCAGCCTTCCAGCCGGTGATTGGCGCTGGCTTGGGCGGCAGCCCGCAGCGCCTGGATTTCTGCATGGGCGCTGGGGTCGTGGTCTGCAATGGTGCGGTTATACCCGGCCCCCAGCACCTGGCCGTTGGGTGAAACCACAACTGCGCCCACCGGCACTTCGCCCGCCTGTGCAGCCAGCCGGGCTTGCTGCAAGGCCAGTTGCAGATAGTGCGCATCGTTTGCAGGGGAGCGGGTATCGGGCGACATGGGGCAACACGAAAAAACAGTTGGCAAACCACCAAGCTGCGCCCCAAGATGGGCGCAATAGCGGGCATTGTGGCATGTATGGCAAGGCTTGGCACAATACCCGACATGTTGAATAGAGCCGCGTGTAGGGGCGCTGATGACAATGGCTTTGCATGAAATAACGGAACAGGGCGCTTTGCCGGCTGACTGGCTGGTGCCGCAATGGCCTGCGCCAGACTGGGTGCGGGCGGTAGCCAGCAGCCGCGCAGGCGGCGTATCGCTTGCGCCATACAACAGCATGAATTTGGGCGACCATGTGCAGGATGACCCCGCCGCCGTGGCACGCAACCGGCAAATCTGGCAACAGGTTGCCGGGGTGTCCGGCGTGTTTTTGCAGCAGGTGCATGGTGTGGATGTTGCGGTGCTAAACGCAGATTCTGCAAACGCTGCCCACCCCATCGTGGCAGATGCCTGCTGCACGCAAGCGCCCGGCGTAGCCTGCACCATTCAAGTTGCCGATTGCCTGCCGATGCTGATGTGCCATGCGCGGCAGCGCGTGGTCGGCGCAGCCCATGCGGGGTGGCGCAGCCTGGCCGGGCATGCGGGGCAGGGCGTGCTGGAGCGCCTGTTGCAATCCATGCAAACACTGTGCCCGGCAGCCGATGCAGATGGCTGGATGGCATGGCTGGGGCCATGTATTGGGCCGCAAGCGTTTGAAGTGGGCGATGAAGTGCGGGCAGCTTTTGTTAGCGCCCACCCCCAGGCCGAGGCATGCTTTGTCGCCAAAGCAGAAGCAGACCGACCAGGCAAATGGCTGGCAGACCTGGCGGGCCTGGCGCGTTTGCGCCTGGCGGTTGCGGGCGTGCACGCGGTGTATGGCAACAACAGCACCGGCGAGTGGTGCACATTCAGCCAGCCGCAACGCTTCTTTTCTTACCGGCGCGATGGGCGCACAGGCCGCATGGCCGCCGCCATATGGTTGCAGGCATCCCATTGATCGTGTGTTGATGGCGCTTTGTTTGACAGCGCCCTGTGGATGGCTGGGCCGTGTCGTGCTTTGTCGTGCTGCTATTTCCCGCACCAGACAATCACGCGCGCCAGGCAGCGTGCCTGGCAGTCAGGCGGTAGGGCGCCCGTACAATCCACGCATCGCATTGCCAAGATGATCGTTTTAACCATTGCAAAGAGGGCTGCATGACCACAAGCAAAAACACCAAATCCGTGCCGGGCGGCAAACTGCCGGCAACGTATGAAGCAGCCCTTGCGGAGCTTGAAAGCCTTGTGCAAAACCTCGAATCCGGCCAAGTGCCGCTGGATGAACTGCTGGCAGGCTACCAACGCGGCGCGGCTTTGCTGGCCCTGTGCAAAGACAAGCTGTCGGCGGTGGAAGAACAAATCAAACTGCTCGAAACCAGCCCGCAAGGCGCTTTGGTAACCAAGCCTTGGGAAGAAGGGGAAGCATGATGCACGCAGCAACAGACACAACCGCCTTGCAGGGCGGCAATCCCCCGCATGCATTTGCCGCCTGGAGCGCCCAACAACAAGCCGCTGTGGAACAAGCCTTGTCTGACTGGGTAGGCGCTGGCGCGCCGGAATCTTTGGCGCAAGCCATGCGCTATGCCGTGCTGGATGGCGGCAAGCGCCTGCGCCCTTTGCTGGTATTGGCGACCTGCGAAGCCGTGGGCGGGCACTACCCGGCGGCGTTGCGCGCGGCCTGTGCAGTAGAGCTGATCCATGCCTACTCGCTGGTGCATGACGACATGCCCTGCATGGACAACGACGTACTGCGCCGCGGCAAACCCACCGTACACGTGCAGTATGGCGAGGCAGATGCCCTGCTGGCAGGCGACGCCTTGCAGGCGCTGGCGTTTGAACTGCTCGTGCCGGACAGCGAGCAGGAAATCCCCGCCGCCATGCAAGCGCAACTATGCCGCCTGCTGGCACGCGCAGCCGGTGCCGAAGGCATGGCGGGCGGGCAGGCCATTGACCTGGCCAGCGTGGGCAAACAGCTGGATCGCGAGCAACTGCAACACATGCACCGGCTAAAAACCGGCGCTTTGCTGCAAGCCAGCGTCAGCATGGGCGCTGCCTGCGGCGCGGCAGAAGGTAGCGTGCGCGCGGCCTTGGCCGACTATGGCGCAGCCATTGGCCTGGCTTTTCAGGTGGTGGACGATATTCTGGACGTTGTGGCAGATTCGGCCACGCTTGGCAAAACGGCAGGCAAAGACGCCATCAACGACAAGCCCACCTACGTTTCGCTCTTGGGCTTGCAGGCGGCGCAAGAATATGCGCGCAATCTGCATGACGAAGCCATGCAGGCACTGCGGGCCAGCGGTTTGCCCGATGCGCGCTTGGGTATCTTGCGCGCGCTGGCAGACAAAGTCATCCAGCGCAGCAGCTAGGGCGTGTTCGCACCTCCAAAAATAGGGTGAACAGGCCCTAATCGCTGTGAATTGCTGTGGTTTGCGTCTGCTTGCCCGCCGGGGTGGGGCAGGCTCCCGATAAAATGTAAAACAAGCCGGGGTTAATGCATTTTGTCATGACGCCGGGACTGAGGAATTGCCCCGCATGACACAACTTCTAGACAATATTCACAGCCCCCATGACCTGCGCCAACTGCCGCGCGCGCACTTGCAGCCCTTGGCTGACGAACTGCGTACTTTCATGCTGCAAAGCGTGGCGCAAACAGGCGGGCATCTCAGCTCCAATCTGGGCACGGTAGAGCTAACCGTAGCCCTGCACTACGTATTCAACACTCCGCAAGACCGCATCGTTTGGGACGTAGGGCACCAAACCTACGCGCACAAAATCCTCACGGGCCGCCGCAACCGCATGCATACGCTGCGCCAGTTAAACGGCTTGAGCGGCTTTCCGCGTCGCGACGAAAGCGAATACGATGCTTTTGGCACCGCACACTCTTCCACCAGCATCTCTGCCGCCTTGGGCATGGCCGTTGCGGCTCGCCAAATGGGCAAAGAGCAGCACAACATTGCCGTAATTGGTGACGGCGCCATGACGGCCGGCATGGCGTTTGAAGCCTTGAACAACGCCGGCATCGAGCAAGACTTGCGCCTGCTCGTCATCCTCAACGACAACGACATGAGCATCAGCCCGCCGGTCGGGGCGCTCAACCGCTATCTGGCGCATTTGATGAGTGGGCAGTTTTACGCCAAGGCGCGCGATATGGGCAAAAGCGTACTCAAAGGCGTGCCGCCCCTGCTGGAATTTGCCAAGCGGCTGGAAGAGCAAGCCAAAGGCATGGTGCTGCCGGCTACGCTGTTTGAAAAGTTCGGCTTCAACTACATCGGCCCGATTGACGGGCACGATTTGGATGTGCTGGTCTCGACACTGGAAAATATCCGTCACCTCAAAGGGCCGCAATTCCTGCATGTGGTAACGCGCAAAGGGCATGGCTATGCGCCGGCCGAGGCAGACCCCATCGCTTACCACGGCACGGGCAAATTCAACCCGGCCGTGGGCCTGCAAGCGCCCGCCGTGCCTGCCAAAACCACGTTTACGCAAGTATTCGGGCAATGGCTGTGCGATATGGCCGAGCGCGACATTCGCCTGGTAGGCATCACGCCCGCCATGCGCGAAGGCTCGGGCATGGTGGAGTTTCACCAGCGTTTTCCCGACCGGTACTTTGATGTCGGCATTGCCGAGCAACATGCCGTGACCTTTGCCGCCGGTTTGGCGTGCGAAGGCTTGAAGCCGGTTGTCGCCATTTATTCCACCTTTTTGCAGCGCGCTTACGACCAAATGCTGCATGACGTAGCCTTGCAAAACCTGCCGGTCGTTTTTGCTTTGGATCGGGCGGGGCTGGTCGGCGCAGATGGCGCCACGCACGCCGGCAACTACGACATCGCCTTTACCCGCTGCATACCCAATATGGCGATTGCCTGTCCGGCTGACGAAGCCGAATGCCGCCAGTTGCTCAGCACGGCTTTTGCGCGCAACCACCCGGTAACGGTGCGCTATCCGCGCGGGGCGGGCGTAGGCAAGCTGCCTGGCAACGATCTGGACGCTTTGCCTTTTGGCAAAGGAGAAATCCGCCGCACCAGCCAGCAGCCCCGTACGGCAGAGCATGCTGCAGCCAAGCCTAAGTTGGCCCTTCTGGCCTTCGGCACTTTGCTGTATCCGGCATTGGAAGCAGCCGAGGCATTGGATGCCACGGTAGTGAACATGCGCTGGGCCAAACCGCTGGATGAAGACTTGTTACTGAAAGTTGCCGAGCAGCACGACGCCTTGGTCACGCTGGAAGACGGCTGCATCATGGGCGGCGCAGGCAGCGCGGTCATGGAGTTTTTGCAAGCCCAGGGCTTGCACCTGCCGGTATTGCAGCTGGGCTTGCCTGATCAATTCATTGAGCAGGGCGACCCTGCCGTGCTGATGCGCATGCAAGGGCTGGATGCGCAGGGCATTGAGGCGTCTATCCGCAAACGTTTTATTCAGGCGGCAGAAAAAGCGGTGCAAACGTAAGCGGCTGCAAGTTGCGCTTGCTTGCCAGCGATCAAAACCTGTTGGCATTTTGTAATTTTTTTGTCGATTTTCTTTGGCAACGATAGAGGAGTAGGCCGCGCCACGGTGTCTGCCAGCAGGGAGCCATACGGGTATTGGCTATAATCATTTCATTATGTCTGAATCATTTTCTTACGATCAACTCATCGCCTCTGGAGAGGGGCGTCTCTTTGGCCCGGATAGCGGTCGTTTGCCACTCCCACCCATGCTGATGTTTGACCGTATCACGCATATCGATGCAGATGGCGGCGCTCACGGCCTGGGCCGTATTGAGGCGGAACTGGACGTTAAACCCGATTTGTGGTTTTTTGACTGCCACTTCAAAACAGACCCTGTTATGCCCGGCTGCCTGGGGTTGGATGCCATGTGGCAGCTCATCGGTTTTTATCTGACTTGGCTGCGCTTACCCGGGCGTGGTCGCGCGCTGGGCGCTGGCGAAATCAAATTTACCGGCGAAGTCGGCCCTGACGTCAAGCTGGTGCGTTATGAAATCGACATCAAGCGCGTCATCAAGCGCAAACTCAATATGGCGATTGGCGATGCCCGCTTGCTGGCCGATGGTAAAGAGATTTATACGGCAACTGATTTGCGCGTGGGGCTGTTCCTGCGCGAAGGTGAGTCCACTTCTGGGGAGGGGTAAGGATGAAACGCCGTGTGGTCGTAACGGGTGCAGGCATTGTTTCGTGTATCGGCAATGATCTGGATACGGTAGAAACATCTCTGCGCGAGGGGCGCTCTGGCATTCAGTCCATGCCGCTGTTTGCCGAGATGGGGCTGCGCAGCCAAGTGGCCGGGCAGCCGCAAATTGATCTGGATGCACGCATTGACCGCAAATTCCGCCGCTTTATGGGCGATGCGGCAGCCTACGCCTACGTGTCGCTGCAAGACGCCATTGCGCAGGCTGGTTTGACGACCGCGCAGATTTCTCACCCGCGTACCGGCCTCATCATGGGGTCTGGCGGTGCCTCTCCCGCTAACCAGATTGAAGCTGCAGATATTTTGCGCAGCAAAGGTATTCGCCGCGTCGGGCCGTATCAGGTCACGCGCTGCATGGGCTCTACCGTGTCGGCCAATTTGTCTACCGCTTTCGGTATCAAAGGGATTAATTACAGTATCACTTCTGCGTGCAGCACTTCGGCGCATTGCATTGGCGCCGCTGCACAGCAAATCGCCTGGGGGCAACAAGATGTGATGTTTGCCGGCGGCGGTGAAGAATTGAGCTGGGGCTTGGCGACTTTGTTTGATGCAATGGGGGCCATGTCCAGCAAGCGCAATGACCAGCCCGAAAAGGCCTCGCGCGCCTACGATGCGGATCGCGACGGTTTTGTGATCGCAGGCGGCGGCGGCGCTGTAGTGCTGGAGTCGCTGGAACACGCCCAGGCACGCGGCGCACGCATTCTGGCTGAAGTGGTGGGGTTTGGTTTGTCCTCTGATGGTCAGGACATGGTCGCTCCTTCAGGGGAAGGTGCTGTGGCCTGCATGCGCCAAGCCATTGAAGGGTTGGATGCGCCGATTGATTACATCAATACCCACGGCACATCTACTCCTGTTGGCGATGTGCCAGAGCTGAATGCCATGCGCGCGGTGTTTGGCGACAAAGCGCCACCGTTTTCTTCCACCAAATCGCTTACCGGCCATTCGCAAGGCGCAACAGGCGTGCAAGAGGCAATCTACTGCCTGCTGATGTTGCAAAAAGGGTTTATCGCAGGCTCGGTGAATGTGGATACGCCCGATCCAGCCGTGGGCGATTTGCCGCTGGTAACCGCTACGCGCAATGCCGATTTGCGGCAGGTGCTGTCCAACAGCTTCGGCTTTGGTGGTACCAATGCCAGCTTGGTATTGCGCCGCTGGGATGACGCTTGATTCGAATCAGACAGCAGCAGGCCACTGGCTGGCCGGAGTTTGAATAGCACGGCATCGGCACGGGCCTTTGCAAACTGTCAAAATAACAGGCGTGGTGCACTCTGTTCCACAAGGGGCGGGGTTTGCACTCCGCCTGTTTTTTTATTCAACAAACCGGCTTGCGCAGGCCAGCAGATAAGCAAATGCAGGCAAGCGGCTTGTGCGCTTCGTTTTGAAGCGGGTTGCCACACGTAAACATCATGAACGCTACCAGACCATATAGCGCCAAACCTTTGACGGCATACAAGCCCTTCTGGGCCAAACGCTTTGGCACAGCGCCGTTTTTGCCCATGAGCCGTGCAGAAATGGACGTGCTGGGCTGGGATAGTTGCGACATTGTGCTGGTTACAGGGGATGCCTATGTGGATCACCCCAGTTTTGGCATGTCGGTGATTGGCCGCGTGCTAGAGGCGCAAGGCTTTCGCGTCGGCATCATCGCGCAGCCGGATTGGACGAGCGCCGAGGCATTCAAGGCGCTGGGCCGGCCCAATCTGTTTTGGGGCGTAACGGCCGGCAATATGGACAGCATGATCAATCGCTACACGGCTGATCGCAAAATCCGCAGTGACGATGCCTATACCCCCGGCAATGTGGCGGGCAAGCGCCCGGATCGCGCAGCCATCGTTTACAGCCAGCGTTGCCGCGAAGCGTACAAAGATGTGCCCGTCATTCTGGGCGGCATTGAGGGCAGCCTGCGCCGCATTGCGCACTACGATTATTGGAGCGACAAAGTCCGCCGCTCCATCGTGGTAGACAGCAAATGCGACCTGCTGCTGTACGGCAACGCCGAACGCGCGGTGGTAGAAATTGCGCACCGCCTGGCAAGGCGTGAGCCGGTTGAAAGCATTACCGATGTGCGCGGCACGGCCTTTGTGCGCCGCGTGGCGGAAGCGGGCTGGCTGGAAATTGATTCCACCGAAATAGACCGCCCTGGCCGGGTCGATGCGCACCTCAACCCCTACCAAACACCGGCAGAGCAAGCGGCTGCCCAATCAGGGCAGGGGGGCGCAGCCTGTGGCGGTACGCGCCCGGCCGATGCGGCAGTATCTGCTTCTGCCGCCTGCCCAGGCATGGCCCACCCGCCCGCTGCTGGCGTTGTTGGTGCAGCAGGGCAGGCTGCTGTGGGTGCTACAGAGCTGCATATGCCGGTGGCAGAAAAGCCCATCACCCTGCATCGGCCAGCGCGTGAGCGCACCGTCATCCGCCTACCCAGCTACGAGCAAGTTAAGACAGACCCGGTGCTTTACGCACACGCCAACCGCGTATTGCACCTGGAAACCAACCCCGGCAACGCCCGCGCCCTGGTGCAGCGCTGTGGCGAGGGCCACACTGCGCGCGATGTGTGGCTCAACCCGCCGCCCGTTCCGCTCAGCATGGCGGAAATGGATCATATTTTTGATCTGCCCTATGCGCGCAGCCCGCATCCAGCCTATGCAGATAGCGATGGCCGCCACGACCGCAACACCAAAATCCCCGCGTGGGAGATGATTCGCTTCAGCGTCAATATCATGCGCGGCTGCTTTGGCGGCTGCACTTTTTGCAGCATTACCGAACACGAAGGCCGCATCATCCAAAGCCGAAGCGAAGCATCCATCGTGCGCGAAGTGGAAGATATGCGCGACAAAGTGCAGGGCTTTACCGGCGTTGTCAGCGACTTGGGCGGCCCCACCGCCAATATGTACCGGCTGGGCTGCCGCTCGCCCGAAATCGAAGCCGCCTGCCGCAAACCCAGCTGCGTGTATCCGGGCATTTGCCAGAACCTGCGCACTGATCATTCTTCGCTCATCCGGCTGTATCGGCGTGTGCGCCAACTGCAAGGCGTAAAAAAAGTGCTCATCGGCTCCGGCCTGCGCTATGACTTGGCGGTGCATTCGCCCGAATACGTGAAAGAACTGGTGCAGCACCATGTGGGCGGCTACCTCAAAATTGCCCCCGAACATACCGAGGCAGGGCCGCTGTCAAAAATGATGAAGCCCGGCATCGGCACGTACGACCGCTTCAAGCAAATGTTCGAACAATACAGCGCAGAGGCGGGCAAAGAACAGTTCCTGATTCCCTATTTCATCGCTGCACACCCCGGCACAACAGATGAAGATATGCTCAACTTGGCGCTGTGGTTGAAGAAAAACGGCTTTCGCGCCGACCAGGTGCAAGCCTTTTATCCCAGCCCCATGGCAACAGCCACAGCCATGTACCACACGGGCATCAACACCCTCAAAGGCGTGCACCGCGATGAGCGTGTTGAAAAGGTGGATACCGTCAAAGGCGAGCGCCGCCGCCGCTTGCACAAAGCCTTTTTGCGCTACCACGACCCCAACAACTGGCCCCTGCTGCGCGAAGCCTTGCAGCGCATGGGCCGCGCCGACCTGATCGGCAACGGCAAACAGCACCTGATACCGCGCTGGCAGCCGGTAACTGACGGCAGCTACCAAAGCGCCCGGCGCAGCAACAGCACGCCCGTGCGGCCAGCGGGCCAAGCGGCTGCAACAGCAGGCCGGCAAGCCCAGCAAGCGCCGCACAAGCCAGGCAAAGGCTTGCCCAAGCAGCGCGCTGCTTCACAAGCGCAAGCACCAGTGAACCAAGCGGTAAGACCCAAACGCGCTGCGCCCAACCAAGCTGCACGAGGCAAGTTGCTGACGCAACATACGGGCTTGCCGCCACGTACCCGTTAAAAGTGCGGCGCATGAGGGCAACGCACTGAAAATCAAGGCCTTTGAAGGAGCAGGATTCATCATGAATATTTCAGCCAATCTTTCTTCTGTTTCTTCTGCGCACGATGTATTGGCTTTTTGGTTGGGCGCTTATCCCTTGGATGAAACGGCCATGCAGCGCGTCAAGCCGCAGTGGTTTACCAAATCGGAAGCGTTTGATGTCGAGTTGCGAGCGCGCTTTGGCGCCACGATTGAGGCGGCGCTGGCAGGCCAACTGAATGGCTGGGCCGATACGGCCGAGGGGCGCTTGGCTTTGCTGATCGTGCTGGATCAGTTCACGCGCAACAGCTTTCGCGGTCAGCCCAAAAGCTTTGCGGGCGATGCACGTGCCTTGGCTGTGGCGCAACAAGGCATTGCCTTGGGGCACGACCGGCAAGTGCCGCCTGTGGCACGCATCTTTTGCTATTTGCCGCTGGAGCATGCCGAAGATGTGACCTTGCAAGCACAAAGCGTGGCCTTGTTTCAGCGCCTGGCGGATGAGGCTGCGCCAGAGCAGCACGCTTTTTTTCAGGCACGCTGGATTACGCCCGCAAGCACGAGGATGTGATTCGCCAATTTGGGCGCTTTCCGCACCGCAATGCCATTTTGGGCCGTGAGAGTACCGCAGAAGAAAAAGACTATTTGGCACAGCCCGGTGCGGGTTTTTAAAGGCTGAACGAAGTGCCACGTGGGCTTGTTGTGTTTGTGGCTTGCGGCAGGCGTGCTTGCCGGTGTGGCAAATGCAGTGATTGTTAGCCATCTGGCTTTGGGCTGCGGTTTTTGTACTTTCAATGCCTTTGTACTGAAAACGCTTTTGCGTGTGGCCGCCATCGCATGTGCTGGCGCGGTGTTGCAGCAGGAGATGGGGTACAGGCAATGCTTGAAGCAGCCATGTTTGAACACAGCCTGCTCGTGGTGTGGGCGTATGGAAATAGGGCTGGCTGGAGAGTTTGAGAAATTACCGGCTTCTGCTTTCTGTCAGATTCTGCGCTTGGATTTTTGCGCTTTGGCAGTAGCTTTTGCGGCAGAAAAGCCTTGCCGGATTCACCCTGATGGCAGCCTTTGTTCTTGGCAGTCATCAGGGTGTTTTTGTTTCAAGCCTTGCGTTTTGATCTTTGCGCTTTGAGCGGTGTGCTTCAGGCCGCCCGTGGTTTGACCAGTGCAGCCGCCTGCTTGGCGCGCGTGCGGGCGGTGTCTACATCGTCTGCCCATGCCAAGGCAACGCCCATGCGGCGTTTGGTAAAGCTTTCGGGCTTGCCAAACAGGCGTATATCGGTTTGCGGCACGGCCAAGGCGTCGGCCACGCCGTCAAAAGCGATGCCTTGGGCGTCTACGCCGCCGTAAATCACGGCGCTGGCGCCAGGGCTTTTGAGCGCAGTGCTCACGGGCAGGCCCAAGATGGCGCGGGCGTGCAGCTCGAATTCGTTTTGCCATTGCGTGGTCATAGTGACCATGCCCGTGTCGTGCGGGCGGGGGCTAACTTCGCTGAACCACACTTGTTCGCCTTTGACGAACAGTTCCACGCCGTACAGACCCAGCCCGGCAGGCTGGCCGTCTGCCCCTTGGCCCAGGTTGCTGGTTACGGCGCGGGCAATGCGCTCGGCCTCGGCCAGCGCGGCGGGGGGCATGGGGTGGGGTTGCCAGCTTTCCACATAGTCGCCAGCGACTTGGCGGTGGCCGATGGGGGCGCAGAAGTGGGTGTCGATGCCGCCTTGGGCATTGCGTGCCCGCACGGTGAGGAGGGTGATTTCGTAGTCGAAATCGATAAAGCCTTCCACAATCACGCGGCCATGCGCCACGCGGCCGCCTTGCATGGCGTAGTCCCAGGCGCGGGCAACGTCTTGCGGGCCGTCGATTTTGCTTTGGCCTTTGCCACTGCTGCTCATGACGGGTTTGACAACGCAGGGATAGCCGATGCCGGGTTGCCCATCTGTTCCATCAATGGCGGCTTGCAGTTCGGCCAACGAGTTGCAAAAGCGGTACGGGCTGGTGGGCAGGCCCAGTGTTTCTGCGGCCAGGCGGCGGATGCCTTCGCGGTCCATGGTCAGGCGGGTGGCGCGGGCGGTGGGCACTACGCGCACGGTGCCTGCGGCTTCGAGTTGTTCCAGCACATCGGTGGCAATGGCTTCGATTTCAGGCACGACAAGCGCGGGTTTTTCGGCCTCAATCAGGCTTTGCAGCTGCGCCGCATCGCTCATGACGATGGTGCGCGCGTGGTGCGCCACTTGCTGACCGGGGGCGTTGGCGTAGCGGTCTACGGCAATGGTTTCTACCCCCAAGCGTTGCAGGGCGATGAGGACTTCTTTGCCTAACTCGCCGCTGCCCAGCAGCATGACACGGGTGGCAGAAGGGGATAGGGGGGTACCAAGGGTAGTCATGGCGGTTCTTCGTGTTTAAAAAGATTGGTGAAAGTGCTGGCGGTATTTTATCTAGCGGGGTATTGCGCATGTGGGGTGTATGCGGCGTATGCGGGGTAGAGAAGGGAGCATGCGGATAAAGGCAAGCGCGTTTTGTTTGATATGCGTGCAGCCATTTTTGACCTTGCCTGGTACCGCTTTTTTGTTCATTTGCAGGCGCAAGCACATGTGGCAGGCCGCCAAGGCGCGGGAGCTACGGCTGCTTGCGGCCAGCGCATGAGATGCTTGCTTGTTGGCGTGCAAGAGTTGTTTGCAATAGCTGCTTGGTGCGGTACAAGCACACGGTGCGTTGCTTGCGCACGAGTGGGCTGGGATTGCGCGTTGATAAAGATGCGCCAAAAGCATGCGTTATGGCTGCAAATGCGTGCAATTGCTTGTATTTTTGGGAGCGGGCGCGGCTTGTGCGGAGGGCGAAAATGCGGGTTTTCGAGCATTATCAGCCCCATCTTTCTCTTCCTATAATGGCGCGGGCCGGCGCTTGTGCACGATGCGATGGCGCGGCCTTTGCAGATCATTTTGATGACAACCAACTCTTTTGTAAGGGAACACACATCATGGAACAAACGTCCCGTGTTTTGCATCCGCTGTTTCGCGAAAAAATCATGTCGGCTGAAGCGGCTGCAGCACAAATCATGCCGGGTGACAACATCGGGATGAGTGGTTTTACAGGCTCCGGTCACCCCAAGGCCGTACCGCAAGAGTTGGCCAAGCGCATTGAGGCAGCGCATGCACGCGGTGAAGAGTTCCGCGTCAGCGTATGGACGGGCGCTTCTACCGCCCCCGAGCTGGATGGCGCGCTGGCCGCAGTCGATGGCATGGATATGCGCTTGCCCTACCAGTCTGACCCGATTTGCCGCCAGAAAATCAACGCAGGCACCATGCAATATGCCGACATTCACCTGTCGCACGTAGCTCCCCATGCCTGGTTTGGCTTTTACGGCAAGCTCAATGTGGCCGTGATTGAAGTAACCGCCATTCTGGAAGACGGCTCGCTGGTGCCTTCTACCGCCGTGGGCAACAACAAGACGTGGCTGGACTTGGCCGACAAGGTCATTCTGGAAGTGAACAGCTACCAAAGCATGCACCTGCAAGGCATGCACGATATTTACTACGGCACCCAAATCCCGCCCAAGCGCCAGCCGATTCAGATGACGCAAAGCGATGCCCGCATTGGCGAGCCTTTCCTGCGCGTGGATCCGGCCAAAGTGGTGGCTGTGGTCGAAACCAATGCCAGCGATCGCAATACCGACTTCACCCCGCCGGACGAAGCCTCCGAGCTGATCGCCGCGCATTTGATCGACTTCTTCCAGCACGAAGTCAAACAAGGCCGCTTGCCCAACAACCTGTTGCCCTTGCAGTCTGGCGTGGGCAATATCGCCAATGCCGTGCTGGCCGGGCTGAACAAAAGCTCGTTCGAGAACATGACGGCCTACACCGAAGTGCTGCAAGACGGCATGCTCGACATGATCGCCAGCGGCAAGCTGCGCCACGCTTCGGCCACGGCCATCAGCCTGAGCAAAGCCGGGCTGCAATACTTTGAAGACAATCTGGAGCAGTTGCGCGAGCGCATTCTGCTGCGCCCGCAAGAAATCAGCAACCACCCCGAGCTGATTCGCCGCTTGGGCACCTTGTCGATGAACGGCATGATCGAAGCCGACATTTACGGCAACGTCAATTCCACCCATGTCATGGGCACCCGCATGATGAACGGCATTGGCGGCTCTGGCGACTTTGCGCGCAATGCCTATATCTGCGCGTTCATGACGCCTTCTACCGCCAAGGGCGGCAAAATCTCTTGCATTGTGCCGATGGTGAGCCATGTGGACCACACCGAGCACGACGTGCAAGTGCTGGTCACAGAGCAGGGCTTGGCCGACCTGCGCGGCCTGGCGCCACGGCAGCGTGCCAAGCGCATCATCGAAAAATGCGCGCACCCGGACTACAAAGACATGCTCAACGACTACTACGAGCGCGCGCTGCGCGAGTCGCCCGGCAAGCATACGCCCCACTTGCTGAACGAGGCATTGAGCTGGCACATGCGCTTTGAAGAAACGGGCAGCATGCTCAAGTAAGCGCCAAGTCGCCAAATGGCAAGGCAACTGCTTCGCACTTCTTCACTTCTGCGGTGCCGTGTTTATGCCGCAGGGTGATGGATAAAACGCCGGTTGAAAGATACCGGCGTTTTTTATTGCAAGATCATTGCAAGACGTGCCGCGCGCTTACCTGCCAAGCGGCTTGCGCCGCACCCATGTTGTCGGCTGTATGAACTCTGGAGTGATGGGCTATATGGTTGGCGTAGCGGGCACGCAGCCAGTGCTGCAAGGGTGAAGGGGGCGATCAAAGCGCGCAAGCCAAGCACAAGCCCTTGCGCCACTTGGCTATGCGGCGGGCAGGAGCTTGTAGCCATTGGATGGGGCTGCTTGTGGGTTTAGTCACCGTTTTTTGCAGATAGGCAGCTGGTGCGGCTTGGCGCTTTGGGATAATCCTATCACTTGTACTTTTCTCTTTTCAAACAAGGATTTGTGTGGACATTCTTTTGCTTTTCAAAGCGGCCCTGATGGGCATTGTGGAAGGCTTGACCGAGTTTCTTCCGATTTCTTCCACTGGGCACCTGATCCTTACAAGCGCGTTGCTGAACTTTGCGGCAGAGCCGTTCAGCCAGGAAAAAGCGCAGGCCTTTGAAATCGCCATTCAAACCGGCGCGATTTTTGCCGTGATTTTGGTGTACTGGCAAAAAATCAGCAGCACGATCGTGTCCTTGCCGCATTCGCGCCAGTCGCAGCGTTTTGCCTTGAACGTTATCGTGGCCTTTGTGCCCGCAGTGGTGCTGGGTCTGCTGTTTGGCCAGGCGATCAAGGATCATTTGTTTACGCCCTTGGTCGTGGCCATTACGTTTATTGTGGGCGGTTTCATCATCATTTGGGCGGAAAAGCGCCAGAAAACCGCGCGGGTAGAGAGCGTGGACGCCATGTCCCTGACCGATGCCATCAAGGTCGGGCTGGTGCAGTGCTTTGCCATGATTCCCGGCATGAGCCGCAGCGGTGCAACCATTATCGGCGGCATGCTGTGCGGGCTGGATCGCAAAGTGGCGACCGAATTTTCTTTTTACCTGGCCATGCCCACGCTGATTGGCGCCGGGGTATACAGCATGTACAAAGTGCGCTCGGTATTGAGCATGGACGTGGTGCCGGTCTTTTTGGTGGGCTTGCTGTTTGCCTTTATTAGCGCCTGGCTGTGCGTGCGCTGGCTGTTGCGCTTTATCTCCAATCACGATTTCATTCCGTTTGCTTGGTATCGCATCGGATTTGGCGTGCTGGTGCTGCTGACTTGGTGGACCGGCGTGGTGGACTGGGCGCAGCATTAAGAGCTTGTTCAAATTCTCTGCACGGTGTGCCATCAAGCGGATTTGTGCGGTCTGCTGCGTTGCAAATACTCGCCATAACACGGACTATGTCTGCGTTTTGCGCCTTGCATTCCATCTCAAACCGCTTTTTCCCTACTCGCGCCGAGATTTCGAACAGGCTCTAAGCGCCTTTCGCAAAGGGCGCAAGGCTTGGCAGGCAAGGGCGCTGTTCGGTAGCGCAGCGGTTACCGCTTGAACTACCGCCTGCCGCTCCAATCTCTGTGCTGTACATCAGTCGCACTTTGCGGTACAACATGGCAGAAAAGGAGGGGATGCCATGTTTGCTTTTGCAGCAGCCCAACATCATCAAATTCATCGCCGTGTTTACCGCCGTGTTGCGGGCAGGGTGCTTGGGGGCTTGATCGGTAGCTTGGTTCTTGTGCTGGCAGGCTGTGCCAGCCCGCGGCTGGCGACAACGGTTACGCACTTTCAACAGTGGCCGGCTCATGCCAAGGGTGCCGGTTACACCGTTACGGTGGAGCCGGTTTTGCAGGCCGAGGTCGGTAAGATCGGCGAAACATTCATCTTGCCCGAGTTGGAAGCCCAAACGTACGCAGCCTATGTCGGGCAACATTTGCAGGCACAGGGCCTGGTGCCTGCGGCGCGGCCTGAACAGGCGCGCATGCTGGTAAACATCAGCATTCAGTCGCGCAAGGGCGTGGTGGAAGTGCGCGAACCTTTCTTCCGCCCGGCTTTGGGCGTGGGCTTTGGCGGTGCGCACTGGCACTTTGGCGGTTTGTGGATGGACCCCTGGATGTGGGAAGACCGCATCTCGCGCCGCCCCGTGCAAAGCTATACCTTGCAGGTGCGTATTGCAGACCGCCATTCCACCACGCAGAACAAGGGCTATGCACCGGGTCGCGCACAAAGCCAGATGCCCGTGTTTGACGGGCGGGCGGAATATACGGGCAGCCCCGTTGCCCTGCACAAAATCATGCCGTATCTGATACGCGCCGTGTTTGATGGCTTTCCGGGCAGCAACGGGCATACGCACCGCGTTGTGTTTGATCGCAAAACGGGGGCGCAGCTACCTGCCAGGTAAGGCTGTGCCCAGTCAGTGCGGGCGTTGCGCCGTGCAGATGCGTGCAATCGCGTAAAATTGCCACTCTTTTGCCGCGGCATCGTTCCGTAATTTCAGGTTCTTTCCCATTCGTTATGACTGCTTCTTTGCACCCCATGCTCAACGTGGCCATCAAGGCTGCCCGCGCCGCTGGCGCCATCATCAACCGTGCGTCGCTGGACGTAGAGGCCGTGCGCGTCTCGCAAAAGCAGTCAAACGACTTTGTGACCGAAGTCGATCATCTGGCCGAACAGACCATTATCGATACGCTGCTATCCGCCTATCCGCAGCATGGCATCTTGGCCGAAGAATCAGGCAGCACGCGCGGTAACCCCAAAAGCGATCACGTCTGGATCATCGATCCGCTGGATGGCACAACCAACTTCATGCACGGTTTTCCCGTCTACTGCGTCAGCATCGCACTGCAAGTGCGCGGCAAGATAGAACAAGCCGTTATCTACGACCCCACCCGCAACGACCTGTTTACCGCCACACGCGGGCGCGGCGCTTTTTTGAACGACCGCCGCATCCGCGTCAGCAAGCGCATCCGCATGGCAGATTGCCTGATCGCAACCGGCTTTCCTTTCCGCCCGGGCCAGAACTATGAACAGTTCATGCAAATCTTTACGGAAATGATGTGCAGCACAGCCGGGGTGCGCCGCCCAGGCTCCGCCGCACTGGACTTGGCCTATGTGGCTGCCGGTTTCAGCGACGGCTTTTTTGAAACCGGCCTGCAACCTTGGGACGTGGCCGCAGGCAGCCTGCTGGTACAAGAAGCAGGCGGCCTGGTGGGCAACTTCACGGGCGAAGCCGACTTTTTGCATACGGGCGAATGCCTGGCGGCTAGCCCCAAAATTTACGGGTTGATGGTGCACATGCTGAAAAAATACAGCCAATACGCGGCAGGCTAATTGGTTTAATTGGTTCTTTGCTGCTACGTTTTAAAAAAGGCCAGCGTCAAGCAGGCTTTTTTGTTTGGTAGTGTGGAATCAGCATTTGCTTAAATCTGTCCACAGAGGTGGTAGTGATCATACGGTGCTGTTTTTTGTGGAATATCTTTAGGAATAACGGAGATCGGGGCGGATGCATACGAATAACAGCAGCCCGGTTATAGCGCCTAGCGTGTCGGCCAGCATGTCTTTTTGTGCGTCCCAAATATCGCCTTGCGAACCTAAAAACTCAATGCCTGCGTTGCCGCCTTCAATGACGGCGTAGAGCCATTCGATGATTTCGTAACTGGCCGCCACGCTCATGATGAAGAACAAGGCAAAAAACAGCGCCAGCTTGAGTCCGCACAAACGGCGGCGCAGCAGCCATTCGGCCATCGGAAAACTGTAAAAGCCGATGATGTAGTGCGCCAGGCGATCGTAGTGATTGCGGCCTTCTCCCAGCAAGGGGGCGAGCAGGCGGTTGCCCCAGTCAAACGGCACATTGGCAAAGGTGTAATGCGCGCCCACCGTGTGCATCAGCAGCCATAGGCTCATGAGCAAATAGGCTGCGTTGCTGAAGCGAAACAGCGGGTACGTTAGCACTAGCGCGGCAAACACGGCAAAGATGGGAATGATCTCGGCCCACCACACGGCCCGATCAGCCGGGCCAATGCCTGACCATACGGCAACGGCAGCCAGAACGGATGCCAGCAAAATCGGAAAAATGGCAGATGCGGGTTGCGTGTGAGTAGGCATGGCGTTGCAATTAATCAAAACAGCTTGGCAAACGGGGCCAACCGGCGCATGCACAGACATTGGTAGGCGTTGATGGGTGCGTGCAACTGATATGGCTGGGATGCCGGCAAGCGGCGCCCATGCCATCAGCAGTTGAAAAAGATGCGCAGGTCAGCCCCGTCGTGAAGCGGTGATTATCTAACGGCGGAGCAAAACGGTGATGCAAAGCGATGATGTGCCGCAAGCGGCAAAAGTCGGGCAAAAAACCGGGCAAAAAGCCAGGCAAGAAAATCCATAATGACGGTTTTTTGAATTTTTGGCGTTTTGTGATCAGTTGTATGGGCATGCTCAAACGGCGCTCCTTGCATCCATCGGCCATTGTGGCGATGGGTTTTATGGGGGCGATTGCCATCTCTACCCTTGTGTTGCTGTTGCCCGTGTCGCGCGCGGATGCTGCTTCGTCGCCCGATGTGATGGCGGCGTTTTTCACGGCGGTGTCAGCCGTTTGCGTAACCGGGCTTACCGTGGTGGATACGGGCACGTACTGGAGCACGTTTGGCCATGTGGCCTTGATGGTGATGGTGCAAGTGGGCGGCTTTGGCATGATGGTGTCTGCCACGCTGCTGGGCTTGTGGGCGGCGCGTTCTATGCGGCTGCGCATGCGGGTGCTGCTGCAATCCGAAACGCGGGCATTGTCGATGGGCGATGTGCACGGCGTGCTGGCTGCGGCTTTGATTACCACGCTTGCCATTGAATTGCTGGCCGCCTTGTGGATGGCGGTACGTTTCGGCTGGGTGTATGGCAAAAGCTGGGGCGAGGCGCTGTGGCTGGGAGTGTTCCATGCCGTATCGGGCTTTAACAATGCGGGGTTTTCGCTGTTCCCCAACGGTTTGATGGACTTTGCCGGTGACGGCTGGATGCTGACGCCGCTCATGCTGTGCATTGTGATTGGGGGGCTGGGCTTTCCGGTGCTGTACGAGCTGTGGCAGCGCCTGCACACCAAGGGCATCTTGCCGCGCATGAGTATTCATGCCCACCTCACGCTGGTGATGACGGTTGCGCTGCTGCTATTGGGCACGCTGGGGATTTTGGTTTTTGAATGGAACAACAGCCAAACATTGGCGCCGCTGCCATGGGGCGAAAAATGGCTGGCCGCCCTGTTTACATCGGTTGCGGCCCGCACGGCGGGCTTTCACGTGCTGGACTTGGGCCATTTGCACACCGAGTCGTATGTTTTGCATTATTTGCTCATGTTCGTGGGCGCAGGCAGTTCGGGCACGGGCGGGGGCATCAAAGTCACAACCGTAGGCGTGTTGCTGGTGGCCGTGTGGAGCGAGTTGCGCAGCTACCCCGATGCGGAGTTTGCCGGCCGGCGCATTTGCCCCACTGTGCTGCGGCAAGCCTTGACGTTGCTGGTGCTGGCTTGCAGCATTGTGGTGCTGGCCAGCCTGCTGGTGATGCCTATGGTGGGTTTCGCCTACGAATATGTGCTGTTTGAAATTTTGTCCGCCTTCAGCACCACGGGGGTCTCCGCGGGTATTACGGCAAAATTGCCCGTTGCCGTGCAACTGATTTTGATTGCATTGATGTTTATCGGGCGGGTAGGGGTTGTGACGCTGGGCGTAGCCTTGGCCGCACAGCCATACCGGGCCAGCTACCGTTATCCGGAGGAAAAGCCAATTGTTGGGTAAATTGTTTGAAGCCATCAGCGGCAAAAAGCGTTTTGTGGCGGCTGATGAGTCCGATTGCATCATGGTGATTGGGCTGGGGCGTTTTGGTACGGCTGTTGCCAAATCGCTGGTCAATCTGGGGCATCAGGTTTTGGCGGTAGATGCCAACTCCGAGCGCGTGCAAAACCTGGCGGATGAACTGCCGCATGTGGTGCAGGCCGATACCAGCGACCCGGAGCTGCTCAAGCAACTGGGCGTGCTGGACTTTTCGCATGTGGTAGTGGCGATTGGCAGTGATATGGAAGCCAGCGTGCTCACAACGCTGAATTTGAACCAGCTGGGCGTGCGCGATATTTGGGTCAAGGCGCATTCCGACGCACATGGCCGCATCGTGAAGCGCCTGGGCGCGCACCATGTCATCTTTCCGGAGCGGGACATGGGCGAGCGTGTGGCGCATCTGGTTACCAGCAAAATGATCGACTTTGTCGAATTTGTGGACGGTTTTGCCATTGCCAAAACAGCCGTTCCGCGCGAGCTGTACCGCCAAACCCTGGAACAAGGCAGCGTGCGCAGCCGCTTTAACATCACCGTGATGGGGGTCAAGCGCAGCAATGAGGAATTTATCGTCGCGCAGCCCGATACGCTGTTGCTGCCCAATGACATCTTGATCGTGGCCGGCAGCACCACCGATGTGGAAAACTTTGCCGCACAGGCTGTTATCTCGCCGCAGCTGGCGCAAAAATCATAAAAGGCACACGCCCAACATCCCTGTGCTTGCGAGGAGCAAAGCGCACATCGCGGCTTTTGGCACACACCCATGCAAAAGTATTTGCCATGCTGCATTGGGCTGTGCGGTTTGTTATCGGCCTGCGTTTGTATTGGCGCCAGTAAAGCAGAAAGGCGGGCAAACGCGGGGTTTTGCGGGTTTTATCGGCATCAAACGTCGGCACCAAACAGCAGGCGCACGCCGTGCATGCGGCCAATACGGGCAACCTGCCAGCACCAACTATTCAGGAATAGGAGGGTGTTTGATGGCTACTTGCACAAACCGTATTGCTGCAACACCTCTTGCCAGGCCGCGCGCTTGCGCTCCAGGCTCCAACTGGCATTGGCTGGGCTGGTAGAAGGCAGCTTGTGCACGGGCAACCCCAGTGCCGCCGTGTGCTTGTGGTGCCGCCAGCTTTCGCCACCATTGTGGGCAATGGCCTGCAAATGCGGGCACTGCTTCACCAAAGCGGCAAAGTCGTTGACAGTGGCGCAGGTAATGGCGCTATCCAGGCTGCCTTGCCTTTGGCAACTGGCGTACACATCCCAAATGCCCAAGCCGTGCGCCAATGCCTGCGCACAGCGTTCCGCGTAGGGCAAAACTATCAGGTCTTGCCCCCATAGCATGCCCAAAATGCGCCAGAACTGATTTTGCGGATGCGCGTAATACTGCTGCATAGCCAGAGAGCGCACCCCCGGAAAACTACCCAACACCAGCAACCGCGTATGGGGTGCTACCAACGGCGCCAGGCCGTGCAGCAAAGTGCCGGCATCTGCCGGATTGGAGGAAGGCGTTTGGGTCAGGGCGTTGATGCGTGGGCGGGCCGGGAATGATGGCTTGTTACTCATGCCAATGTTCGGCTACCCATAGGGCCGGGCGAATAAAGCGAAAGCGCCGGTTGCGCCGTCCGGCCAGGGCGTCGGGCGGGTTACATTCTCCGTGAAAGATCACGATGCGGGCATTGGGGGGAACGAAGGGCGGCTTCCAGTAATTGCCGGGCCACGCAGGGATGCAGTGGTATTTGAAGCTGGGGCACCAGTCGGCAGGCCAGTAGGCCAGTTTGCCTTGCTTGTGCAAAAAGTCCGAAAGGTAAGCTTGCTCATTGCGGAATTGCGTGCGGATTTCGGCAAAGTGCGCGCGGAAGTAGTCCAGCACATCCGGGTGGGCACCGATTTCAAAGCGGTAAACAGACGAATTGCCCGTAATACGCCAGGGGCGTTTGTAGTCGTGAATGATGAGAAATTCGCCGGGCTGGGTGAAAAAGTCGTCCAGCGCACCGGTGATGACGACATCCACATCCAGAAACAGCGCCGTGCCGTGCAAGCCGTATACGTCGCGCAAGTCGGTGCTGAAGGTGGTGAGCTTGTTCCAGCCGCGTTCAGGTATGCCTGCGGGCAAGGCCAGCGGCGGAATAGGGAAGGTCTCTACTTCGCGGCGCAGCCCCTCGCTGTTATCGGTTAGGCAGATAAAGCGAAAGTCGCCTTGCAGATTGCGGCGCACCATGCCGTAGAGGCGATTGACATACTCCGGCCCGTATTTGGTACCCCATTTCATGCACACAATAAAACGCTCGCGCGGGGGCAAGGTGTCATCGTGCGTGTGACGGGCGGTAGCAGGGGTAGCGGTGTTGGTGGGCATGGCGGGGCGGCAGCGGCAGGCGGGGCGAGAAAGGGCAGGGCTTAGTCTACCTGGCGTTTTTTAGGCGACACTTTTTTGGGGCGAGCGCGTTTGATTTTGCCGCCAGCCGTGAGCCGTTCGTTGCCCAGCACACGCAGCATGCGTACTTCGGGGCGTTGGCCGCCGCGCTTGCTATTTTTGATGACTTTGACGGTACGCGGGCCGGGCATGCGGTCTTCATCCACCGTTTTGGTTTTGGCAGGCATGGGGCGCCACAGCACCAGCAGCTTGCCAATGTGCTGCACGGGGGCGGCGTTCAAGTCGGCGGCCATGCTTTGGTAGATAAGCTCGCGCGCGGCGCGGTCGTCATTGGCTACGCGAATTTTGATCAGGCCGTGGGCAGACAAGGCGGCGTCTGTTTCGCGCAGCACTGCGTCGGTCAGGCCGTCTGCGCCGATCATGACGACGGGATCAAGATGGTGGGCAGCCGCACGGTGTGCGCGGCGCTCGGCGGGAGTCAATACAATTTGAGGCATGGCAGAAACAAGAGAGTAGGCAATCAGCGATGAAAATCAAAACCAAAAGCAAAAAAGTCAACAAGGCATGGCTGAACGATCATATCAACGACCCTTACGTCAAACTGGCGCAGAAAGAAGGGTATCGCTCCCGCGCGGCGTACAAGCTCAAGGAAATTGACGAGGCCTTGCGTCTGATTCGTCCTGGGCACACGGTAGTGGATTTGGGTAGCGCCCCTGGCGCATGGAGCCAGTATCTGCGCCGCAAGTTGGCACCGGAAGGCGCTGCTTCGGGCGCGCTGAATGGCCGCATTATCGCACTGGACATGCTGCCAATGGAGCATGTGGAAGATGTGCAGTTTCTGCAAGGCGACTTTCGTGAAGAAAGCGTTTTGCAGCAGTTGCAGGATATTTTGCAGGGGCAAAAGGCCGATGTGGTGGTGTCGGATATGGCTCCCAATCTGTCGGGCGTAGAGTCTGCCGATTCGGCTCGTGTGGCGCATTTGATCGAGCTGGCGCTGGAGTTTGCGCAGCAGCACATGAAGCCGGAGGGCACATTGGTGACCAAAGTGTTTCACGGCAGTGGCTACAGCCAGTTGGTGGAGCTGTTTAAACAATATTTCGTAACCGTTAAGCCGTTCAAGCCCAAAGCATCCCGAGACAAATCGGCCGAAACCTTTTTGGTCGGCATGAAGCTGAAGCACCCGTCTGCGTAGCCAATGCATTGATCCGCAGCGGTCAAGGCCGCCGGGCGGTGCGGCTGTTGGCAGAGCCAAACAGGCCGGGTGAACAAAGCGTTGCTGCAAAGGGCGGGCATTTGTCGGGCTGATGCCTGCCGCCTGCACCCGAATCTTGAAACCTTTAGAATGGCATCCATATACGGTCGCGGATATGGCGGCTGCCATTTTTCTTTTTCCATCCCTATGCTGGATTTTTGCTGAGCGGAGCGCTTCAACTTGAATAAACAATGGTTTCCTAAAATTTCGGTCTTGCTCCTGGTGTTCATGGTGCTCATCACGCTATACAAGCATTTTGAAGGGCGTGAGGCAGCCAGCGTCACCACTTTGGACTATTCCGAATTCATCGCGCAAGTCAATGATCGCAAGATCAAAAAAGCCACGATTCAAGAAGGGCCTGGGCGCAGCGCTGAAATTACCGCCACTACGGTAGACGACAAGGCCGTGCGCACCACGGCCACCAGCATGGATCAGGGCCTGATTGGCGATTTGATCAAGTCGGACGTCAAGTTCAACGTCAAGCCGCGCGAAGAAAGCTCTTTGCTGCTGCTGCTTTTGGTGAACTACGGCCCGATTCTTTTGTTGATGGCGGTGTTTCTCTACGTGATGCGGCAAATGCAGGGCGGCGGCAAAGGCGGCGCCTTCAGCTTTGGCAAAAGCAAAGCCCGCATGATGGACGAAAACAATAACCAGATCACTTTCTCCGACGTGGCTGGCGCTGACGAGGCCAAGGAAGAAGTCAAGGAAGTGGTGGACTTTCTGAAAGATCCGCAAAAATTCCAGAAACTGGGGGGGCGCATCCCGCGCGGCTTGCTGCTGGTAGGCCCTCCGGGCACCGGCAAAACGCTGCTGGCCAAGGCCATTGCGGGCGAAGCCAAAGTGCCTTTCTTCAGCATCAGCGGTTCGGACTTTGTGGAAATGTTTGTCGGCGTGGGCGCGGCCCGCGTGCGCGACATGTTTGAAAACGCCAAAAAGAACGCGCCTTGCATCATCTTTATCGACGAGATTGATGCCGTAGGCCGCCAGCGTGGCGCAGGCTTGGGCGGCGGTAACGACGAGCGCGAGCAAACCCTGAACCAAATGCTGGTGGAAATGGACGGGTTCGAAACCAATCTGGGCGTAATCGTGGTTGCTGCAACCAACCGCCCCGACATTCTCGACCAAGCCTTGCTGCGCCCTGGCCGTTTTGACCGCCAGGTGTATGTCACGCTGCCCGATATTCGTGGCCGCGAGCAGATTCTGAATGTGCACATGCGCAAAATTCCAGTCGCGCAAGACGTGAATGTTTCCGTCATCGCACGCGGCACGCCGGGCATGAGCGGAGCCGACTTGGCTAATCTGTGCAATGAGGCGGCTTTGATGGCTGCGCGCCGCAACGCCCGCTTGGTGGAAATGCAGGATTTTGAAAAAGCCAAAGACAAAATCTTTATGGGGCCGGAGCGCCGCAGCATGGTCATGACCGAAGAGGAAAAACGGGCCACTGCCTACCACGAATCGGGCCATGCCATCGTAGCCGAGGTGCTACCGGGCACCGACCCCGTGCACAAAGTCACCATCATGCCGCGTGGCCGCGCATTGGGCGTAACCTGGCAGTTGCCCGAGCGCGACCGCTACAGCATGTATTACGACCAAATGCTCAATGAAATCAGCGTGTTGTTTGGTGGCCGTATTGCCGAAGACCTGTTCGTGAAGAAGATTTCGACAGGCGCTTCCAACGACTACGAACGCGCAACCAAAATCGCCCGTGATATGGTTACCCGCTACGGCATGAGTGCGGCCATGGGGCCCATGGTCTATGCCGAAAACGAGGGCGAGGTGTTCCTGGGGCGCAGCGTGACCAAAACCACCAATATCAGCGAGGCGACTCAGCAGAAGGTGGACTTGGAAATTCGCCGCATTCTCGAAGAACAGTACGCAGTCGCTCAGAAAATTCTGGAAGACAACCGCGACAAGATGGAAGCCATGACAGCTGCGCTCATGAAATGGGAAACCATCGGGCGCGAGCAGGTTGAAGACATCATGGCAGGCCGCGAGCCGCAACCGCCCAGCGACTGGACGCCTAAGCTGCCGCCGCGCGATGGCAGCAGCGGCATGCCACCTGCCGTGCCAGAGGTTACGCCTACCCCTACGGCCGGTTGATTTTTACGGCTTGCCAAACCGACGCCACATCCTGCTCTTGGGGTGTGGCGTTGTCGTATCAGGTCAAGGTGAATGAAGAAAGCGCGCCCACCGCAATCAAATAGCAGCAATAGCAACATGCAGCAAACACAGCAGCTTCAAACGCAACAGTTTCCAACGCAACCACTTTTTTGGCAGGCGGGCCGTTTTCGGCTGGACTTGCAACGCGCTCACATCATGGGCATTGTCAATGTCACGCCCGATTCGTTTTCAGATGGCGGCCAGCATGCCGATACGCGCAGCGCGCTGCGGCATGCCGAATCGCTGGTCTATCAGGGCGCGAGCATTCTGGATATTGGCGGGGAATCGACCCGACCAGGCGCGCCCCCTGTGACACTGGAAGAAGAATTGCGCCGCGTGCTGCCTGTCATCCAAGAAGCGGTGCGCTTGGGTGTAGCCATATCGGTAGATACCTACAAGCCCGAAGTGATGCAAGCCGCGCTGGATGCAGGCGCAGACATCATCAACGACATCCACGCCCTGCGTTGGCGCAGCAGCCCGCAGGGGCTGGATGGCGCGCAGCTTGTAGTGCAACACGCCAGCTGCGGGGTGTGCCTGATGCACATGCACCGCGACCCGCAAACCATGCAGGTGCAGCCCATGCAGGGCAGTGCGGATGAAGTGGTGCAGTCCGTGGCAGACTTTTTGCAGCAAAGGGCGCACATGCTTGAGCAATTGGGCGTGGCGCGTGAGCGCATCGTGCTGGATCCGGGCATTGGCTTTGGCAAAACCGTGCCGCAAAACCTGGCGCTGCTCAAGCACCAACAGCGCTTGCAGGCGGCGGGCTATGCCGTGCTGGCGGGGTGGTCGCGCAAATCGACCTTGGGCGCGGTGCTGGAGGCCTTGTCCCCCGGCATTACCGATGTGGCCAGCCGCAGCGATTTGCTGCCGCACGACCGCAGCCTGGCCAGTGTGGCGGCGGCCTTGCTGGCGGTAGAACACGGCGCGCGCATTGTGCGCGTGCATGATGTGGCGGCAACCCGCCAGGCTTTGGCCGTATGGCATGCCATGCAGGCGCTGCATGTCGGCGCGGCATAATGGCGGCCTTGTTTTTTTAGTGTGGTGGCATCAACCATGAAACAAAAATACTTCGGCACGGATGGCATTCGCGGCACGGTGGGCACCCCGCCCCTGACGCCTGACTTTGTTTTGCGCTTGGCCAATGCGGTTGGGCGCGTACTGAAGCAAGACTGCGACCGGCCCAAGGTATTGATCGGCAAAGACACGCGCATTTCCGGCTATATGTTCGAGAGCGCGCTGGAATCCGGCTTTAACGCTGCCGGGGTGGACGTGGTGCTGCTGGGGCCCGTGCCCACGCCGGCTGTGGCTTACCTTACCCGGGCGCAGCGGGCAACGCTGGGCGTTGTCATCAGCGCCAGCCACAACCCGTTTGGTGACAACGGCATCAAGTTTTTCAGTGCGCAGGGCAACAAGCTGCCCGATGCGTGGGAGCTGGCAGTCGAGCAGGTGCTGGATGAGCCGTTGATGTGCGTACCCTCCGAAAAACTGGGCAAAACCACCCGCTTGCACGATGCAGATGGCCGCTACATCGAATTCTGCAAAAGCACCTTCAGCCAGAACATGAGCTTGCATGGCTGCAAAATCGTGGTCGATGCTGCGCATGGCGCTGCTTATCACATCGCGCCTGCCGTGTTTCACGAGCTGGGAGCCGAGGTCATCTCTATGGGGTGCAGCCCTGACGGCTTGAATATCAACCGCGAAGTAGGCGCCACCCACCCCGAAGCTTTGATTGCCGCAGTGCAGGCCCAGCGTGCCGACTACGGCATTGCGCTGGATGGAGATGCCGACCGGCTGCTGATGGTAGATGGAACAGGCCGCATCTTCAACGGCGACGAGCTGGTCTACCTGCTGGCACAAGACCGCCTGGCACAAGGCCAAACCGTGCCGGGGGTAGCTGGCACCTTGATGAGCAATATGGGCATTGAAACTGCGCTGGCGCGCCAAAACATCGAACTGGTGCGCGCCAAAGTAGGCGACCGGCATGTGCTGGAAGCCCTGCAGCAACGCAACTGGGTGATTGGGGGCGAAAGCTCTGGCCACATTCTGGTGCTGGACAAGCACTCCACCGGCGACGGCATCATCAGTGCCTTGCAGGTACTGCAAGCCGTGGTACGTAGCGGCAAGAGCATGGCCGCCATGCTGGCCGGTGCCGAGCTGTACCCGCAAACCATGATCAATGTGCGCATGCAGCCGGGTACGGACTGGAAAAACATACCAGCCCTGCAAAAAGCCATTGCCGATGCTGAAGCTGCCTTGGCCGATACCGGGCGCGTGCTGATTCGTGCCAGCGGCACCGAGCCTGTGCTGCGCGTCATGGTCGAAGCGCGTGATGCAGCGCAATCCAAACATTGGGCCGAGCACATTGCGCAGCAGCTGCCGCCTGTGGCGTAAATGGCGGCTGTTTAGTCGCTGTTGCAAGCAGGCGCGTGGTAAAACTGACCGGTCTGTCAATGTAGTCTTGCCAATGTGCAAGGCGGTTTGTTGCCAGGGTCTGTACACCCTATTTTTGGAGGATGCGTTGCGATCAAAAATTACTGGCCGAGGCGCTTGCCGCAGCCAAGGCGTTATTCCTTGGCAAGGCGGGCAACAAGGGCGGATAGCTTTTTGATCACAACCCGAAGGGAATATGTCCAGCAAGCAGTCATTCGTTGTTGCGCTCCTTGCGCAGACACCCGGTCTGCGCATCGTTGCACGCCTAAATTGGCAACTTTGTGAGGCGGCTTTGTGAGTATGTTCGCATCTCTAAAAATAGGGTGAACAGACCCTGAATTTTGCGAGCATTGAGCCCATGCCCACCATTCTTTTTTATTTTGACTTTGCCTCGCCTTACGCTTACGTGGCGTTTCATCAGCTGCCGCAAATATTGGGCGGCATGGCGTGGCAGGTGCAATACCGGCCTGTTGCGCAGCAGCGTTTCATGCCAACGCAAGGCGATCTTGCTGTAGCCGGCCAGGCTTGCAGCCAACAGGCTTGGATGCAGCGCCATGCGCCATGGCTGGCAGCACAACACAAGCTGCCGTTTCAGTGGCCTTCTGCTTACCCGTTTAAATCGGCCACATGGCTGCGCATGGCCTTGGCGGCCAGCCCGCACGGGCAACCGGGCAGGCATGTGTGCGAGACCTTGTTCAACGCCATTTGGCAGCACGGGCACAACCCTAACGATTCCGGTGTGCAACGGCAGGCATGGCACGATGCCACAGCACTATTGCCTGCTGTGCGCCATGTGCCGGATCAGCAATTGCAGCAGGAATTGTTCCGGCTGGAACAAGCCGCGCTGGCGCATGGCGTATGTGATGTGCCCGGCTTTGTGTTGCTGCCGCAGAATGAAACGGGCGGTATGCCTGAAATTTTCTGCGGTGTGGAAGGCCTGCCCATGCTGCGCGAGGCCGTACATTTACGGCAACTGTCCCGGCAACTGCCGGCTTGAAGCGGCGCATCCACTTGAGGAGTATGGAAAGAATATGAAGGCGCTATTGCAAAGGGTGCGTTGGGCGCACGTGGCGGTAGAAGGGAAAAGAGTCGGCGCTATTGAACAGGGCTTGTTGGCGCTGGTATGTGCCGAACCGCAGGATACGCCCGAAGTGGCCGAGAAGCTGCTGCTCAAAATGTTGAAACTGCGCATCTTCAGCGATGAAGCAGGCAAGATGAACCGCAGCGTGCAAGACCTGGATGGCAACGGCAAGGCAGGGGGCCTGTTGCTGGTGAGCCAGTTTACGCTGGCGGCAGATTGCAGCAGTGGCAACCGTCCCAGCTTTACGGCGGCAGCGCCAGCCGCGCAGGGCGAAGCCTTGTTCAATCACCTGTTGCAGCGTGCGCGGGCACTGCATGCTCCGGTCGAGGCAGGCATTTTCGGCGCGGATATGCAAATCGAGCTACTCAACGATGGCCCGGTCACCATCTGGCTCCAGATGTAGCGCGCAGGCTTTTTGGTAGTTCTTTGGTTCTATCAAGCGGCTTGCGGCAGGCAAGTCATGCCGGTGTGTGCTTGTGGGGCTTTTATGGGCGGCAGGGCAGCCCCATATAATCCAATGTTTATGGGCTTTGCAGGCGTCTGTAGCGCAAGCTGGGCGCTGCTTCCGAGCCATTTTTAAATAATTGATGACATTGTTTTGCCATGCCTATTTACGCTTATCAGTGCGCAGCATGCGGCCACGTTCAAGACGTGCTGCAAAAACTCAGCGATGCGCCATTGACACAATGCCCGGCCTGCCAGGCTGAAAGTTTCAGCAAGCAGGTCACAGCAGCCGGTTTTCAGCTCAAAGGTTCGGGCTGGTACGAAACCGATTTCAAAAACGGCCCGGCTTGCGGCGCGGGCAACAAGGCAGCAGGCGGCCAGGCTGGCGCTTGTGCGGGCTGTCCGGCAGCGGCGCAGTCGTAAAACGGAATCGGCTTTGAGCCTTGGCGGCACATCCAGCGCTGTTTTCATGTTTTAGCTTGCATGTTTAGGCTTCGTAATCTGGCGCGATAGTTTGATGGCCAGGCTGAGGCGACGCGTTGAAGATTGCACTGCATGTCGTTGAAACATTTGATTTTTGCAGCGGTGCCAGCCGTAGCTGCTAGGCAGGCTTGCTAGCCAAACAAGTCGCCCTTGGCGGCCTGATCTTTGTAGTGGATTTACGTAGCGAGTTATTTCGCCATTTACTAACCAAATATGCGCTTCATGCGCGGAAAGAACGATTCAAAATGTCCATGCGCTCTTTGTATTGTGGTCAAGTTACCGAAGCCCAGCTAGGGCAAACCGTCACCCTTTGCGGCTGGGTCAATCGCCGGCGCGATCATGGCGGCGTGATCTTTATTGATCTGCGCGATCGCGAAGGTTATGTGCAGGTGGTGTGCGACCCAGATCGCCCCGAGATGTTCAAAATAGCCGAAGATTTGCGCAACGAGTTTTGCGTGCAAGTCACTGGTTTGGTGCGCGCCCGCCCCGAAGGCACGATCAACGATGCCATTGCCACCGGCAAGATCGAAGTGCTGTGCCACGAGCTGAAAGTGCTCAACCCCTCGGTCACACCGCCTTTCCAGCTGGACGATGACAATCTGAGCGAAACCACGCGCCTGACGCACCGCGTGCTGGACTTGCGCCGCCCCTACATGCAGCACAACCTGATGCTGCGCTACAAAGTAGCCATGGCCGTGCGCAAGTTTCTGGATGAGAACGGTTTTATCGATATCGAAACGCCCATGCTTACCAAGAGCACGCCTGAAGGCGCGCGCGACTACCTCGTGCCCAGCCGTGTGCACGACGGCCACTTTTTCGCGCTGCCGCAGTCGCCCCAGCTGTTTAAACAGTTGCTGATGGTGGCCGGTTTTGACCGCTACTACCAAATCACCAAATGCTTCCGTGACGAAGATTTGCGTGCCGACCGCCAGCCCGAATTTACGCAGATCGATATCGAAACCTCCTTCCTCACCGAGCAGGATATTCGCGAGCTGTTCCAGAACATGATCAGCCACGTATTCAAGCAGACGTTGCAGGTGGATCTGGGCGAATTCCCCGTCATGCCTTATGCCGAAGCCATGCACCGCTTTGGTTCCGACAAGCCCGATCTGCGCGTCAAGCTTGAATTTACCGAGCTGACCGATGTGATGAAGGACGTGGACTTCAAAGTCTTTAGCACCCCGGCCACCACCCCTGGCGGCCGCGTGGTAGCCCTGCGCGTGCCGGCTGGCGGCGACATCAGCCGTGGCGAAATCGACCAGTACACCGAGTTCGTCAAGATCTACGGCGCCAAGGGCTTGGCCTGGATCAAGGTCAATGATGTGGCGGCAGGCCGTGACGGCTTGCAATCGCCCATCGTCAAGAACATGCATGATGCGGCTCTGGCAGAGGTGCTCAAGCGCACTGGTGCGCAAAACGGCGACATTCTGTTCTTTGGCGCAGACAAAGCCAAGATCGTGAACGATGCCATCGGCGCGCTGCGCCTGAAGATCGGCCACAGCGACTTTGGCAAACAGCACGGCCTGTTTGAAGACCGCTGGGCGCCGCTGTGGGTGGTGGACTTCCCCATGTTCGAGTACGACGAGGACGAAAACCGCTGGAACGCCATGCATCACCCCTTCACCAGTCCCAAAGATGGGCATGAAGACTTCATGGACTCCGACCCCGGTAAATGCGTAGCCAAAGCCTATGACATGGTGCTCAACGGCTGGGAGCTGGGCGGCGGCTCGGTGCGTATTCACCGTGCCGACGTGCAGGCCAAGGTGTTTGCCGCACTCAAAATCGGCCCTGAAGAACAGCGCGAAAAATTCGGCTTTTTGTTGGATGCGCTGCAATATGGCGCGCCTCCGCACGGCGGCTTGGCCTTTGGTTTGGACCGCTTGATCACGCTGATGACCAGGGCCGAGTCTATTCGCGACGTGATCGCCTTCCCCAAAACGCAGCGTGCCCAGTGCCTGCTGACGCAAGCGCCCAGCCCTGTGGACGAGAAACAATTGCGCGAGCTGCATATCCGCTTGCGCAACCCGCAACCGGCGGGCTGATCGGGGCATTGATCGCTACAGGCGCATTCATGCACACCCCCAACGGCATTTGGCTGCCCGATTCGCAAGAGCCGCAGCCCGGCAGCGACGCTGCTTCGGGCAGCCAAACGCTGCGGGTGGTTACGTACAACATCCATAAAGGCGTGCAGGGCATTTGGCCGAACCACCGGCTGGAAATACATAACCTGCAACAGGCCATTGCCCATTTGCAGGCCGATGTGGTGTGCCTGCAAGAAGTGCGCAAACTCAACCGCAAGGCAGAGCGCAAATTCGCCAACTGGCCGCGCCAGTCGCAGGCGGAGTATCTCGCGCCAGAGGGCTATCAGTCGGTTTACATGACCAATGCCATCACCGCCCACGGCGAGCATGGCAATGCCATGCTGTCGCGCTGGCCGGTGTTGCATCACCAGCACCAGGATATTTCGGACCACCGTTTCGAGCAGCGCGGTTTGCTGCATTCCGTAATTGATATTCACGGCAGGCATGTGCATGTCATCGTGGTGCATTTGGGCCTGATAGGCGCCAGCCGCGTGCGCCAGGTACACCAGTTGCAGCAGTTTATTTCACGCGAAGTGCCAGACCATGTGCCGCTATTGGTAGCGGGCGATTTCAACGAATGGGGGCAGAAGCTGCATGGCATGATGGCGCAACACGGCCTGCACAACGCAACCGGCTTGCCCGGGTGTTTGACGTATCCCGCGAGCCTGCCTTTAACGCAGCTGGATCATGTGTATGCGCGCGGCCTGTCGCGGGTGCGGCAGTTCGTGCCGCAAAAAGAGCATTTGGCCGGGTGGGCGGGGCTGCACAATTGGGCGCGCCTGTCCGATCATTTGCCATTGGTGGCAGAATTTGCCTTGATCTGAGCCTAGGGTTCAGCACTTTCTATCAACCGGGGCGAACGCATCAGTTTGGCCTGGTTTCATTTCTACGTTTTATGAACAAACAGCAAGAGCTTCCATCCACACCGTCCGGCGATGATTTGGGCGTGCCCGTTTCCGTCAAGATTCGCGAACGGCTGCTGGCTGCGCGCCAGCGCTTTCACGCCAACGACAACATTGCCGACTTTTTGCAACCGGGCGAGTTGGATGCCTTGCTGGATGAAGTGACCGAAAAAATGCAGGGCGTGCTGGATAGCCTGGTGATCGACACCGAAAACGACCACAACACCAAAAACACGGCGCGGCGTGCGGCCAAGATGTATATCAAAGAGGTGTTTGCAGGCCGCTATTTGCCGCAGCCGGTGATTACCGAGTTCCCTAATGCCGAGGCACTCAAAGAGCTGATGCTGGTCGGGCCGATTACGGTGCGCAGCGCCTGCTCGCACCATTTGTGCCCCATTATCGGCAAGCTGTGGATCGGCATCATGCCCAATAAAGACACCAATGTGATTGGCCTGTCGAAATACGCACGGCTGGCAGAGTGGGTGATGGGGCGGCCGCAAATCCAGGAAGAAGCCGTGGTGCAGCTGGCAGACCTGATTCAGAAAAAAACCCGGCCTGACGGCCTGGCGCTGGTCATGCAGGCCACCCACTATTGCATGGCGTGGCGCGGCGTCAAAGACATGGACAGCCGCATGATCAACTCCATCATGCGCGGCGCTTTTCTGCGCAATAGCGATTTGCGCAAAGAGTTTCTGTCACTGATTCCGCTGAAGGAGTAAACGCGCAAGCAGGTTTGCGTGGGGTAAGCGTGCGGTGCGTGTGCATGCACGCTCTAACCGTCAAAACGTCGGTATTTCGAACGGGCGTTACAAGTTACAAGAATGGGCACCATGTGCTTTGGCTGGCAAAAACAGGGGCGCATTGCAAATCGCGCGCTTTTGCGTCGATAATCATTGCCCAAGGTTGTTGGCCTGCTAAAACGCAGGCTCAATATTTCAAATAACTGGCGGCGCGGGTTGTTTTTCGAGTTGGTTGCGCCCGTATCGCTTGTGATCAAAAAGGCATCCATCATGATCTATGCCTTGCTCAAGGCCCTTATTCTGAAGCCGCAGCTACTGGCAGAACATCTGCGCAATTACGGCGAACTGGTGCGTGAAGAAGCGCGCGATACCGCTCGGCTGTGGGCCATCAAAGCGGCAGCGCTGCTGGTATGTGCCATCGGCATGCTGGTATTTTTAACGCTGACAGGCGTGGCCGTGATGCTGGGCATCATGCAAGGCCGGTATCACTGGGTATTGGTGGCCGTGCCAGCCGCTCCCTTGGTGCTGGCCGTTGTTGCGCTGGCAATTGCTTCGCGCAAAGCAGAAAAATCTTCCGTTGGCACCATCAAGCAGCAATTTGCTGCCGATATGCAGGCTTTGACCGGCCCGGCTGTAAAAGACCATGAGCATTGAACATACCCCTCCCCACACATCCGCCGCCGAAGGGCAGCAGCCTTTAAGTGCGGCAGAAAAGTTGGCGTTGTCGCGCCAGGCGTTGCAAGCGGCGTTGTACCCGCCCGCCAAGCCCAAAAAGCCAGGCGTAGTCAATTCTTTGCGCAAGCTGTGGCCCATAAAGCGCAAGGCAACAACGCAGCCTGCCGCGCCTGTTGCAGTGGCAGAGCCTGCCACGGCCCGGCAGCCAGTTGCCGCCAAGCTGGCAGGGCAGGCAGACGGCAACGTGGCAGCCCCCCAGGTTGGTGCAAAAACCAAAACTGCGCAGGGGGCTGCTTCTGCCGCTGTAGATCAGCCTAGCAGCCTGCGGCAGGCGATATTGGGCGTGTTTGAAAAAATCGGCGGTTTGCTGGGTGCCGTGGTGCAGTCGCGCTGGCACAAACACCCCGCGCATTTTGCGCTGCAAGTGGGTGAGCCTTTGCTGCAAACCGAAATCCGCAAGCGGCCAGTGCCTTGGTTGGCGGCGGCGGCGGCAGCAGGCGCGGCCGTTGTGCTACTGCACCCTTGGCGCTGGAAGCAATCGCGCCGCATGGTTGGCAGTGTTTTGGGCAAAGAAGTGCGTGTGCTAGCCAGCAGCGGCTTGGTGGTTTTGGCGGCTACGGCGCTGAATGAGTGGCTGCAACGCTCTTATTCAGACAAGGGCAGATAAGCGGTCGGCTTGTGCTTTGACCATGTTTTGCCTTGGCCTGATGAACGGGTATCTCCAGCATGTCCAGCGCGTTTGCAAAAAATCATTGCCCCATCGGCGTGTTTGATAGCGGCGTGGGCGGCCTGAGCGTGTTGCGGCAACTTTTGCAGCAATTGCCGGAAGAAGACATTGTGTATCTGGCAGATAGCGCTTGGGCGCCTTATGGCGAGCGCACGCCCGAGCAAATTGCCACGCGTTGCCTGCAAATTGCAGATTATTTGCTGCGGCAGCACCAAATCAAGGCGTTGGTTGTGGCCTGCAACACCGCAACCAGCCAGGCCGTGCAACAGTTGCGCAGCCGTTGGCCGCAGCTGCTGCTAATCGGGATAGAGCCTGCCATCAAACCAGCAGTGGCGCTTTCTCAAACAGGGCACATAGGCATTATGGCTACCCGTGGCACGGTACAAAGCGCCAAATTTGCCCGCCTGCTGCAAGACTGGGGCGGCAGCAGCCATATCCACGTGCAGGCGTGCGACGGCTTGGCGCTGGCGATAGAAAACGCGCTGGAAGACCGCTCCAACCCCGACGGGCAAACCGTGCACAGCCTGTGTCGGCGCTATGTGGCAGCCTTGCGCGACGCGGCTGATCGGGCGACGGGGGCAACAGCGCCATCTGCCCACGCTTTGGGCGCGATTGATGTATTGGTGCTGGGGTGTACGCACTATCCTTTTGCCGAAGATGTGTTGCAAAGCATGGTGGGCGACAAGGTGCGGCTGATTGAACCGGGCGCGCCGGTTGCCAGACAAACACAACGCCTGTTGCAGCAGTACGGTTTGTTGCGTGCGCAACGGCAGGAACCGCAATCTGCACATGGACAACACGGGCAGGTCGGCAGCGACCAGGCGCTTGATGTGAAAGACGTGCGTGAGAACCCCTTGGCCGCGCAGAACGTGCAGCAGGCACAGCACCCACACCAGCCTTTGGCGAGCAAAGGCCAGGGGCGTTTGACTTTGCTGGCTACTTCTGCCCCCCAGCGCCTGCAAAGCGCGGCGTATCGCTGGCTGGGCATGGATGCCGCCGTAACCGAAGTGTGTATTGACCTTGCCCCTGTTTCGTGTAGCTCTTAACCCACGGTTCACGCGGCCTTTT
>CAYUAF010000002.1:0-60725 GCA_964442555.1 uncultured Allobrachymonas sp.
AAAAGGCCGCGTGAACCGTGGGTTAAGAGCTACACGAAACAGGGGCAAGGTCAGTAGGGCTGTACGGCTTCAACAACACCTTTGGTCTGGCTGTGCGCAAAGACATGGCCGAGCAGCACAAGCTCAAAACCTATTCCGATCTGGCACCTTTGTCCAAAGACTTGCGCTTTGGCGCCGAATACGATTTTTACGAGCGCGAAGACGGCTACAACGCACTGTCCAAAGCCTACGGCTTTGCGTTCAAAGAAAAGCGCGATCTGGACATTGGCCTGAAGCACAGCGCCATCAGCAATGGCCAGATCGATGTCATGAACATTTTCACCACCGACGGCCTGCTGACGACTTCGCCCATCACCGTTTTGCAAGACGACAAGCACTTCTATCCCAACTACTACGCAGGCACCGTGGTGCGCAGCGCCACGCTGCAACAGCACCCCGAACTGCGCGCCATTTTGATGAAAATGAACCAACTCATCAGCAACGAAGAAATGGCCGCCATGAACCACGCTGTTGAAAGCGAAAAGCGCAACGAAAAAGAGGTAGCGGCCGAATTTTTGCGGCGCAAAGGTCTGCTTCCATGATCCGCTTGGAAAACGTTTGCAAGCAGTTCAACGGCCAAACCGTGCTGCACGATATCAATCTGCACATTGCGCCGGGCAGTTTCACTACTGTTATCGGCAGCTCCGGCAGCGGCAAAACCACCTTGCTGCGGCTGATGAACGGCCTGATTGCCCCCGATGGCGGCCACATCGTCGTACGCGGGCAAGACCTGGCAACTTGCGACTTGGTGCAAATGCGCCGCAGCATTGGCTACGTGATACAAGAGGCGGGCCTGTTTCCGCACATGACTGCTCGCGCCAACATCACCTACGTGCCCACGCTGCTGCGCTGGCCAGCGCAAGAGACGGCACGCCGCATGGACGAACTCATTGACATGGTGCGCCTTGAGCCTGCGCTGCTGGATCGTTACCCGCACCAGCTCTCTGGCGGGCAACGTCAGCGCATTGGTATTGCCCGCGCCTTGGCGGCACGCCCCGATCTGGTTCTGATGGACGAGCCTTTTGGCGCGGTGGACGAAATTACCCGACGCGCCCTGCAAAGCGAAATCAAACACATCCAGCAACGCACAGGCAGCACCATTGTTTTCGTCACCCACGACATCGACGAAGCACTGGCCCTAGGCAGCCAGCTCATCATCCTGCATGCCGGGCGCATCATGGCGCACGACACACCGGAAGGCCTCCTGCGCACACCGCCCAATGATGCATCCGCCGAGCTGTTGCAACATCGAAAGAAACCATGAAAGCCGTCGTCATCACCCGCCCTTGCGCCGCGCACGAACTGCGCATCAGCGAAGTGCCCACCCCCACCGCCCGCCCCGGCTGGGTACTGATCCAAATTCGCGCCTTTGGCATCAACCGCGCCGAAATTTACACACGCCAGGGGCACTCGCCCAATGTGCGCTTTCCGCGCATCATCGGCATCGAATGCGTGGGCGAAGTGGCCGATCCCGCCGATAGCGGTCTGCGCGTGGGGCAACGTGTTGTCAGCCTCATGAACGGCATGGGGCGGCAGTTTGACGGCAGCTATGCCGAATACACACTGGCGCCGGCAAATCAGGTGTACCCCATTGAAAGCGCGCTGGACTGGGCAACACTGGCCGCCATCCCCGAAACTTGGTACACCGCCTGGGGCTCACTGACCGACGCGCTACACCTCAAGGCCGGAGAAACCTTGCTCATTCGCGGCGGCAGCAGCGCCTGCGGCCTGGCCGCGGCCCAGTTGGCCGTCCATCTGGGAGCAACGGTTATCAGCACCACCCGCAACCCGATGCATGCAGAAAAAATCCGGGCGGCAGGCGCCGCGCAAGTTCTGATTGACAACGGCCAACTGGCGCGCACGGGTAGCGCATACGCTGACAAAGTGCTCGAACTCGTTGGTGCCTCTACCCTGCGCGATTCGCTGCAATGCCTGAATCCGGGCGGCATAGCCTGCTTCACCGGCATCCTCGGCGGCTGGGTGCTGGAACGTTTCGAGCCGATCGAAGACATCCCCAGCGGCCGCTATCTCACCAGCTTCCACAGCGACAGCGTGAACCGCACGCGCATGGCCGAACTGTTCGCCTTTATCGACCGCCACCAAGTCGCCATCGCACGCCCCACCACGTTTGCGCTGCACGACATCGCCCAGGCGCATGCGTTGATGGAAAGCAATCAGGCCGCAGGAAAAATCGTCATCGTCAATACCTGATGCGCAAGCCAATATCAACCGCTACGGTTATCGGCCAGTCGGTGTGCGCTGCCACATCTGTGTCATGGCAAGGTTGTGCGCAGCAGACAGGCTGGGATTACCACTCCAGCCAATGTCGCCGTTTGCGGGTGCGGAATGTCCAGGTTTCGGCGTGCTCCTGCCCGCCTTGGATGTAGCGGAATTCGGCGGTGTATTCGGTATCAAAGTCCAGCGGTTTGGGTGCGAACAGGGCAAATTCGTTGGGGTGCAACAGGCGGTTGGGATCCGTCGCGGCGGTGAGTATCGTCGGGTTGTGCACTTCGCCTTGGGCTGAGCGCAAAGTAAACGCGCGCATTTCCACAGGGGCATCGCTGCCGTGCAAGGCAATGCTGACGGGGTTGCCAACGGCTTTGCGAGTCGGCATGGGGTTGGGTACTTCTTTGCCGTCGTAGCTGGGTTCGATGTTGTTGCCGATAGGATATTTAACGGCTCCGATGTACCGCTGCGGTGGCACGTCCAGTGGAATATCGGTTTTTTGCCCGTTGCAGTAGGTGCTCAGCATATAGCGCCTTGCGGCACGGCTACCCGCTTGCTCGCACAGTTCGCGATCTTGGCTATTGCCTTGCACGACAACGAAGGCTGCGTTGCGGCCACGCACCCATGCCACGCCTGCTTCGTCATGGTCGGGGTTGAGCAGGCCGAGTCGATGGTAGAGCGCGGTCATCAAGCTGTCGATGCTGGCGTTGCCAGAACGGGCAAAATTGCCAACGGTCAGATTTTCAACAACGGGCGCAGGGTAGCCTGCAGCTGTTGCGCGCGCCTGTGGATCTGCGCCTGTGTAATGGGGGTTGCGCTCGTTCATTTCATCGTGCCCGTGCGCATCTTTGCCGAGGTAGGCTGCGTGGCTTTGTGCGGCTTTTTGCAGCTCTGGGGAAAGTTGCAACGCTTGCAACCCTGCCTGCGCCCGCCAGAGGTTGAGCCTTTCCAGACCAGCTTTTGCCTCTTTGGCAGGGTTGTAGCGCAATTGCGACCAATACCCAATGCCCAAAAGCAATGCGCCCATCGGCAGCCAGAATTTGAAGATGCGTGAAGTCGCAGAAGATTGTTGTCGAGGCATTGCAGGATTGGATTGTTAGAGCTGATGGTCGTTGTAAACGCACTTGCAGCAGCAACCATTTGGAACCAAGGCCAAACGAGCCACCGATGGCGGCAGTGATCGCTATTACTGCCACGCAGCAGCCTGATTGGCTCCATGGCCGCAACGGGCGAATGTATCAGACAAACTGTCGCCGCATAGTTCGGGTTTGCCGATCAAAACATCGACTTTTTCATCCGGCTTGCCTGCCACTTCAAAAGAGCGATGCGCGATGGCCGTTTCAGGGGTCAGTTTTTCGGTCATCGTGTTTTGTTTGATGCATGCAGCCGCAAGCAGTTGGGGCTGAAAAACACGGTGCCGCCTGAAATGACAAACGCCGTCTGGAGGTGTTTTCAGACGGCGTTTTGATATGCACACCCGTTATTCTTTGGGCATATTTCAGTTATTTGAAACGGCTGGCAATGGTCTTGACACGCTCACCATACAAACGGGCCGTTTCCAAATCCCCGGCGGGGATGGCTTCGGCGCCAGCATCGGCAGGGCATTGCACAATCAAACCCAAGAAACTGCCCAAATGATTGACGTCGGCACGGGTGGCAGCCGAAGTGCTAGCAGGCGCCAACCCCAGGCTCACCCAGATACCGCCGTGCTGCGCGGCCAAGGTTTGCATTTGCAGCAGCGTCATCTGCTTGTCGCCATTCATGCTGGCGCTGACGGTGAAGCCACCGAAGATTTTGTCTTGCCACTCACGGGTAAACCATGCTTTTGAAGAAGCATCGGCGAATTTTTTGAACTGCCAAGGCGTGGAGCCCATATAAGTGGGCGCGCCGAAGATGATGGCGTCCGACTGCTTCAGGGTTTCCCACGCATCTGCGCTGATGTTGCCTTCTTGATCGATTTCGATCAATTTTGCCTGGGCGCTTGCTGCTACCTTTTCGGCAACAAATTTGGTGTGCCCGTAACCTGAAAAATAAACAACGGCTATTTGTGTCATGGTGCTTTTCCTTTGCATGAAGTCAGACGGGCAAATATAGCTGGCTGGGCAAATCAGAGTATTACGCTCCGAGCTGACCCGCATGCGCCGTGGCAGCAAAGGCCTACAGCGCGGTTTCAGTGCGTGATTTGCACAAAAATTTCGTTGGGTTTGACCAAGCCCATTTCGTAGCGTGCTTTTTCTTCGACGATGCTCAAGCCTTCTTGCAGGTCTTGAATTTCCGAGCGCAGGCGGGCAATGTCTGCTTCGGTTTGCTGGTTTTGGGCACGCAGGGTAACGAGTTTTTCTTGCAGTTCGGCCACTTGGCCCACGCTGCCGCGCCCCGTCCAGATGTTGTATTGCAGCAGGATTAGCAGCAGCACTAAAACCAGGGGGATGAGCGGGCGCGTGGTCATGGCATCAAAACAAGAGTAAGCGTTTGCGCCAAACGCGGCCTATGCAGGCGGCACTTGGCGCAGGCGGGGTTTAGCGCAGATTGTAGAACGCATCGCGGCCCGGGTATACGGCGGCATCGCCCAGGTCTTCTTCAATGCGCAGCAGCTGGTTGTACTTGGCCATGCGGTCACTGCGGCTCAAGCTGCCGGTTTTGATTTGGCCCGCGTTGGTGCCTACGGCAATGTCGGCAATGGTGCTGTCTTCCGTCTCGCCGCTGCGGTGGCTGATGACGGCAGTGTAGCCCGCGCGTTTGGCCATTTCGATGGCCTCGAAGGTTTCGGTCAGCGTGCCGATCTGGTTGATTTTGATGAGGATGGAGTTGCCAATGCCTTTTTCGATGCCTTCTTTCAGGATCTTGGTGTTGGTCACGAACAGGTCGTCGCCCACCAGCTGCACTTTTTTGCCGAGTTTTTCGGTCAGCAGCTTCCAGCCGTTCCAATCGCCTTCGGCCATGCCGTCTTCAATGCTGATGATGGGGTATTTGTCGCACCAGGCGGCGAGCATGTCGACCCACTGGGCGCTGCTCAGCTTCATGCCGCCTTCGCCTGCCAGCACGTATTGGCCGTCTTTGTAGAACTCGCTGCTGGCGCAATCCAGGCCCAGCACAATGTCTGTGCCGGCTGTGTAGCCCGCGTCGGCAATGGCTTGCAGGATGAGTTGGATGGCCGCTTCGTGGTTTTCCACATTGGGCGCAAAGCCGCCTTCGTCGCCCACGGCTACGCTCATGCCTTTGTCGTGGATGATTTTCTTGAGCGCATGGAACACTTCCGCGCCTTGGCGCAGCGCCTCGCGGAAGCTGGGCGCGCCTACGGGAATGATCATGAACTCTTGCAAGTCCAGATTGTTGTTGGCGTGCGCGCCGCCGTTGATGACGTTCATCATCGGCACGGGCAGCTGGCAGCCGTTCATGCCGCCAAAGTAGCGGTACAGCGGCAGGCCGCTTTCTTCAGCCGCGGCGCGGGCTACGGCCATGCTGACGGCCAGCAGGGCGTTGGCGCCCAGGCGGCTTTTGTTGTCGGTGCCGTCCAGCTCGATCAGGGTGCGATCCAGAAAAGCCTGCTCGCTCGCATCCAGCCCCAGCACGGCTTCGGAAATTTCGGTGTTGATGTGCTCCACCGCCTTGAGCACGCCTTTGCCCAGATAGCGGCTTTTGTCGCCGTCGCGCAGTTCAATGGCCTCGCGGCTGCCGGTAGATGCGCCGCTGGGCACGGCAGCGCGACCCATCACGCCGCTTTCCAGCAGCACGTCGCACTCAACAGTGGGGTTGCCGCGGCTGTCCAGCACTTCGCGGCCAACGATATCAACAATTGCACTCATGGTTTACCTTTCTCGATCAAACGTCATAAAAAAACTTTGCCGCCCCGCGCCAGCTGTTCAATGGCTTGCGGGCAAGCGACCGGACAGATTCCGTATCACCCACATCCCTTCCGCACACGGCAGGTTGAAGGTGCCCGCGCCCACACATTGCTCGCGCTGCGCGTGGCGGTATTCGGGTGAATGATAAAACGCCTGCGCTGCGCCGCATGGCTGGCGAAGCAAATAACAGCCGTGTGTGCATGCGCTGCACCTTCTAGCATGCAAGCCAGCGGCGCTGTTCCTCATCCGCAGGTTGCCCTTGAAGGTGCCGCTCACGTCCTGTGTCTGGCAGGCGGCATCATGCTCAAACGTGATGCGCGGTGCCAATGCAGCCGCAGCATGGCCCAAACGGGTAATGGCACGCCAGCCGCCATCACTCCCGATTTGCCCACCGACGCATGTCCGGCAAAACGTGCGGGTTTCGTCCATTTTGCGGGCAAGATTGGCGGGTATCACTGTGCGAGCCAGCATGGGGCGGTCTTTTTTGCAAGCTTGCCTTCAGGCCAAAAAACTGTTTTCCAGAAAACCGTTTTTCTTCGTCACCGCATCCAGTTCCAGCAAGGTTTCCAGCAGGGCGCGCATGTGCTTGAGCGGCACGGCGTTAGGCCCGTCGGAGAGGGCGTTTTGGGGGTCTGGATGCGTTTCCATGAACAGGCCGGCCACGCCTACGGCGACAGCCGCGCGGGCCAGCACGGGCACCATCTCGCGCTGGCCGCCACTGCTGGTGCCTTGGCCGCCGGGCAGTTGCACGCTGTGGGTGGCGTCAAACACCACGGGCGCGCCGGTCTCGCGCATGATGGCTAGCGAGCGCATGTCGCTGACCAGGTTGTTGTAGCCAAAGCTGGCACCACGTTCGCAGGCCATGAAGTTGTCTTCGGGCAGGCCTGCTTCGCGCGCAGCGGCACGGGCTTTGTCGATGACGTTTTTCATATCATGGGGCGCAAGAAACTGGCCTTTTTTGATATTGACGGGTTTGCCCGACTGCGCCACAGCGCGGATGAAATCGGTCTGCCGGCACAAAAAGGCCGGGGTTTGCAGCACGTCTACCACGGCAGCAACTTGGGGAATTTCGGCCTCGGTGTGCACGTCGGTGAGTACTGGCAGACTCAGCTCCTTTTTGACCTTGGCCAAAACGTCCAGCCCTTTTTCCATGCCCGGGCCGCGAAAGCTGCCGCCGCTGGAGCGGTTGGCCTTGTCGTAGCTGCTTTTGAAGATGAAGGGGATGCCCAGGCTGGCGGTGATTTCTTTAAGCTGCCCGGCCACATCCATTTGCAGCTGCTCGCTTTCGACCACGCAGGGGCCGGCGATGAGGAAGAAGGGGTGGCCAAGACCGATGGGAAAACCGCACAGTTTCATGTTGATGAGGGCGCGCGCCCGAAGAAAGTGACAAGAACGGATGAAACGACCACAGGCGCATCGACTTGCACCGCATGATCGGCAAAAGGCACATTGAGCAAAGCGCTGCCCGCCACGCGTTGTTGCAGCTCGGCCAGCTCATGCAGGCTGCACAGCGCGTCTTTATCGCCACGTATCAGCAAGGTGGGCGCGGTGATAGCACGCACGACCTCTCCCGGGTAGTTGCCAGATTGGCTGTTGGTCCACATGGCTTTGACCTGCGTTAGTAGGCGATTAAAGTCCGGCGCGGGATTGTGTGTTGTGTAGTAAGGCAGCGCCTCAGGAAACATGCCCGCCCAATCGGCCTGCGTCAGCCCCTGCAGCAAGGGCAGCGCAGGGTCGTTGGCCAGCAAGCGCCATTGCGCGCCGATGGCCGCCAGTTGCTGTACGTTGAAAGCGCTGCTGCTTTCGGCCGCCAGCCGCAAAGCGGTAATGCCCCCATCGCTGAAGCCCAGCACCCGCGCCGCCGCAATGCCCAGATGCCGCAACACAGCCTGCACATCGGCCCGATACAGCGCGCAGCTCAGCGGCTGGCTGCCCAAGGTGGAACGCCCATGCCCGCGAAAGTCGATGCCGATCAGGCGAAAGCGCCCGGCCAATGCGGGCAGTACGGGGTTGAGATCACGCATATCGCCCAAGCCGCCGTGCAAGCACAGCAGGGGCGGGCCATTGGGGTTACCTGCTTCTTCAAAATAGATCTGCGCATCGCCCACGGACAAGACGTGGCCGCTGCCGTGATCGAATACCGGGCGCACCGCAGTAGACATGGCTGCTCCTTTTTTAACCGTCTGCGCCGGGGGCCATGCATGGGCACAAGCCGCCGACACCGACACAAAAGCCCCGATCAACACCCCTCGGCGGGAAACAGGCACAAGACCTGCCAGGCCCACCGGCCCTTTTGGGGCACCCATATGCCGCATACGCTGCCAATTACCGCGCCTTTTGATGCTCCAGCGCCGCAGCAATGTAGCTGTCAAACAGCGGGTGACTGTCCCACGGGGTGGATTTGAATTCGGGGTGGAACTGCACGCCCATGTACCAGGGGTGCACGTCTTGCGGCAGCTCGACGATTTCGGTGAGCTGCTCACGCTGGGTCAAAGCCGAAATCACCAAACCCGCTGCGCGCAGCTGGTCCAGATACTGGGTGTTGGCTTCGTAACGGTGGCGGTGGCGCTCGGTCACGACGTCGCCGTAAATGCGGTGCGCCAGCGTGCCGGGCTGCACATCGGAGCTTTGCGCGCCCAGGCGCATGGTGCCGCCCAGGTCGCTGTCCGCATGGCGCTGCTGGATGCTGCCGTCGGCATCTTTCCATTCGGTAATCAAGGCGATGACCGGCTCGGGCGTGTGCGGGTCGAATTCGGTACTGTTGGCGTGCGGCAGGCCCGCCTTGTGGCGTGCATATTCGATGGTGGCTACCTGCATGCCCAGGCAAATGCCCAAATAGGGCACTTTGTTTTCGCGCGCATAGCGGGCGGCGGCGATTTTGCCTTCTACCCCGCGCTTGCCAAAGCCGCCAGGCACCAAAATGGCATCAAACGGCTGGAGTTGTTCGGCCACATTGTCCGGCGTGAACGATTCCGAATCCAGATGGGTGATTTGCACCTTGGCATGGTTTTTCATGCCCGCGTGGCGCAGGGCCTCGTTCACGGATTTGTAGCTATCGCTCAGCTCCACGTATTTGCCCACCATGGCTACGCGCACCGTGCGCGCGGCGTGCTGCTGCGCGTGCACCAGGTCATCCCAACGCTTGAGGTTGGCTGGCGGCGTGTTGAGGTTGAGTTTTTCGCAAATCAGGCGATCCAGCCCTTGTTCGTGCAGCAGGCGCGGCACTTTGTAGATGGTGTCCACATCGGGCATGCTGATCACGCCCCACTCGGGCACATTGGTAAACAGGCTGATTTTTTCGCGTTCGTCTTGCGGAATGGCGCGGTCCGCACGGCACAGCAACGCATCGGGCTGGATGCCGATTTCGCGCAGTTTTTGCACCGTATGCTGGGTGGGTTTGGTTTTTAGCTCGCCCGCGGTAGGAATCCACGGCAAATAGCTCAGGTGCACAAAAGCGCTGTTGTGCGGGCCCAGTTTCAGGCTCAGCTGGCGCACGGCCTCCAGAAAAGGCAGCGATTCGATATCGCCTACCGTGCCACCCACTTCGGCAATGGCCACATCCACCGCATCGGGCGTGCCTACGCCTGCGCCGTGCTTGATGTATTCCTGAATTTCGTTGGTGATGTGAGGAATCACTTGCACCGTTTTGCCGAGATATTCGCCACGGCGCTCTTTTTCGATCACGCTTTTGTAGATGCGGCCCGTGGTGAAGTTGTTGGACTGCCGCATGCGCGTTTCGATAAAGCGCTCGTAATGTCCCAGGTCGAGGTCGGTTTCGGCGCCGTCATCGGTCACAAACACTTCGCCGTGTTGAAACGGCGACATCGTGCCCGGATCGACGTTGATATAAGGATCCAGCTTAATCAGCGTGACCTTGAGGCCACGGGATTCGAGAATGGCAGCCAAAGAAGCCGCCGCGATGCCCTTGCCAAGCGAAGACACGACACCGCCGGTAACGAAAACAAATTTGGTAGTAGACATGGCCAACAGGCGGGCTGCCCCGCGCAGAGAAAGAGTAATTATAGAAGGGCGTTTTTTGCGGCGCTCCGAGGGGTTTTGCCCCGTTGCTTGACCGCTTGTTGTCCGCTTGCTGCCCGGCTTGCGCTGGCCTTTGCCTCGCTTTCACTGGTCACTATGTGTGCACCACGCACGCCACAGCGGCGTAAAAAACCGTTAGAACCGTTATGCATCTGCCATGCCGCGCAAGGCACGCCTCTTGGCACGCAGGTCTTTGGGTACGCATGCCTTTTGGCACGAAAGCCGCGGCAGCCAAACGCCCTCTTGGGCAAATGCTTCGCTCTCCAGCACACCACAAACCGCAAGCGGTTTACGCAATATTGACGCTACCGGCTCTTGCGGCAAGCCTCGCTGTCTGCCTGCCCTGCACGATTGGGCGTTGAGGCTATTACGCCGCCCGCATCACGCGCCCTTGAATCGCCCGCGCGCCACACGCTTGCCGCATCTGCGCACGCACACGCGGTCGATTGGTTGCCCGCGCGCCTTCGTGCCTCTTTGCAAGCACTTCAAGCGTTTCTAGCGTTTGCGCAGCCAGTGCGCCGTGGTTTCTCCCTGCGCTTGCTGCTGCAGCAAGGTGTGCCCGGTTTGCCGAGCGAATATCTGAAAGTCGGCGGCTGCATTGGGGTCGGTCGTGAGCACGCGCAGCACCTGCCCGCTTTCCAGCGCAGCCAGCGCCTTTTTGGCTTTGAGAATCGGCAAGGGACAATGCAAGCCCTGCACATCCAGTTCGGCATCCGCGTTCATCTCATACCTTTATCTTGTTGGCCTGCCTTGCCCGTTTGGTGGGGCGTGCCGCGCGACTCGGCCATGACCTTAAACAGGAAAAACGCCGGTGGACAGATACCGGTCGCCCCGATCACACACCACAAACACGATAGTGGCATTGCGCTCGCGCGCTGCCAACTGCAACGCCACACAGCAAGCGCCGGCAGCAGAAATGCCGGCAAAAATGCCTTCTTCACGTGCCATGCGGCGGCACATGGTTTCAGCGTCCGATTGCGAGACGTCCACCACTTCATCCACCAAATGCGGCTCGAAAATACCCGGCTGATACGCCTGCGGCCATTTGCGAATGCCCGGTATGCGCGAGCCGTCGTCCGGCTGCACGCCCACAATGCGCACTTCGGGGTTTTGCTCTTTCAAATACCGCGCCACGCCGCTGATAGTGCCCGTCGTGCCCATGGCGCTGACAAAATGCGTAATGCGCCCGCCGGTTTGCCGCCAGATTTCTGGGCCGGTGGTTTCGTAATGCACCAGGCTGTTGTCACGGTTACCGAACTGATCCAGCACACGCCCCTTGCCCGCGGCCTGCATTTGCAAGGCCAAATCGCGTGCGTATTCCATGCCGCCGCTGCTGGCGGTCAGCACCAGCTCAGCCCCGTAAGCACGCATGGTTTGGGCGCGCTCCATGCTCAAATCTTCGGGCATGACCAGAATCATGCGATAGCCCTTGATGGCTGCCACCATGGCCAGCGCAATGCCGGTGTTGCCGCTGGTGGCTTCGATCAAGGTATCCCCGGGGCGGATTTCGCCACGCTGCTCTGCGCGCTCGATCATCGACAACGCCGGGCGGTCTTTGACCGAACCGGCGGGATTGCTCCCTTCCAGCTTGCCCAGCAACACATTGCCCCGCGCGGCCAAGTCGCCCCCCAGGCGCTGCAAAGCCACCAGCGGGGTTTGACCAATGTATTGTTCAATCGTGAGGTACTGTTGCATGAAAAAACTGCTTGAAAAGAGAAAGCCGCATCCATCAAAACGGCAAAAGCCGAATGGCTTCCGACGGGCGCTGCTGTTGTTTCGCCGTTGTTCATTCACCCCGGCCAACTGCCAGCATGTATCGCACATGGATTCTGATGACACAACCAGCCGTGCGCGCCTGCCGCGCCCAAATTACACAACATGCAACGTTCCCGCCATTTTTGTGCAAAACACGCGCCGCTTTATGCCATAATCGTGGCCTTGCATTTTACTGCTCCTGCCGGAGTGGCGAAATTGGTAGACGCAGCAGATTCAAAATCTGCCGGTGGTGACACCGTGCCGGTTCGATTCCGGCTTCCGGCACCAGCACCCGCAACGGGTGGCTGTTTCTCTCTATACTTTTCCCATTTATCTTTCGTTCACCCGTAGCTGCTTTTGGCGGTATTCCGCTCAAGCGCGTTCACGCGGCTTGCCAAGCCGCCCTGTCATTGGTGTATTCGCATGCAAGCCCGCCCCGAACTGACTCTTTCCCTGCAATTTGGCCGTTTTGCCGATGTGGCCCAGCACCGCGCCGCCTTGCCGCGCCACCGCGTACAGCGCTGGTTGCGCCATGCCTTGCTGGATGATGTGCAAACGGCAGAAATCACCGTGCGCATTGTGGGCAGCGACGAGGCGCAGGCCCTCAACCGCGATTACCGTCAGCGCGATTACGCCACCAATGTGCTGACTTTTGATTACAGCGCCGCCCCGCACGTTTGCGCCGATTTGGTGCTGTGCGCCGATGTCGTGGCGCGCGAGGCTGCCGATATGCGCAAGCCGCTGCACGCGCATTACGCCCATTTGCTGGTGCATGGCGCCTTGCATGCCCAAGGCTGGGATCACGAAACCAGCGATGCCGACGCCGATGCGATGGAGGCTGAAGAAATACGCATTCTGCATGGGCTGGGCTTTGATAACCCCTACGCCTGACCGCCCCTCACGCTCTCCCGACAGTGCCTGTACAGTGCACGCCTGAAACGCGCCGCAGTTTTGCCGCCAGGCGTGTTGTGGTCAGCCGTGGTCGAATTGTCCAGCAGTGGATATAGGTCGGCTATTGGCCGATATGGGCGGGCATTTGCTGCCGCTTGCCGCCAAGTGTGCGGCTCCTCTGTTGCGATTACGCTCGCTGCCGCCCGCGCACAAAAGCGGCGGCCCAATCAAGCAGGCGATGATGGGACAAGAAAATGTAAAGCCCGCCTGTACGCCGGATTCTGTGCACGGCGGTTGCCCGCCGCGTGACTGCCATTCCTCTGGGCCGGAAGTCGCCTTCCGGCTCGGTGCTGCCTACCCGCCAGCTCCGCGGGCCACATCAACGCTGGCCTATTTGGCATTGCTGCACGCAGAGATTGCCCGTTTCACCCGATTTTGCAATCGACTCGTCTCTGTTGCTCTGATCCGCACCTTGCGGTGGAGAGGTGTTACCTCCTGCGCTGCCCTGTGCAGTCCGGACGTTCCTCTGACGCGGTGTTTCCACGCTTGCCATCAGCGGCAGTCCGGCGGACTTTACGCCGCGCATTGTCACTGAAATCGGCCCCGGGTTCAATAGCCCGGGCTGCACAAGACTGCACAACGCCCATGCGGCAAGCAGCGTCTGCGCCTTTACTGCTTGGATCTTTTACCGCTTGGATAAATCGTCGGGGATAAACACGCTGCCGTCCGCGTAGATGGTGTCCAGCGGAAAGCGGTGCCCATCCAGATAGTCTTGCAAAGACCGCAGCACCATCGGGCTGCGGTGGCGCGCTTGGCTGGCGCGGATTTCGTCGGGCGTCATCCATACCGCGCGTTCGATGGGGGTATCCAGCGTCCGCCCTTCATGAAAGCGCCCCAGCGTGCCGCAGAACGTGAAGCGCAAAAAAGTCAGGTCGCGCGTGCGCCCATGCTTGGGGTCATGCCCGCGATAGCGCGACAGATACACGCCCACCAGCGCCTCGGGCGTGAAGTCGAACGCGGTTTCTTCCAGCACTTCGCGCACGCAGGCTTGCGGCAGCGATTCGCCAATATCCAGGTGACCGGCCGGGTTGTTGAGCACCAGCCCGCGCGACTGGCGTTCTTCTACCAATAAAAAACGGCCGTCGCGTTCAATCACGGCCGCTACGGTGACGCGGGGTGTCCATCGGGTTTCCATGGCGCGCAATCATACATACATAGATACATGGTCCGAAAGCCTTTTCATGACCTTGCGCACGCATTGGCCGTTTGAAAAAACGCGCGAATAGGCGGCCCATAAAATGCGCCGTTGTTGTCTACGCAGAAAGGTTTCAGAATGTCGTGGCAATGCTGGCTTGCCAACTACTTGCTGATGAGCTTGTTTTTTAAATGGCTCCTGTCGTGGGGTGGCGCGGAATGGGTAGAGGGTTGGAGAGCTGGATTTACCATGGGATGGCTTGCCTCGCTCTGGTCTTCTGAACAGATTCGCCTCTATGCGCTACTTATGTGGATAATTGTGAGCCTTGTCTTTGCATGGGGTCTGTTCGTCCCCGAGATGCGGGAATACGGGCAGCTATTCGGCCTGCCCTCCTTCTTCTGCCAGAAGAAATAACCAGAAAGCGTGTTATGAGTATCAAAAGCGACAAATGGATTCGCCGCATGGCGCAAGAGCACGGCATGATCGAGCCGTTTGAACCCGGCCAGGTGCGCCACGCTGCCGATGGGCACAAAATCGTCAGCTACGGCACCAGCAGCTACGGCTACGACATCCGCTGCGCGCGCGAGTTCAAAATCTTTACCAATATCAACTCCACCATCGTGGACCCCAAGAATTTCGACGAGAAAAGCTTTGTCGATTTTGAAGGCGATGTTTGCATCATTCCGCCCAACAGTTTTGCGCTGGCGCGCACGGTGGAGTATTTCCGCATTCCGCGCAATGTACTGACCGTGTGCCTGGGCAAAAGCACCTACGCGCGCTGCGGCATCATCGTGAACGTTACGCCGTTCGAGCCGGAGTGGGAAGGCTATGTCACGCTCGAATTCAGCAACACCACGCCCTTGCCCGCCAAGATCTACGCGGGCGAAGGCTGCGCGCAAGTGCTGTTCTTCGAAAGCGACGAGGTATGCGAAGTGTCGTACAAAGACCGGGGCGGCAAATACCAAGGGCAACACGGCGTGACCCTGCCCAAAACCTGAAAAAGCACCAACCACATGGCCCAACAATCTCCTATCCGGCCCAACGGGGCTGCCCCCGGCGAAGAATCGCTGATTCAATATCCATCCGCCTTCCCCATCAAGGTAATGGGCGACAAGGTAGACGGCTTTGTGCACGCCGTGATCGAAGTCGTTAAAAAGCACGACCCCACATTCGATGCCGCCACTGTTGAGTTGCGCGACAGCAGCTCCGGCAAATATCTGGGCGTCACCGTTACCGTCACCGCCACCAGCCGCGAACAGCTTGATGCCCTGTACCGGGAACTGACCTCGCACCCCATGGTCAAAGTCGTGCTGTAAAGCCGTGCCGTCGCCCGCGCCGCCGCCTATACCGTCGCTCACTGTGCGCCCGCTGGGCCTGCTGGACTACACCGCGGCGTTTGAGGCCATGCGCGCCTTCACGGCCACGCGCACCGCCGCCACCCCCGATGAAATCTGGCTGTGCCAGCACCCGCCGGTTTACACGCAAGGCCAGGCTGGCAAGCCCGAACATGTGCTGGCCGCAGGCGACATCCCCGTGATTGCGACCGACCGCGGCGGCCAAGTCACCTACCACGGGCCGGGGCAAGTGGTAGCGTATCCGCTGATCGACTTGCGCCGCGCCGGTTATTTCGTCAAAGAGCTGGTATGGCGCATGGAAGAAGCGGTGCTGGCCGTGCTGGCCAGCTACCGCATAGCCGGCCACCGTCTGCCGGGCGCGCCCGGCATTTATGTACGGCTGCATGCCCCCAGCGACCCTGCGCTGCGTGCTGCCAGCCACCCACAACGCCCGGATTTTGCGGGCCTGGGCAAGATTGCCGCCTTGGGTCTGAAAGTGCACCGGCATTGCAGCTACCACGGCTTAGCGCTGAATGTGGCGATGGATTTGGAGCCGTTCACGCGCATCAACCCCTGCGGCTACGCCGGCCTGCAAGCAACGGATCTGGCAAGCTGCGGCGTGCAGACCAGTTGCGACGAAGCCGCCGCCCGCCTGGCCCAAGAACTGGTGCGGCAGCTAGGGCCTGCTCCCTTCGGGTTGTGATCAAAGAAGCTATTCGCCCTTGTTGCCAGCCTTGCCAAGAGATAGCACCTTGTCTGCGGCTGGCGCCTCGGCGACTAAGCTTTTTGATCGCCACGCATTCTCCAAAAATAGGGGGAACAAGCCCCGGCCCTGTGGCGCAAGCGCCCGGCTGATGCCGCCCCCGCATCCCCCTTGGCGCCCTTCTGCGCCCATATCTCACGGGCAGACTGGCCCATTGGGCAAATAACGCAGCCATGACTCTGGCGCACATGGCACAAACGCCTGCCTGGCAGCCGTCAAGCCCCTGCCCGACAAGGCCCTTGGGCGCAGTGCGTTTTTATGTCATACACAGATGTTTACAGGATAATAGACCCTTCCTTCGCTAGCCGGCTGCGGGCCGGACTTTTCTTTTTCCTTATGTTTTTCAATCACTTGCGCCATGTCCTTGTCTGATGAATCGTCTGCTGCCCTTTGGCAGGCCTGCCTGGACGTCATGGCGCAAGAAGTGCCTGCGCAGCAGTTTGCAACCTGGCTGCAACCCTTGAAGCTGCAACCCCGCCCCGCCGCAGAAGGCCTGGCCCTGGCGGTGGGCAACCGCTTCAAGCTCGACTGGATTCGCGCCCAATACCTGCAACGCCTGATTGAAGTGGCCGAGCAGCTGGCCGGCCACCCCGTGCCGATTGAGCTGCTGATTGCCGCCCGCACTGCGGCAACCGCGCCCACGTCCGCATCCGTAGCTGCCGCAAGGCCCAGCGCAGCAGCCACATCACCCGCAACGGCCAACACCAGCCACAGCATTGGCGCCTTGGCCCAGCAAGTCGCCAGCGCCACAAGTGCCGTCACAGGAACAACAAGCGCCGGCCCTGCACCAACGCCACCTGCGGCCGACGCGCGCAGCCACACCCGGTTGGACCCGCGCCGCACCTTCAGCACGCTGGTGGAAGGGAGCGCCAACCGCATGGCGCGCGCTGCGGCCATGCACGTCGCCAACGCCCCCGGCCAGCTGTACAACCCGCTGTTCATTTACGGCGGCGTGGGCTTGGGCAAAACGCATTTGTTGCAGGCCGTGGGCCACCAGCTGCTGGATAACCGCCCCAACGCCAAAGTGCTCTACACCCATGCCGAGCAGTTTGTGAGCGATGTGGTCAAGTCGTACCAGCGCAAGGCCTTTGACGAATTCAAGGCGCGCTACCACCAGCTGGATTTGCTGCTGATTGACGATGTGCAGTTTTTTGCCGGCAAGGAAAAAACGCAGGAAGAATTCTTCAACGCCTTCGAGGCGCTGCTGTCGCGCAAAAGCCATATCGTCATGACCAGCGACACCTACCCCAAAGGGCTGGCCAATATCACGGCGCGGCTGGTGTCGCGCTTCGACTCCGGCCTGACCGTGGCCATCGAGCCGCCCGAGCTGGAAATGCGCGTGGCAATTCTGATGAACAAGGCGCAGGCCGAAGGCTACGCCCTGCCCGAAGATGTGGCCTTCTTCGTCGCCAAAAACGTGCGCGCCAATGTGCGCGAGCTGGAAGGCGCCCTGCAAAACATTCTGGCCTACTCGCGCTTTAGCGGCCGGCCGATTGATATCGGACTGGTGCGCGAAGCGTTGCGCGATCTGCTCTCGATCAAAAACCGCCAGATCAGCGTGGAAAACATCCAGAAAACGGTGGCTGATTTTTACAAAATCAAAGTGGCCGACATGCACAGCAAAAAGCGCCCGGCCAATATCGCCAAGCCGCGCCAGATTGCCATGTACCTGGCCAAAGAGATGACGCAGAAAAGCCTGCCCGAAATTGGCGAAATGTTTGGCGGGCGCGACCACACCACCGTGCTGCACGCCGTGCGCAAAATCACCGCCGAACGTGCCAACGACCCCGATTTGAACCAGCACCTGCACGTGCTGGAACAAACCCTGCGCGGCTAAAAAGCAAAAGGCTCCGCGCTTTTTCCACCCGGTGCATGGCACGCAACAAGATGGCTGGGCAAGCACAGCCCGTTGCCGCGCTGCCGGCGCAAGGGCTTTTACCTGCATTTTTCTGCGTGCGCTTTTTTGTGCGCCCAAGCGTGCAGACATTACCGCGCGCATGCCAATCTCTGCACGCAGCAATCGCCCCATTGCTGCGCAAGCAAACATTTGGGTAAAGCAACTTGGGTAAAAAAGTGCGCCTTTAACGGCGAGTAGCCTTGCGCTGCACGCAGGCCAGGTAGCTGTCGCCATCCGGCGGCTGGCCGCTGCGCTGGCTCTGCGCAATCATCTCGCCCAAACAATCCATGGCGGCGTGGTGCGCTTCGTGCAAAGAAGGCAGGCGGGCGGCGAGCTGCTCTACCGCCTGGCGAATGCCGCGTGGCCGGTCGATGCTGCATTGCTCGCTCAACGCCAAATGCATCGACAAATGCAGAAACGGATTGCTGCCGCCCGTGTGCTCTGCATGTTCTGCGGGCGTTGCTGCATGCAGATCGGAAATCGGCCCGGCTGGCGGCACGCCGTGCAACGGCGCCGCGTCTTGCGCCTGCGCCAGCACTGCGTGGTATTCGGGGTGCTCCTGCATCCAGGCGCTTAGCAAGGCCTCCATGGCATCCAGCGGATCGCCCCTGCGCCACTTGGCATATACCTCGCAAAAATAACGCCGCACATCGGCGCGGTTGGATGGTGTCATCATCATGTGCGCCATGATAGCCAAATGCCCCGGCCACACGCCCACCGGGCGCGGCGCATGGGCGCGCAGCGGGCAAGGCTTCCGGCTCCGCCCACCTGCCCACCTGCCGACCTGCTTGCTTGCAGGCGAACGCACAATGCAGGGGACACCTAGATGCGCGCAGAACGGCGGGCAGCAGGCAACAAATTGGCCAGCGCCGTGCCCAGCAAGATCATGGCGCCATAGCCCAACATGGCGGGCGTGACGGTTTCACCCAAAAACAGATAGCCATACAACAAGGCAAACACCGGCACCACATACGTGACCGTGCTGGAGATAGCGGGCCCCGCCGTTTGAATCAAACGGTAATACAGCACATAGGCCAGCGCCGTGCACAACACGCCCACCGCCACAATGGCGGCCCACGCCGATGCACCGGGCATGCTGCGCGGCCCCCACCAGATGGCCGGCAGCAAAAGCGCCACCGTGGCGCTGAAATTGCTGCCCGCTGCCGCAGCCAGAGACGACACGCCCGCCAGGTATTTGCGACTGATGCAGGCCGCCATGCCGTAACACAGCGTCGCGCACAGGCAAGCCCCCATCGCCAGCCATTGCTGCCGGTCGCCCGCGCTCAAACCACTGCCCGCATGCACAGGCGCGCGGCGCATCGCCAACAGCGCCGCGCCCGAAAACCCGATACCCAGCCCCAGCACCCGCCACAGGCTGGGCCGCTGCCCCAGCCACAGCCACGCCACCACCGCCGTAAACAGCGGCGTTGTGGCATTGAGGATGGACGAAACCCCCGTTGGGATATGCAGCAGCGCAAACGCAAAGCAGGCAAACGGAATGGCCGCGTTAAACAGCCCCACTACGGCCATCACGCGCCAGTGCGCCCGCATCTCCGGCAGCAGCCCCCGCGCCAACGCCAGCGGCAGCAGTACCAGCGCCGCAATGCCCACACGCACGGCCGATGTCGCCCAGATGCCGAATTCCGCAGCAGCCATGCGCATGAACAGAAACGATGCGCCCCAAATGGCAGACAGAATGAAAAAGTCGATCGACCGGGGATAAGGCGCACGCGCCTCGGCAACAAGATTTGCGGACATAAAAACAATGCAAACAACCAAGGCAAACAATAATGGGCTTGTGGAAAGCGGTAAAGCAGCAAAGCAGCGGGGCGAGGCCGCCCAGCTTGCCAGATTCGGCCAGCGTCCATCTTTCGCTTGCGCCCAGCAACCGCTTACTACCCAGCCGTGCGCGAACAACCACGCATCAACAGCCACGCGCCCATAGCCGCCGCATGTCTACGCAGGCTGCGGCAGTCTACTGCCAAACCCGCATGCGCCTGCAACCGCCGCTGCAATCGCAGCCATGCACGCATGCGGCAAGCCTGCTGGCAACAGGCCAACAAGCAGGCGCAACCAAGCGTGCATGCCGGACAAACAGATGCATAACCGATGCGCAACAGATGCAAAAAATGGCGTCAAAACGCGGGTTTTCCCGAGAGAAGAAGCCGCGCCTGCGCTTCTAGAATCGATTCATCGCATCACTCAAAGGAACATTTCCAATGACCCAATCTTCATCCAACTTCCCCCGCTGGGTGCCTCTGCTGGGGGGCTTGATGGGCAGCACCACATGCGGCCTGCTGCTGTATGCCTTCAGCGTGTTCATCAGACCCCTGATGGCGCAGTTCGGCTGGACCGTCGCCCAAGTCAGCATGGCCTATGCCTTGGTGTGTCTGTTCTTCGGTCTGGTTGGCATTTTGGCGGGTCGCCTCAACGACCGCTTCGGCCCGCGCGCCGTGGTGTTGATCGGCGGCTTGATCATGGCGTTTGGCTTCTTCATGGTTTCCACCATCACGCCGCCCGACAAGGCCGCGCTGCTGGCTGGCGACCCGGCGGCCAAAGCGGTAAGCGACAAGGCGCTGACGCTGTTCTACGTGTACTACGGCGTGATTGCCGGCATTGGCGGCGGCCTGGTTTACGTGCCCCCGATTGCCACCGCGCCCAAGTGGTGGCCTGATCGCCGCGGTTTGGCTACGGGCTTTTCCGTGGTGGGCCTGGGCTTGGGCTCCTTCGTCATGGCGCCTTTGGCCACCCGCATGATCGCGGCTTTTGACGGCTCGGCGCTGCCGGTCTTTCAATACGTGGGCATTGCCATGGCCGTCATGGTCGTTATTACCACGCTGTGCCTGCAATCGCCGCCCCCCGGCTACCGCCCTGCGGGCTGGACGCCGCCTGCCCCGCCCGTAACAGCCGCCGTACGCACCGACTACCGCGACTACACCCACCGCGAAACCATGCGTTCGCCCCAGTTCTGGCTGTTGTGGACGGCATATTTCTGCGGCTCTTTCGCCGGCCTGATGGCCATTGGCCTGATTGCCAAGCACGGCATTGATGCCATGAGCATGGCCTACCGTGCGCAACAAGGGCTGGATGCCGCAGCCGCCCTGCCAGAAGATGTGAGCAAGCGAATCGCCATGCTGGCCGCTTGGGCGCCCAGTACGCTGGCGATCTTCAACGCCGCCGTGCGCGTGATGATTGGCCCCTTGGCCGACAAAATCGGTTCCAAGAAAATCTTTGTGGTGCTTTTCATCCTGCAATGCATTGCGATGCTGCTGCTGTTCCCGGCTGGCAAAAGCTACGTGCTGCTGGCGGCCTGCGCGGGCCTGATCGGCTGGAACTACGGGGCCATGTTCACCCTGTTCCCCTCTACCCTGCTGTATTACTACGGCCCCACGCACCAAGGCTCCAACTACGGCGTGCTGTTCAGCGCCTGGGGCGTGGCCGGCTTCTTCGGCCCTTATCTGGGCGGCAAGTTGCAGGTCATGACTGGCTCTTTCTTCGTGCCCTTTGTGGTGGCATCCGTCATCGTCGGCATTGCCGCCGTGATCTTGATGATGCTCAAGGCGCCCGAGAAAAAACACGCCTGACGACGGGTGCCTGCGCCAGCGCTGCCGGCGTTTGCACGCACCCTTTTCGCAGCCGGGCCAGAGCGTCCGGCTGTATCGTTTCCTCCCTCCTTGGCCGACAGTGCTGCCCGCCAGCCTGCCGGCCTTTTTTTATCGCCCGTACAATCGTTCGGTACTCCGTCCGGCACGCAGCCAGCGTGCCGGCCCATCCCACTTTTTTCATGCGCAGTACCCATGCAGATACCCGCCTCCATCTTCAAAGCCTATGACATTCGCGGCGTTGTGCCCAGCACCTTGACGGCAGATACTGCCCGCGCCCTGGGTCGTGCCTTTGGCACCCGCGCCCGCCAGCTGGGCAGCCCCACCGTCGCCGTGGGCCGAGACGGCCGCTTAAGCGGCCCCGAACTTTCCGCCGCGCTGATGCAAGGGCTGGTAGAAGCTGGCGTGCAAGTCATCGACCTGGGGCTGTGCACCACGCCCATGCTGTACTTTGCCGCGCACACCCTGTGCGACAGCGGCATCCAGGTCACGGGAAGCCACAACCCCAAAGACCACAACGGCTTCAAAATGGTGCTGCAAGGCCGCGCCATTTATGGCGACGACATCCAGCAGCTGCGCCACATGATGGAAGAAGAAAGCTGGCAACTGGCCGAAGGCGGCAGCGTGCGCCAGGTGGACGTGCTGCCCGCCTACCGCGAGCGCATTGTGGGCGACATTCGCCTGGCTCGCCCCGTCAAGATCGTGGTGGATAGCGGCAACGGCGTGGCGGGCGCATCCGCCCCCGGCATCTTCCGCGCGCTGGGCTGCGAAGTGATTGAGCTGCACAGCGCCGTGGACGGCAACTTCCCCAACCACCACCCCGACCCCAGCAAGCTCGAAAATCTGGAAGACGTAAAACGCACCCTGCTTGACACCGATGCCGAACTGGGCCTGGCCTTTGACGGCGACGGCGACCGGCTGGGCATCGTCACCAAAGACGGCAACGTCATCTACCCCGACCGGCAAATGGTGCTGTTTGCGCAAGACGTACTCACGCGCGTGCCCGGCGGCCACATCGTGTTTGACGTGAAATGCTCGCAACGCCTGGCGCCCGCCATTGCCGCTGCGGGCGGCCAGCCGCTGATGTACAAAACCGGCCACTCGCTCGTCAAAGCCAAAATGAAAGAAGTCGATGCCCCGCTGGGCGGCGAAATGAGCGGACACATCTTCTTCAAAGAACGCTGGTTCGGCTTTGACGACGGCACTTACGCCGGCGCGCGCCTGCTGGAAATATTGAGCCGCCACCCCGACCCCAGCGCCGTGCTCAACGCCCTGCCCACCAGTTTTTCCACACCCGAAATCAACGTAGCCTGCGCCGAAGGCGAACCCCACCGCCTCAGCAGCGCATTGCAGGCGCTGGCTCCCCAGGCCATGCAGGGCGAAGCGGTGCAAATCAGCACCATCGACGGCCTGCGCATCGACTGGCCCGACGGCTTTGGCCTGATCCGCGCCAGCAACACCACGCCCGTGCTGGTGCTGCGCTTTGAAGGCCACACGCCCGAAGCGCTGGCACGCATCCAAACCCGCATGCTGGGCCTGCTGCGACAAGTCAAGCCCGATGCGCAACTGGGCGCGGCGGCGCATTGATGGGTCTTGCGCAATGGCACATCATGGCCCCCATGCAACATTCCCTTGACGATCAGGACAGCAAGCCACAAGAGGCTGCCCGCCGCCTCTTGCAGCAACTGCTGCATGCCATCAACACGCAAAATACAACGGCCTTGGCGCAATATGGCATTCATGATGCGATATGGCCGGAAGTGCAAGAAGAATTGCAAGCGATTGGCGATACGCTCCAATGCTCGCCGCAGTTGGCGCTTGCGCCGCAAGACCCTGCTTTTGCCTTGTTCGAGATGAACCCTGTCGAAGGGCAAGCCTGCTGGGGCATAGAAGCGCCATTGTGGGTTGGAGGACAGCACAGCGACTGGACGCTGAGGGCAGAAATGCGCTCCGGCCCTGCTGACTGGGTGCTGTTGTACCGTTTGCTGGAGGTGATGTAAGGTAAGGCCAATACACCTCCAACACAGTCGTGCCCGGCAACCATCGCAAACAAGGCGTCCCATGATGCAGCAACTAAACTCTCCCATCACCAACCTGCCCGCCGCACTGCAACGCCAACTGGCGGCAGGCGAGCAGATACTGTGGCAAGGCAAGCCCCGCCAAGGGCTGATGCTGCGCAGTGCAGATGCCTATCTGGTGCCGTTTTCACTGCTGTGGTGCGGGTTTGTCATCTTCTGGGAATGGAATGTCATCCGACTGGGTGCGCCGCTTTTGTTCAAACTGTGGGGCATACCGTTTGTGCTGGTCGGGCTGTATCTGGTGGCAGGGCGCTTTTTTACCGACGCACGCCGCCGGGCGCACACGCATTACGCGCTAACGACCGAGCGCCTCCTCATTGCCAAAGGCAAAGACGGCAAAAACATCCAATCTCTTTCACTACGCACACTGCCCGACATCACGCTGGAAGAACGCGCTGACGGCACAGGCACCATCAGCCTGGGCAGCATGCACATGCCTTTCGGCAACATGACCGCCTGGGGCCACTGGCCCGGTGCGCGCGCAGGCGTTCCGCAGCTGGAAGGCATCGCCAACGCGCAGCATGTCTTTCAGCAGATACGCGATGCGCAACGCAACATTGCCTAAGCCGCCCCGCCACTGCCATAGCAGCTCTATCGCACACACATGATGCTCCGCTTCTACAACCTGCTCCTTTGGCTGGCACAACCCCTGCTCAAACGCAAGCTGCGCAGGCGCGGCGTGGCAGAGCCTTTGTACCTGCACGCCACGCACCAGCGCTTTGCCCGCTACACCGCGCACGAGCAAGCGCAGGCGCAGCAACACGCCGGACAGTGGCTGTGGATTCACGCCGTATCGCTGGGCGAAACGCGCGCGGCAGGCATCGTGTTGCAGGCTTTGCGCCAGACGCAGCCGCAACTGCGCCTGCTGCTCACGCACGGCACGGCCACCGGCTGGCAAGAAGGGCAAAAACTGCTGCAAGCCGGCGATATGCAAGTCTGGCTGCCGTGGGACACACGCAGCGCCGTGCAGCGCTTTTTGCGCACCTTTCGCCCCCGTGTCGGCCTGATCATGGAAACGGAAATCTGGCCGCAACTGCTGGCCGCCTGCCACGCGCAGGGCATACCCGTGGCACTGGTCAATGCCCGCCTGAGTGAAAAAACCCTGCGCCAGTGGCAGCGCCTGCCCCGCCTGGCGCAGCGGGTTTACGGCTGCCTTAGCACAGCCTATGCCCAAACAGAGCATGACGCCCAGCGCCTGCGCACACTGGGCGCTGCTAGCGTACTCGTTACCGGCAACGTCAAGTTCGATGCGGCCCCCAGCGCAGAACTGCTGCAACAAGGCCGCGCCCTGCGCCAAAGCTGGCAACAACAGGGGCAACACGGCGCGCCCGCGCATCCCACGGTTTTGCTCGCCAGCAGCCGCGAAGGGGAAGAAGCCTTGTGGCTACAGGCCCTGCAAGCCTTGCCCGCCGCACAGCGGCAAGCCGTGCAATGGATGGTGGTGCCCCGCCACCCACAACGTTTCGATGCCGTAGCCACCCTGCTACAAGCCGCTGGCTTTGCCGTGCACAAGCGCAGCCAGTCCTATGCCCACACACAGCCAGCCAACGCTGCCACCATTTGGCTGGGCGACAGCATGGGCGAAATGCCCTTGTACTACGGCATGGCCGATGCGGTGCTCATGGGCGGCAGTTTTGAAAAATTCGGCGGGCAAAACCTGATCGAAGCCTGCGCCTGCGGCTGCCCCGTGCTGTTGGGGCCGCACACTTTCAACTTTGCCGAAGCCAGCGAACAGGCCATTGCCGCAGGCGCCGCCCTGCGCTGCACCGATATGGCGCATGCCGTGCAACAGGCACTGGCGCTGGTTGCGCCAAGCACCGCCCATGCCAGCAGCACAGATACCGACGCTGGCACGGCTGCCCATCACACGGCCCCCCATTGCGTGGATCGGGGCAACAGCCGCCTCGCCACCATGCAGCAGGCCGCGCTCGCCTTCAGCCAGGCGCACCGGGGCGCGGCAGCACGCATCGCCGCCGACATGCAGCAGCGCGGTTGGCTAGATTAAGCTGCACACACGCATTCGCACAGCCCATCAAACACCGCACAACCGCCGCCAACAAGAGCAAGCGGGCGGCAGTAGGTATCGATCAATCAGTATCGACTAATGGGCATCGATAGAATGACCCGGCTGACTTGCCAGACCAAGCGCCATATCGCTATCTATTTCTCTATCCATTTGCAAAGGAGACACCGATGAACCGCATGATTCCATTCAGCCTAGCCCTGCTGGCCGCTTTGAGCGCCGGCGCAGCGCATGCCGACGAGCGCGTATGCCGGGGCAACATTGGTGCCGAACACATAGACGGCGATGTGCGCGTACCCGCCGGTGCCCGCTGCAAACTGAACGGCACGCGCGTGGACGGCAACATCAAACTGCAAGCACGCGCCAGCCTGCAAGCCCGCCAGGTGCAGGTAGACGGCAATGTGGAAGGCGAAAACCACGCCCAGGCCACCATCACGGGCGGCAGTGTGGGCGGCAATATCCAACTCAAACAGGGCGGCGGCGCATCCATTACCCGCGTGCGGGTGGATGGTGATATGCAACTATTTGCCAACCGTGGCAAGCAGCAAGTCAGCCATAACCAGATCGACGGCAATTTGCAATGCAAATCCAACCGCTCCGCGCCAACCGGTAGCAGCAACCGTGTAGACGGTAATAAAGAAGACCAGTGCGTGGGACTGTAAGCACAGCCGCACGCCTGCGCGGTCATTTCTGCCCAACGCGCCGTGCGCCTGCTTGCGCATCAATCCACACCCCCAAGCACACAGCCCGGCAAACCGCCGGGCTGCTTCACTTTTTGCTACAACGCATTTCATAATGCAAGACAATGCAAGCATTGCCTTGCCACGCTGTTTTTCGCCCCATGCCACGCCCCATTCACGCCATCATTCACACCGCCGCGCTTCAACACAATCTGCACCGCTGCCGCCGCGCGGCGGGCGATGCGCGGGTGTGGGCCGTGGTCAAAGCCAATGCTTACGGGCATGGCATTGCGCGTGTGTACGAGGCGCTGCAAGGCGCAGACGGCTTTGCCCTGCTGGATTTGAACGAGGCCCAGCTGGTGCGCGATCTGGGGTGGCGCGGCCCCATCTTGCTACTGGAAGGCGTGTTTGAAGCGCGTGATCTGGAGCTGTGCTCGCGCCTGCACGTGTGGCACGCCGTGCATTGCGACGAGCAGCTTGCCATGCTCGCCGCCCACAAAACCCTGCAACCGCACACCGTTTTCTTGAAAATCAACACGGGCATGAACCGCCTGGGCTTTGCGCCCGAGCGGGCACGCGCCATCTGGACGCGCCTGCACGCCATGCCGCAAGTGGCAGAAACAGGCTGGATGACGCACTTTGCCACTGCCGACACTGCCGCGCCCGCTCTGCATGCGGCCTGGCACGCCTTTACCCAGGCCAGCGCCGACCTGCCCGGCCAGCGCAGCGCGTGCAACAGCGCAGCCCTGTTGCGCCACCCGGACATGGCCGCGCAAACCGATTGGGTGCGCCCCGGCATCGCCCTGTATGGCAGCAGCCCCGATGCGCCCGAACACGGCATTGCCCATTGGGACTTGCGCCCTACCATGAGCCTGCGCAGCCGCATCATCGCCGTGCAGAACTTGCAGCCCGGCCAAAGCATAGGCTACGGCGCCACCTTTACGGCAGACCGCCCGCTGCGCGCGGGCATTGTGGCCTGCGGCTATGCCGACGGCTACCCCCGCACCTGCCCCACTGGCACGCCCGTGCTGGTAGACGGGCAACGCACCCGCACGCTGGGCCGCGTCAGCATGGATATGCTGGCCGTGGACCTGACCCCCAACCCCGCCCTGCCCCAATGGCAACCCGGGTTTGGCAGCGAAGTCACGCTGTGGGGGCAGGCCGGCAACGGTGCCGTGTTGCCGATTGACGAAGTCGCCGCCACCGCAGGCACCCTGGGCTACGAGCTGATGTGTGCCCTAGCCGTCCGCGTACCCGTGCAAACGGTTTAAGCGGATGAACGGCTATGCGCACGCTTCATCCATCCAGCCCGCCTGCCACCTGCCGTAGACTGCCTGCCGCCCCCTCCTGAGGCATCTACATGAAAAAGACAGCCATTGCCCTGCTCGCCACCTGGCTGGCACAAGCTGCATGGGCGCAATCCGCGCCCGAGCAAACCGTTTTCTCCTGCTCCACGCAAACGGGCAAACAGCTCGCCTTAACTCATGCCAACCGCCACTACACGTACAGCTTCGGTCTGCCAGACAAACCCGATCTGGTTTTCAGCAACAGCGCCCGGCAAGTCGAGCAACACGACAAAACCTATCAAAAAAATTTTGAAGGCCAGCTCTCCATCGCACTGCAAAATGGCAACCATACTTACGTGATTGACGGAAAAGATATATGAACGGCAACGTCCTCAAGCCCGCATACGCCGTACAGGTTCTCAAAAACGGCAGGGTACTGGCAGACATTCCATGCCATCGCAAAAGCAAGGCGCATGTCGATTTGCAGGGCGTGTTCATTCCCCCCGTTTTCGATATTTCCTGAATAACCGCATCAACAACCATGCCTGCCTCGCTGAACCATCTGCTGGTCGTTGCGCTCTCCTCACGGGCGCTGTTCAATTTCGAAGAAGAAAACCGCGTGTTTGAGGAGCAAGACGACCGCGCCTACATGCAATTGCAGCTGGACCGGCTGGAGCAGGCCGCCCAGCCCGGCGTGGCCTTTCCGCTGGTGAAGAAGCTGCAAGCCTTCAATGCCGACGGCAAGCAGCGGGTGGAAGTGGTCATCCTCTCGCGCAACGATCCGGTGTCAGGCCTGCGCGTATTCCGCTCTGCCGAAGAGCGCGGGCTGAAAGTGGAGCGCGGCGTATTCACGCGTGGCCGTTCGCCCTACAAATTTCTGCATCCGCTGGGCGCCCACCTGTTTCTTTCAGCCAATGCCGGCGATGTGCGCAAGGCGCTGGAGGCGGGCTTTCCGGCCGCGCAAGTGTTTGCCCACTCGCATATCGACACCGACCGCCATGCCGACGAATTGCGCATTGCTTTCGACGGCGATGCCGTGCTCTTCTCCGACGAGGCCGAGCGCGTGTACCACGCCCACGGCCTGAATGAATTTCAGCAGCACGAGCGCACCCACGCCACGCGCCCCCTGCCCCCAGGCCCGTTCAAACCCTTGCTGGAGGCCCTGCAACGCCTGCAAAACATGAGTAGCCAGCAAGTGCCCGTGCGCCTGCGCACGGCGCTGGTCACCGCCCGCAGCGCCCCGGCGCATGAACGCGCCATCCGCACCCTGATGGACTGGGGCATTTCGATCGACGAGGCCATGTTTCTGGGCGGGCTGGAAAAAGGCCCGTTTCTCAAGGCATTCGAGCCCGATTTTTTCTTCGACGATCAAACCGGCCATTGCGAATCGGCCACACGCGCCGGTCCGGCAGGGCACGTCATCAACGGCGTGCGCAACATGTAACGCGCATAACACGCCACATCCAGCCCTTTTGCGCAGGTATTTGCGGGCATTTGTTGGTACTTGCTGGTATGTGCTTGCATCTGCGACGATATGCGCACATTCGCATCGCGCACATGCGTGCATGCATCCATTCGGATGAACACGCCTGCCAACCGCCGCAAACGCCCCAGCCGCTTGAGCCGCCCTTGCCAATCAACCTCTTGCCGTCAGCCTGTTTACCATCCACCCTTTACCCGCAGGATGTAAAAAATCTCTGCAACGCTTTCTGCCCGGCGGACTTCGTGCACAATGCCTTGCTTGTTTCCGTCCACGCCCCTCTCTAGCAGTACCATGTCTGACGACGCACACCACATCGACCCCACCCAATTGCGCGATGCCGCCCACCAAGCCAGCGAAATGCTGCGCGTGCTAGCCAACGAAAACCGCTTGCTGCTCATGTGCCAGCTAAGCCAAGGGGAAAGGTCGGTAGGCGAGCTTGAAGCACTTTTGCACATTCACCAGCCCACCCTGTCGCAACAACTGGGCATCTTGCGCAACAAGCACCTGGTCGCCACGCGCCGCAGCGGCAAGCAGATTTTTTATCGGGTCAATAACGAGCAAGCCTTGCACATTCTGCAAATGCTCTACAAGCTGTACTGCCCTGCCCCTAGGCAAGAAAAAGCCTGATTCCGCTCGGGCAGCCCGTTGCGGCAGCATGCGCCCACCCCAAATGGACATAAATGAGCGCAATTACACACAAACGAGCACAAAAAACAAATAAATACCCCAAAAGCATCGCAAACCAACTCCAAGCGCCAACCTCTTGGGGCATCATGTACTGCCGCTGTCGCTCCGCCACGACGCGCATTTGGTAAGCGCTCCGCACGATTTGCAAGCATCCTGTACAATCGCCCGCTCACCGAGAGGGGAGTAGCGAGCCTGCGTGCAATGCGCAGGCGCTGGATTCGTCAATACGCTGCCTGCGCGCAGCCGGATTCGGCAGAAAAAACAACCTTTCCCCGCAAGACCTTTCGGCTCATCCCTCCCTTCTCCATCGTCTTTTCTGAAAGTTCCGCTGTATGTCGGCATTGTTCAATTCGTCCGAACCCCTGTAGCTGTGGGTGGTATTTGCTTCCATCGTGGTCGCCGCGCTCTTTATCGATTTTGTTTTGCTACGCAAAAAAGGCTCGCACGTCGTGGGCGCGCGCGAAGCGGCCACTTGGTCCGTGATCTGGGTGATTGTGAGCCTGATCTTCAACGGCCTGCTGTGGTGGGCCGTGCGCGATACCACCGGCTCCACAGCCATTGCCAACGAAAAGGCCATTCACTTCCTGACCGGCTATTTGCTAGAAAAAAGCCTGGCCGTAGACAATATCTTTGTCTTTTTGATGATTTTCAGCTACTTTTCGGTGCCGCAGGCTTACCAGAAACGGGTGCTGATGTACGGCGTGCTGGGCGCGATTGTGCTGCGCGCCATCATGATCATGGCCGGCGGCTGGATGTTGCAGCAATTCCACTGGCTGCTGTATGTATTTGGTGGCTTTTTGCTGCTTACAGGCATCAAAATGTGGTTTTCTGCCGGCAAAGAAATGTCTTTGACCGACAACCCTGCCCTCAAGCTGCTGCGCCGCATCATGACGGTGAGCAAAAACTATGACGGCGAAAAGTTCTTCACCATCGAAAACGGCAAGCGCGTCGCCACGCCGCTGCTCATGGTGGTGGCGTTGATCGAGTTTTCGGATGTAGTGTTTGCCGTGGACTCGATTCCGGCCATCTACGCCGTAACAACCGATTCTTTCATCGTGCTGACCAGCAACATCTTTGCCATTTTGGGTTTGCGCGCCATGTATTTTTTGCTGGCGGCGGTGGCCAACCGCTTCTCGCTGCTGAGTTACGGGCTGGCGTGCATCCTGGTCTTTATCGGCATCAAAATGCTGGTTATTGATCTGATCAAAATCCCGGCGGCGCTTTCGCTGGGCGTGGTGGTATTCATCCTCGCTACGACAATGATCTTGAGCTGGGTGCAAACCAAAAAGAAATAACTGCACGGCTTCGCTGGCCTATGGTTAGGCCAGCAACATGGGCAAGAGCAGAAGCAAGCACTAACATCCCTCCAAACCTCGCCCGAGAGATCTACCCGCCAAAGCCCTGCTGCATGGGCGGCGGTCATGCCGCCCATCACCAAAAACATCCAGACGGTTCTATCCGGGCGGCTGCGCCTTCACACAATGCCCGGGCAAGGCTCGCCACATCGCTAGTCGCATGAGCCAGCATTGGGCCGCCATTTGCGCAACCGCTAGCCGCCGCCTACACACCTCTACACCTACGTATTTGCCAACACGCACACAACAGCCAGCGAGTGGGAGCTACCGTGCCAAGGCAATTTCGTTACGCAACCCCAATACCAGGCACACGCTCCGCCTGATTCGGCAGGCACGGGGCGGCCACGTGCACGCAAGCCACAGTCCCGTGCTGGCGGCCTGATCAATGGCTGTTGCCGGTTTGCTTGCGCGCTGTAGCCAGCCATGCCGTCATGGGGTCGCCCGGGGCCAGCCGTTGCAGGGCGGGCAGCCAAGCTTGCGCCAGATCGACCCTGCCCGCCTTGGCCCAGGCGGTGGCGAGCTGGCTTGCAAGCGCCGGTACTTCGGGGCGATTGGCTGCATTGCGCTCCAGCAAGCGGCACAGGCGTTCGGCTTCGTCCAAATCGCCCAGCACGATGAATGCGCGCGCCAACTGCACCATATGCACGGTGCGCCGCATGAAGGGCTTGGCTTGCGCCAAGTAGATTTTGTATGCGTGCTGTTGCAACAGGCGGGTAGATTCATCGTGCGCACGCAGCTGAAACAGCATTTGCGCCGAGGTATGGAAGTCATCACTCTCGGGCCAGTGCCGCGCCACATCAAACCATGCTTGCAGCACGCGGGTGTCTTTGGGGCGCAATTTGGCCGCAGCCCGCCAGGACTTGCTGGCCGCCCTGAAATCAAGCGCCTGGGTCTGCGCCCGGGCACGCGCAACCAGCGCGGCAAAGGCGGCATCGTCTTCGGCATGGCTGCCATGCTTGGCTGCACGCGGCGCGGCTCCTGCAGCGGCAGGTGTGCCGTCTACGTCCACGGGCAGGCCAGCCGTTTGCAGGGCGCGTTCCTGCACGGGCGTCAGCACGCTGATCAGCGCCATCAACACAGCCCCGCACAGCAAGCCGCCAAAGTGCGCCATATAGGCCACATTGCTGTCGGCCACTGCGCTTTGCACCAGCTCATAGCCCATCCACACCGGCAGCATCACCAACGCCGGCAGGCGTGCGTAGTTGAAGTAGAACAGGATGTAATAAAAAAACCGGATGCGCTGCAAGCGATATAGCACGGCGTACATGCCCATCAGGCCCGAAATCGCGCCAGAGGCCCCCAGCCCGTACCCTCCGTTGCCCGCATAGGCCCACGCCGCCATGAGGGATGCGCCCACGCCGGCCAGCAGATATCCGCCCAGATACAGGCTGGCGCCCAGTGTTTTTTCCAGCGTGAAGCCGAAGATGAACAAAAACACCATATTGCCCAGCAAATGCATGAAACCGCCATGTAAAAAGGTGGAGGTCAGCAAAGTAATAGGGCGCTCAAGCACATCGGCCACGCTGTGCAGGCTGTAGTCTTGCGACCAGCGGGCGGTAAATGCCTTGGGCTCGCGCGCGTTAAACGCCTGCCGCGCCGCACGCCACTTTTCGTACTGCTCGTCTTCCGCCTTGATGATTTTGCCCGCCAACAGATCGCGCCGGAATTCCTGCTCGTGCCACATAAAAACGTACAGCTCGCCGTATTCCTGCTCCTTTAAGCTGTTTTCTACATGCTCGATCAATTCCTGGCTGTAGGTATCGGCGTCTTGCCGATTTTTGTGTTTGACATATTCCAGCAGACGCGGCAGCTCCATCGCTGGCAAGGTGGTCTCGGCGTAATAGTCCGCCGCCTTGTGCACGGCGGTTTCTTCTCCGACCTGCCACCCGAAATAAATCAGCACATTGATGACGATCAAGGCGATCGTCACCCACGGAGGCGATTTGAGAGAGGGTTTGTGCTCAACAGGCACGGCCAGAAACATGGCCGCATTGTGAATCCAAATGACACAATTTACACGCCTGGAATCATTTCGCCGTTACAAACAAGGGGTTTACGCAACATCTCGCGACTGGGCAAGCCAGGCAAGCGGTGCGCGCGCTTAGCATGGCCGGAGTCCGACCGCGCAAGAATCGCGCCATATTTGCGCCCCGCACCGCCACAACCAGGCACGGCGGGCAATATGCGGCCTCAAGCGGTCATGGCAACACCCACCCCCGGAAAACCGCCCATACGGGCATCGGGCCTTGCAACGTTGTAGTTACAATGCGGTGACACGGCTTCGGCAGCGGCTGCCACGGCACGCATCCCCAAAGAAGGGGGATGGTTGCTGGCGGCTGTGTTTTCGTTTGTCTTTTTTCTTTTCCAACGTTTCACATCATGCAAGTCTTCAAAGCACCCCAGGCTCAGGTTCTGGCAGCCCTGCAATCCGTAGCAGGGGTGGTGGAGCGGCGCCAAAACCTGCCCATTCTCTCCAACGTGTTGTTGCGCAAACAAGGCGAAAAGCTGGAGCTGCTGACCAGCGACCTCGAAATCCAAATCCGCACCAGCGAAACACTGGGCGGCGATAGCGACAGCTTCCAAACCACCGTGGGCGCGCGCAAGCTAATCGACATTCTGCGCAGCATGCCGTCTGACCAAACGGTGACGCTGGAAGCTGCGCAAGGCAAAGTGGTGCTCAAAGGCGGCAAGAGCAAGTTCACGCTGCAAACCCTGCCGGCCGAAGATTTTCCGCTCGTGCAAGAGGCAGCCAATTTCGGCCCTGCTTTCAGCGTGCCGCAAAAAACGCTCAAGCGTTTGCTGGCGCAGGTATCGTTTGCCATGGCCGTGCACGATATCCGCTACTACCTCAACGGCATTTTGTTTGTGGCCGAGGGCAAGACCCTCAGCCTGGTCGCAACAGACGGCCACCGCCTGGCCTTTACCAGCGCCGAGCTGGACATTGAAGTGCCCAAGCAGGAAGTGATTTTGCCGCGCAAAACCGTGCTGGAGCTGCAGCGCCTGCTGGGTGACAGCGACGAACCGCTGGAGCTGCAATTTGCCAACAACCAGGCGCGCTTCCGCTTTGGCAAGATGGAATTTGTAACTAAGCTGGTAGAAGGCAAATTCCCCGACTACCACCGCGTCATCCCCAAAGACAACCGCCACCACCTGGTGCTGGGGCGCTTGCCGCTGTTGGCGGCGCTGCAACGCACGGCAATTCTGACCAGCGAGAAGTTCAAAGGCGTGCGCATCAACGTTGCGCCGGGCACTCTGCGCATTGCCAGCAACAACGCCGAGCAGGAAGAAGCGGTGGATGAACTCGATATCGACTACAGCGGCGAAGCGATGGAAATCGGTTTTAACGTGACCTATCTGATCGACGCCCTGAACAATATGGATCAGGAGATGGTGGAGATTGCCTTGCAAGACGGCAATAGCTCGGCGCTCATGACCATTCCCGAAAACACGCAGTTCAAATACGTGGTCATGCCGATGCGGATTTGATCGCCCGCCCTGTTGCCGATGCCTGCCCGTCGGCGATCGGCAAAGACACAAAAGCCCTGCCAGCAATTGCCGGCAGGGCTTTTTGTTTGAGGCGCGCTTATTGCTGCGCGTTCAAGCCGTTAAGCCTTCACAGCCCAGCGGCCTTATCACTCTTTTTCGCTCCGGCTCGTGCCTTACGGCACTTCACGTCGGCTGCACCGAGACATGCGCCTGCACTGAAACACGGCCCCGCTCGCTGCGCTTGGGCCTTTACAGGCCCGCTGCCGCACGCAACACGGCGGCTTTGTCTGTTTTTTCCCAGCTAAATTCCGGCTCGTTGCGGCCAAAGTGACCGTAAGCAGCGGTTTTGGTATAGATGGGACGTTGCAGGTCCAGCATTTCGATGATGCCTTTGGGGCGCAAATCAAAATGCGCGCGCACCAGCTGGGCGATTTGCGCATCGGGAATCACGCCTGTGCCTTTGGTGAACACGGTGATATTCATCGGCTCTGCCACGCCAATGGCATACGCCACCTGAATCTGGCACTGGCGCGCCAAGCCCGCCGCCACAATGTTTTTGGCCACATAACGCGCCGCATAGGCCGCGCTACGGTCTACCTTGGTGGGGTCTTTGCCGCTGAAGGCGCCGCCACCGTGCGGGCAAGCGCCGCCGTAGGTGTCCACGATGATTTTGCGCCCGGTCAAGCCGCAATCGCCCTGTGGCCCGCCCACCACAAAGCGCCCCGTGGGGTTGATGAGGTATTTGGTGTTTTGCAGCCATTCGGGCGGCAGCACGGGTTTGATGATTTCTTCGATGACCGCTTCGATGAAGCTGGCCTTCATTTTGGTGGGCGTTTCGCTTTGATCGGGCGTGTGCTGGGTAGAAAGCACCACGGTGTCGATGCTATGCGGCTTGCCGTCTACATAGCGCATGGTGACCTGGCTTTTGGCATCGGGCCGCAAAAACGGCAAGCGCCCGCTTTTGCGCAATTCGCTTTGGCGCTCCATCAGCCGGTGGGCGTAGTGGATGGGAGCGGGCATCAGCTCGGGCGTTTCGTCGCAAGCATAGCCAAACATCAGCCCCTGGTCGCCCGCGCCGGTGTTGAGGTGGTCGTCACTCGCGTGATTGACGCCCTGGGCGATGTCGTTGCTTTGCTTGTCGTAGCAGACCATGACGGCGCAGCCCTTGTGGTCGATGCCGTAGTCGGCATCGTCATAGCCAATGGCCTTGATGGTGTTGCGCGCCACTTCGATGTAGTCGACATGCGCGTTGGCGCTGATTTCGCCCGCCAGCACCACCAGACCGGTGTTGGTGAGCGTTTCGGCCGCTACACGCGCGCGCGGGTCTTGTTCCAGCAAGGCATCCAGAACGGCATCCGAAATTTGATCGGCTACTTTGTCGGGATGGCCTTCGGAGACGGATTCGGAGGTAAAGAGAAAGTCGTTCGCCATATGTGTATTTCCTTCAGCAAGCACATGCAGCGCGTTGCCAACCTTGGCGAACGCTTTAGCAGTGGGAGCAGCCCGTGCTTGTGGCTTTGCCCTGCCCATTCGCGTGCGACAATGCGCGGTTTCGCGAATATTGCCGCCCTGCAAGTTGCTCGTTAACTCAGCGGCATCGCAAGATGATAGCATTTTGACTGAAATCCTTACCAATAGCCCTGATACGAACCTGGCTCTTGCAGGCACCTGCGGCTATCTGCACGGGAGCCAACCCCACAGACCGTTTTGGATATGACCGGCTTCTTCCGTTTTTTATCGCGCTTTCCCCTGGGCCTATTGCACGCCATCGGCGCCGTGATGGGCTGGCTGGTGTACGGGCTGTCTGCGCGCTTTCGCAAACGCTGGAACGAAAACCGCGCCCAGGCCGGCTTAAGCGCACGGCAAGTGCGCGGCGGCATTGCCCACAACGGCCGCATGATGCTGGAACTACCCCGCCTGTGGCTGGGCAAGCCCGTGCCCACATTCTGGCAAGGCATCGAGCATATCGAGCAGGCTTACGCCCAGCAACGCGGCATTGTCTTTTTGACCCCGCACTTGGGCTGCTTTGAAATTACCGCGCAGATGGTGGCCGAGCGCTTCCACCGGCAACACGGCGACCTGACCGTGATGTACCGCCCGCCCAACCAGAGCTGGATGGTCGAGATGATGAAGCATGTGCGCAACCGCCCCGGCTTGCGCACCGTGCCTACCACGCTGGCTGGCGTGCGCCACATGGTGCGCGAACTGCGCCAGAACCGCGCCGTGGGCATCTTGCCCGATCATGTGCCGCCAGAAGGCCAGGGCCTGTGGGCGCCGTTTTTTGGCCGCCCGGCCTACACCATGACCTTGGCGGCCAAGCTGGTGCACCAAACGGGCGCTGTGCCCGTCTTCGTGTGGGGCGAGCGCCTGCCCTGCGCGCGCGGCTACCGCCTGCATTGCGTGCCCATGCCGGAGCCGCTGTCATCCGATCTGCAAACAGCCGTGACGCAAATCAACCAGGCGATGGAAGCCCTGATTCTGACCGCGCCAGAACAATACATGTGGAGCTACGCCCGCTACCGCAATCCGCTCCCGCAGCCCGCCACGGCCGAGGCTGCACCGCCTGCTGCTGCGGCCTCTGTGGCAGATACGGCAGATACAGCAAATGCGGCAAGCCCAGACAGCAAGGAACCCCGCGCGTGACACAGCCTGCCGCCACCTCCACCCCGCCCGCCCCCGGCCCGGCAGAAGAGCCGCCGCGCGTATTGCCCCCGCCTAGCGGCATGGAACGCGCCACATACGCCGTGCTGGCGCTGCTGGCCCGGCTTCCCCTGGGCGTATGGCGCGCATTGGGCGCGGCGCTGGGTTGGCTCATGTATCTGGTTCTGGACTTGGCGCGCAAGCGCAAACGCATTGCCGACATCAATTTGCAGCTGTGCTTCCCCGAACTGGACGCGGCCCAGCGCCAACGCATCATCCGGCAACACTGCGTGCGCCTGGCGCAATCGCTGTTCGACCGCATCTGGCTGTGGCACGGCAGCGAAGCCTTGCTGCAACGGCGCATCCGCCTGGCCGGCGACAGCACAGCCGTGCGCGCCAACACCCCCACCATCTTGTTTGCACCGCATTTTCTGGGCATGGATGCCGGCGGCATGCTGCTGGTGCCGCTGCTGAGCGACCGCGCCTGCGTCACCATCTACAGCCCGCAACGTAACGCCGTGATGGATCGTTGGATACGTCGCGGGCGCAGCCGCTTCCCCAACAGCCTGCCTTTGTGGAAAGGCGGTGGCATCAAACCCATCATCGCTGCGCTGCGCCAAGGCGGCATGCTGTATCTGCTGCCTGACATGAACTTTGGCGCGGAAGAATCCATCTTCGTGAATTTTTTCGGCCACCCCGCCGCTACCATCCCTTCGCTGTCGCGCTTTGCGCGGCTGGGGCGGGCACAAGTCATTACTGCCGTGACATATATGGAAGCGCACGGCTACACCGTGCACCTGAGCGAGCCTTGGCGCGACTTTCCCACAGACGATGTCTACGCCGACACCCAGCGCATGAACACCCATCTGGAAGACTGGGTACGCCAGCGCCCCGCCGAATATTTCTGGCTACACAAACGCTTCAAAACCCGCCCGCCAGGCATGCCGCCGGTGTATTGAACCGCCGCATGCAACTGGTGCAGCCACCCGAACGGGCACATCCAAACGGGCGCTCTCTTATAGAGCATTTATCGCTTACTAGCACCTAGCGGTGTTGCTGATCGGTCCGCAACGCATCGGCACATGCTTCGTCCCTACGCATATCGGGCAGGCCTGCCAGACTGTTGGCATACCCAATGCGCCTTCTTCGGTCACAATGCGGGCATGACATCCGATCTCGCCGCCATCGCCCCCACTGCCGCCCGCCTGGTGGTAGAAGAAGGGCTGGAATACGCCGCCGCCAAGCGCCGCGCACTCAAGGAACTGGGCCTGCCCGCCCGCACCCCCTTGCCCGACAACGACCAGCTCGAAGCCGCCGTGCGCGAGCACATCGCCCTGTTTTGCGCAGACACCCAGCCGCGCGAGCTGGCCGCCCTGCGCGAACTGGCCCTGCTGTGGATGCTGCGGCTGCATGAATTTGAACCGCTGGTTGGCGGCGCCGTGTGGAACGGCACAGCCACGCGCCTGAATGACGTGTACCTGCACCTGTTTGCCGATGATGCCAAAGCGGTTGAAATCGTCTTGATGGATCAGCGCATCGATTACACCGTCAGCCGCGTGCAGGGGCTGCACGGGCACGATGTGGACGCCCTCAGCATCCACGCCTGGTGCGAGGGCCTGCAAGAGCATGTAGGCGTGCACCTGTTGGTCAATGCGCACCTGGCCCGGCGCGGCAGCCTGCTGGCAGATGCCCATGGCCGCCCGTTGCGCGGTACGGCAGAACGGCTACAAGCCCTGTTGCGCGACGGCAACCAGGCGCTAGAATGAACCGAAACGCACACAACTCCCTACCGGATTCCACACGACCCAGGAGGCCATGATGCTGTACCGCTTCAACTCTGCCGCCGCTGGCGAAATCGTCATGCTCGCGCCCCATGCCGAAGAAATCTTCTCCGCCATCGGTCGGCCACTGGAGCAGCGCGGCGTGATTCCGGCCGACCAGCTGCCCGGCGTAGCAGCTGCCTTGCAAACCGCCATGGATCGCTCCAAAACACAAGCGGCTGCGGCAGGCCGCACCGCCGATGAAGACAACCGCAGCGTTGCCGAACTGCCCGTGCCTTTTCACACACGCGCCCTGCCTTTTTTGAATATGCTGCTCAAAAGCCAAGCGGCCCAGGCCGATATCACCTGGGGTATTTGAATGCCTTTGCGTTACACCCAAGCAAAGCGCCATTTCCCAGCAAACAGCGGCAACTTTCAATATCTTTCCGCAAAAACACGTTTTTGTTTCGTTGTTTGATGCAAGTCTGGCCAAAAAGCCCGCGGCAGCCATTCCCGCTCGCCATCCATCACGATCGCGGCAGTTATTTGAAAGTTTTGCGCTTTTCCCAGCTTTTTTCTAGGAGATCAATTATTTTGCCCTTCAAGCACCAGTTTGTGACAAAATGCGCACTGGCATTGCTTGTTTTTTCAACCCAGCCATTCACGGCAGACGTCAGGTTGCCAGCGCCGCACACGGCGCCCGCCGACCCGACCTCTACTAGCCAATGGCAACACAGAAAGATTCACCATGGATCTGCGAAAACTCAAAACCCTGATTGACCTGGTGTCGGAGTCCAACGTTTCCGAGCTGGAAATCACCGAGGCCGAAGGCAAAGTACGCATCGTCAAAAGCGTTGCGGCCGAGGCAGCGCCCGTTGTTTACGCCCAGCCACCCGTCATGCAAGCTGCGCCCGTGGTGCAGGCAGTCCCCGCGGCAACCCAGCCCGCCGCCAGCGCCGCAGCGCCTGCTGCCGCGCCCGCACCTGCTGCTACGGCCGGTCACACAGTGAAATCACCCATGGTGGGCACGTTCTACCGCGCCAGCAGCCCCGGCGCCGAGCCATTTGTTGAGGTAGGCAGCACCGTGAAGGCCGGGCAAACCCTGTGCATCATCGAGGCCATGAAGATCCTCAACGAAATCGAGGCAGAAGTGGCCGGCACCGTGACGCAAATTCTGGTCAACAACGGCGACGCGGTCGAGTTTGGCCAAACGCTGTTCGTTATCGAATAAACGGCCTATCCGGCACGGGTCGCACGCACTGCGCATGCCCGTGCCGCGCCCTAGCGGCTGAACTGCGGGATCATCTTTATGTTCAAGAAAATACTGATTGCCAACCGGGGCGAAATCGCCCTGCGCATCCAGCGTGCCTGTAAGGAAATGGGCATTCAAGCGGTTGTGGTTTATTCCGAAGCCGACCGCGAGGCCAAATACGTCAAGCTGGCCGACGAGGCCATCTGCATTGGCCCCGCCCCTTCGCCCCAGAGCTACCTCAATATGCCCGCCATCATTGCGGCGGCCGAAGTGGCCGATGCCGAGGCGATTCACCCGGGCTACGGCTTTTTGGCCGAAAACGCCGACTTTGCCGAGCGCGTGGAAAAAAGCGGCTTTACCTTCATCGGCCCCAGCCCCGAGGCCATCCGCATCATGGGCGACAAGGTATCGGCCAAGCACGCCATGATCAAGGCGGGCGTGCCTTGCGTGCCCGGCTCCGAAGGCGCACTGCCCGACGACCCCGCAGAACTCAAGCGCATTGCCAAGCGCATCGGCTACCCCGTCATCATCAAGGCGGCAGGCGGCGGCGGCGGGCGCGGCATGCGCGTGGTGCATACCGAGGCGGCTTTGCTCAATGCCGTGTCCATGACGCGCGCCGAAGCCAGCGCGGCCTTTGGCAACCCCGCGGTGTACATGGAAAAATTCCTGCAAAACCCGCGCCATATCGAGATTCAGGTCATTGCCGACAATTACAAAAATGCCGTCTTTTTGGGCGAGCGCGATTGCTCCATGCAGCGCCGCCACCAAAAGGTGATTGAAGAATCTCCGGCTCCGGGCATTCCCCGCCGCCTGATCGAGCGCATTGGCGACCGTTGCGTCACCGCCTGCAAAAAAATCGGCTACCGCAATGCGGGCACGTTCGAGTTCTTGTACGAAAACGGCGAGTTTTACTTCATCGAAATGAACACCCGCCTGCAGGTGGAGCATACGCTCACGGAGTGGACCACCGGCATCGACATCGTGCGCACGCAAATCATGGTGGCCGCAGGCGAGAAATTGCCGTTTAGCCAACGCAATATCACCATGCGCGGCCACGCGTTCGAGTGCCGCATCAACGCCGAAGACCCGTACAAATTCACCCCGTCGCCGGGCCGCATCACCTTGTGGCACCCGCCGGGAGGCCCCGGCGTGCGGGTAGACAGCCATGTGTACACCAACTACTCCGTGCCGCCTAACTACGATTCGATGATCGCCAAGCTCATCGTTTACGGCGACACCCGCGAGCAGGCCATGGCGCGCATGCGCACGGCGCTGGGCGAAACGCTGATCGAAGGCATCAGCACCAACATCCCGCTGCACCGCGATTTGATGGTGGACGCCCGCTTTATCGAAGGCGGCACCAACATCCACTATCTGGAGCAATGGCTGGCGCAGCATTCGCGGTAAGCGGGCGCTTGCTTTTTGGCTTGCTTGTTGTAACGCCGCCCCTTGCAAGGCGCATGCATACGGCGCTTTGCAGGCGGCTGCCCGCCAAGCCGGCATCAACCGCCAGCCGCCATGCCAATGAAGGAATTTGGCCGTGTTTGAAATACGCCTGCTCTGCCCCGAAGCAGAGGTAGAAACCATCAGCGAAGCGCTACAGGCGCTGGATGCCTTGAGCGTTTCGGTAGAAGATGCCGACGCGCAAACCGAGGCCGAGCAGCCGCTTTTTGGCGAACCCGGCATGCCCGCGCCCAAAGAAGGCTGGCAACGCTCGCTCATCACGGCGCTCTTTGCCACGCAAGAAGCAGCCGAAGAAGCGGCGCGCCTGCTGCAAGCGCAAGATTTTTTTGCAGGCAGCCGCGTTTTGGACATTTCGCCCCTGCCCGAGCAAGACTGGGTGCGGCTGACACAATCGCAATTCACCCCCGTTGCCATTACGGATGATTTCTGGATTGTGCCCAGCTGGCACGAAACGCCCGCCCAGGCGCAGCACATCATCCGGCTGGATCCGGGCCTGGCCTTTGGCACCGGCACGCACCCCACCACCTGCATGTGCCTGCGCTGGCTGGCACGCAATCCCGATGTGCGTGATGCCCGCGTGCTGGACTACGGCTGCGGCTCGGGTATTTTGGCCATTGGCGCGGCCCAGTTTGGCGCCACCCAGATTGATGCCGTCGATATCGATCCCGCTGCCGTCACCGCAACGCAAGACAATGCCGCCAACAACGCCGTGACCGTGCGCTGCGGCCTGCCCGATCTGGTCGAGCCGGCGCAGGCCAGCTACAACATCGTGCTGGCCAATATTCTGGCCAGCCCCCTGAAAGTGCTGGCTCCGCTGCTGTGCGCGCACGTTGCGCCCGGCGGGCATTTGGTGCTGGCGGGCATACTGGAGCGCCAAACGCAAGAGCTGCAACAAGCCTATGCGCCCTATCTGGAATTGACCGTGAGCGACGCGCAAGACGGCTGGGTGTTGCTCACGGGGCGACGTGCGGCGTAAGTTGCTGCTGTGCGGGCGCTGTTGCAAGGGCAGACTAGGGCCAGCGAACATCCTCACAAAGCCGCTAAAAGCCACCAATTAAGGCGTGCGACGATGCGCAGACAGGGCGTCTGCGCAAGGAGCACAACAACGCGTGGCGGCTTTGTGAGCCTGTTCCCTTCTTCGGATTGTGATCAAAAAAGCGACTCGCCCTTGTTGCCAGCCTTGCCAAGAAATAGCCCCCTGACTGCGGCTGGCGCTTTGGCGAATGATATTTTCAAATGGCCTTTTTGCTCGCAACGCATGCTTCAAAAATAGGGTGAACAGACCCTAGCCAACCGATTGCATCCTCCCCGTGCATGCAGTGGCACAAACCGGTCGGCAACAAGCCTCATACCAGCGCGCGTTACAGCGGCTAGTGGCTTGGCAGCTCTCCGGTGTTGTTTGCTGAACAGATGCAACCCCCTCCGTCACCCGCAGCAGGCCATCCATCGTGCAGCCGCCACGGCGCAACCAAAAGAAAGGAAATTCCCGCAACATCAACGCAACAAGCGTGATTTGCACCCCAAAGCGGCAACAATCCCAGACATTGCGCCTGCTTGAACGGCCTTGCGCCCCCTACAATGCACACACCATGCCTTATGTCACTCATTGCCCCAGTTGCGGTACCGCATTCAAGATCGTGGACGATCAATTGCGCATTGCGCAAGGCTGGGTGCGCTGCGGCCACTGCCAGGTGGTATACAAAGCGCAAGAACATCTCTCCGTACTCATCGACGAGCCTGCTGCGGTAACGCCTCCTCTAGCCTCTGTTCCTGCGCCTACGCCCCAAGCGGCACACGGCGCACCCTCCCGGCTTGCTGCGCAACCCCGTGCCGAAGCGACAGCGCCCGCGCCCACAGCTGCCCCAAAGGCGGAAACGCCACACCCTGCCAACAGCGCAAGCACATCATTGCCTGCGGCAGAAGAACCTGCGGCACACGCGGCCCAACCGCAGCCCAAAACCGGCGGCACCACGGCAACCGACAATATGCTGGAACGCATTGCGTCCATCGTAGCTGCCAAAAAAGCCGCCGCGCAACAGGCAGAAAAAACCGCCGCCACCGCAGAAAATACCCCCATCAAGGCGGCAGATAGCAGCAATAAGGCGCAAAAACCAGCATCTGCCAGTACTCCCGCCAACGCTGGCGCTGCCAGCACCAGTTCAGATAAAGCAGCCCCTGCCCCAGCAGCGCCAACAACGCCCGGCGCTGCCGCAACTCCCGAAAATACGCCCGCCGTGGCAAGCGCAACGCATGCATCTTCGGCCCATATGGTTGATGCCCCGCAAAGCGTGGCCCCAGATACCGCCGCGCCCGACGAGGCAACAGCCCCCGTCACAAGCGCCAGGCCGCAAACACCGCCGCCAGCAGATTCATCTGCCACAAAAGCTCCACAACCCGAACAAGAAACAACACCAGCCGCATCCGCCAACAGCGTTTTGCTGCTGGAGCAAAGCAAAGCGCCCAGCCCCTATCCGCTGCCCCAGCCGTCCGCACCGCCCGCTTTTTTGCGTACGACCAGCCCGCAAACCAGCCTGCAAGATACTTCGCCCCCCGCAATAACCGCAGAGGCGGTTTCGGCCCACGGCGCAGCCAGCCCCGGGAACATGGCCGAAGCGTCCGCGGTTTTACCGGCACCTACTGAAACGCAAACCAGCCAGCCCCCCAAAACAGACAGCAATTCCGCTGCCACCCCATCGGCGCAGCCCGCCGATGCAACCGATACAGCCGATACTGCCCCTGCCCCGCAGACAGATATGACACTGCAACCGGCAGCCGCACCGGCAGATCAATCTGACAAGGCAAACGGCCAAGCCACGCATCACGCAAACGGCAACACACCTGCCGATACGCTGACAGCAAGCGCGCATACTCCACCGGCCAAAGAAGCCGATACGCCGCCTGCACCCCCAGCCCTGCCCGACCCTGCCGGGAACCAGGAAGCCCCAGCAGCGCCTGCGCCCGTTGCAGCCGTCGCAGTTGCGGCAGACAAAGCCACTGCGGCAAAAGCCGATGTAGCGCCACCAGCGCAAACCAGCGTAGCAAACACAGCCGCTATCAGCGCAGCCAGCGATCACGCCCCAAGCGAGAACGAAAAAGAAGACGCAGACGCGGAAGCAGAGGCCATGCGGCGCAGGCGCGTCCGCCGGGAGCAACGCCGGCTCAAAAGCAAAGACGCGGCCAAAGCGCGCCGCCGGACCAAAACATCGACGCGCAAGCAACCCAGCGGCTTGCAGGCTCTGTGGCAGGCCCTGCTGTCGCCCTTCCAATCCAGCAAAAAGCAGGAGGCTCCCTCTCCGGCAGCGCCCGTGCAACAACCGCCCGCACTGCCCGAGAAAAAGCGCCGCAGCGACACAAACACGCCCGCAGCAAAACCCGTAGCAGAAGCTGCTACCCAAGAGCCGTCTGCCGCCAAGCATGCGCAGCAGGCTTTATCTGCCCCTTTGCAATCCACCCCGGTTGCAGAGCCGCCATCGCCCCCCGCCCAGCCTGCAAGCAGCAGCCATGCAGAGGCCGACAAGGCCGCTCATGCAACGGATAGCGCCGCCACCGCGCCTGCCCCAAGCCCGGCATCTGCCGCAGCCGTGGCCGCAACTACTCCACAGCCAGTGGCAGAAGCCGACCCTGCCCCTGCCACCCCGATAGCAGCAGAAGATTTCGCTTTCATGCGCGATGCGCAGCGCCGTGCTTTCTGGCGGCGGCCGCAAGTCAGGGCTGCCCTGCTGGCGGGCGTTGCCACGGGCCTGCTCACGCTGGCCGGGCAGTGGGCCTACCATCACCGCGCATCGCTGGCGGCGCGCATTCCCTTGGCGCGCAGCGCCTTCGAGGCTTTGCGCTGGCAGGTTCCGGCCTGGCAGAACATTCAGGCCATCGAAATCGAAGACAGCGACTTTTTGCGCAATCCGGACGACTCTTACCAACTGCGCGTAAGCCTGCGCAACAGCAGCACGCACCCCGTGGCCATGCCCGCGCTGGAGCTGGCCTTGCTGGATGACGACGAACAACTGGTTGCCAAGCGGGTGATCGTGTCTGACCCCGCCTTGCCCACCCCTGCCCTGTTGCCGCCGCGCGGGCAGTGGGATGCCACGACCGAAATCGTTGTGCAGCTGCCGCCTGCGCTGGCGCAACGGGGCATTTCGGGTTACCGCATTGCCGTCTTCTACCCTTGATTTTTTCCACCAACCCAGCAGCAAGCATGTCTATTCTCATCTCGGGCTCCATGGCCTTTGACAATATTCTGGTCTTCAACGGGCGCTTTGCCGACCACATCCTGCCGCAGCAGATTGCGCGCCTGAACGTGTCTTTCCTCACGCCGCAAATGCGCAGCGACTACGGCGGCTGCGCGGGCAACATCGCCTATGCCGTCAAACAGCTGGGCGCCCACCCGCTACCGCTGGCCACGCTGGGCAAAGACGGTGCCCACTATCTGGAGCGCCTGCAACAGCTGCACATCGACACCCGCTACATCGCCCTGCGGGAAGATTGCTACACCGGCCAATGCACCATCGTGACCGACGAGCACCACAACCAGATCACGGCCTTTCACCCCGGCGCCATGGGCGTGGCGCATGAGCACGACGTGCCGCAAGACCCATCCGTTGCTGTCGCCATTGTTTCGCCCAACGCCAAAGAGGCCATGCAGCTGCACGCGCGGCAATTGCACGCAGCGGGCATTGCCTTTGTGTTCGACCCCGGGCAGCAACTGCCCCAATTCACTGCCGACGAGCTGGAAGTGCTGATTGCGCAGGCCGGCTGGATCACCGTCAATGACTACGAAGCCTTTTTGCTGTGCGAAAAGCTGCAAACCGACCGCGCAGCGCTCTCGCAACGCGTGCGCGGCCTGATCGTGACGCTGGGCGAAAACGGCTGCGAAGTCTGGCAAAACGGCCAGCGCCACGCCATTGACGCCGTGCCGCCGCAAGACGTGGTAGACCCCACAGGCTGTGGCGACGCCTGGCGCGGCGCCCTGCTGTACGGGCTGGAGAAAGGCTGGGACTTGCTGCGCTGCGCCCGGCTGGGCAATTACATGGGCTCCGTCAAAGTGGCGCACCGCGGCCCGCAAAACTATCAAATCGACAGCGCCGCCATTCAGGCGTATTAAGCAGCGCAGGCAACGCTACCTGCGCTTATCCGCTGAACTGCGCTTGTCTGCCGGATAAGCGCCCCAAGGGCAAAGCCGCCATATGCACAATCCAGCAAACTACTTTGAACAAGAACATGCGCGCATCGGCGTCCTGCTGCACGCACATCTTCTGGATTTGATCGGGGCTGATTTTGCAGGGGCCTTGCAGCACTTTCAGCGCTGGCAACAGGCATTGAAGCACCATATCGACATCGAAAACACACAGCTGCTGCCGCACATTCCTGCCCGTGCCCGCTGGCCTGCCCGCATGTATCTGTTGGAACACGAACGCATTATGCTGCTAGCAGATGAGTACTTGCTCAAACTCCGGCATATTGCCCAGCACCCGCCCATCGATACCACGGGCCAGCGGCAAGCCATACTGGATTTGCTGGACGCCATACACGCCTTGCGACATTTGCTGGAACACCATCACCAGCGCGAAGAAATAGCCTTGGCCAACGAGCTGCCGCCAGAGCTGCAACAGGCTGTCTGGGGTTCCGGCTAAAGAATAAACCAGACTCCCGAACAGACACTAAAAAACCCATGCCTCGCATTGCGGGACATGGGTTTTCAAGGGCTACGAGGCAACAGGCCCATCGCACGAGCCACAGCCGTTGGCAAAAGTGCCGTTTACCGCGTGAGCGCCTCAAACGCCTCGCGGTATTTGGCTGCCGTGTTGGCAATCACTTTTGCCGGCAGGCTGGGCGCAGGCGCGGTTTTGTTCCAGGCCTGACCATTGACCGTAGCCGTTTCCAGCCAATCGCGCAGGTATTGCTTGTCGTAGCTGGGCGGGTTTTTGCCAGCCAGGTAAGCAGCTTCGTATCCGGCCTGCGGCCAGTAGCGCGAACTGTCGGGCGTGAGCACCTCGTCCATCAAGGTGAGGGTGCCGTTCTCATCCAGGCCGAATTCGAATTTGGTATCGGCAATGATGATGCCCTTGGTCAGCGCGTAATCGGCTGCCGCCCGGTACAGAGCAATGCTCACATCGCGCATCTGGGCCGCCAGTTCTTTGCCAATGGTGGCTTCTACCTGCGCAAAGCTGATGTTTTCGTCATGCTCGCCCACGGCCGCCTTGGCTGCGGGCGTAAAGATCGGCTCGGGCAGTTTGGCGGCATTGCTCAAGCCTGCGGGCAAAGGCACGCCGCACACGCTTTGCTGCTGGCGGTATTCGGCCCAGCCGCTGCCTGCCAAATAGCCGCGCACCACGGCCTCGACCGGCAAGGGCTTGAGGCGCTTGACCAGCATGCTGCGGCTCTGCACTTGCGCCACTTCGTCGGGCTGCACCACGGTTTCGGGCGCATCGCCCGTCAAATGGTTGGGGCAGATATGGCCCAGCTTCTCAAACCAGAACAGGGCCATTTGCGTCAGCAATGCGCCCTTGCCGGGTATCGGCTCGGACATGATGACGTCAAACGCGCTGATGCGGTCGCTGGCCACCATCAGGATGCGGTCATCGCCCACGGCGTAGTTGTCGCGCACCTTGCCGCGTGCCAGCAAGGGCAGCGAGCGGATGTGCGAAGTGTGCAAGGCGGTCAGGGGTGTCGGTTGCATGGCAGTCAAAAAAACAAGGCAGAAAACATAGGGGGGCAGCCGCCCGTCGTCCGCAAACACGGTTTTTGGCGGGGGCTACTTCTTACTCGCAGCCAAGTGGCACAAGCGAGCGCAATGACAGGCATAGCGCCCGGTTCAGGGCGATGATGGCGGGCTTGTAGTTGTCGCGATCCACCAGGAACTGCATATTGACCTGGCGCAGCGTTTGCGAAATGCAATTGACATTGACCCCGGCATCAGCCATGGCTTGCGCAGCGCGCGCCAGCACGCCCGGAATGGCGATGTTGGAGCCGATCACGCACACGATTGCGCAGGGCTTGACGGTAACAACCTGGTACTTGGCTTCCAGCTCGGCAATCAGCTCCGGCGTGACGGCCTTGTCCCACAGCAGGTGGGCAATCGAGTTGGCATTGGTGGCCTTGAGGATGTACGAAATATTGTGGCGGGACAGGATACCCACCAGCCCCAAATCAAACCCCACCGTGCCCACCATGTGGGGGTCGTGAATTTCCACCAGCGTGACCTGATCGCTGCCGGTGATGATCTCGACCCGCGCGCTCTCGCCCACATAGTCTTTGGTAATCAGCGTGCCGGGGTGCTCGGGCTCGAAGGTGTTTTTCAGGCGAATCGGAATGCCCGCGTACTCCATCGGCTTGGACGCTTTGGGATGAATCGCCTCCATGCCCACATCGGCCAATTGGTCGGCCACATCGTAGTTGGTGGCGCCAACAATCACGGCGTTTTCCAGCCCCACGATATTGGGGTCGGCAGATGAGAGGTGGAATTCCTTGTGAATCACCGCCTCGTCGGGGCGCACTTCCACCGCGATCTTGCTGAAGGTAACTTCAGAGTAGCCACGGTCGAACTCGCGCATGATGCCCTCTGTGCCCTTGGTATAACCCGTAGCCACAATCACGCTATTGGCAATATCCAGCCCCTTGAAGCTGTGGTGGATGCGCTCGTCAATCGTCCAGGCCTTGCTGTCGTGAAAGCCCGCCAAATCCATCAAAACGGCCTGCACGCCGTGAGCCTTGAGTATTTCCACCGAGTTGAAGGCGCTATGCGACTCGCCGATGGAAGCCAGAATTTCGCGCGCGGCCAGCAACACGTTTTTGCGGCTAAGGTAGCCGCTGGCCAGCACATGGCGCATGGCGTGCAAATGCTCGCGCGCCTCGGCAATACGCCGATCCACAAACGCATCGGCCACATCCAGCGGCAAGCCCAAGCTGGCAAAGCCCGCGTTGATGGCCTTGAGGCTTTCTGCCAGCTTCGCCAACGCGCCCACATAGTCTTGCCCGTTGGCAAACAGGGCGTAAATGCCCGGCTCGCCGGTTTTTTTGTGCTCCAGCAGCTGGTTGGTTACGCCGGAATAGGCCGACACCACATAGATACGGCCATAAATGCGCGACTTGTCTTGCAGCATGATGTGATGCAGCACCTGGTCAAAGGCCGACATCGACGTTCCACCAATTTTTTCAACCGAAATCATGCGTGTCCTCAAATAATTCCTGCGTGCAGCAAATACACGGCACCATGCTGCGCCAACACCATCCACGTCCGGCACACTGCCAAACGATCCATTTTGCATTATCGCCTTGCGTCAGCCCAAACCGCCACGCAACAGGATTGGGAACCATGTATTGGCTGGGCTGGCGATGGGAATGTTGCTGAAAGGCCGCCTTGCGCATGCTTGTGCGATGGGCAGGTCCCATTCAGCCTGTGCCGCACGTTCTCTGCAGCAAATCTATCTATAAAAACATATAATATTGCGCGCACCTAACTTTTATCAGGAGTTTTCCATGAACCATCGTTTGTTGATCGCATGCTTGGCGGCTGCGTGTGCTTTGCCCCTGCAAGCACAAACCACTGCGACCGCCACTCCCCCTTCCATAGGCATTACGGCCGAAGCCGCTTACCAGCTAGAGAAAACAACGGGTGAACAGGTCTTGTTTATCGATGTGCGCGATCCACTAGAAATCATGTTTGTCGGCAATACCGACATGGTGGATGTGAACATCCCTTTCATGTTGGCCAATCGCCAGCAATGGGACAGCCAAAACCAGCGTTTTGAGATGCAACGCAATCCGCAGTTTGTCCAGCAAGTAGCAGCTGCGCTGAAGGCGCGCGGCCTGGATAAAAATGCCACCATCATCACCATGTGCCGTTCGGGCAGCGAGCGTGGCGAGCCCAGCGCCCAGTATTTGCGGAAGCATGGCTTCCCCAATGCGCTGTATGTGATCCATGGCTTCCAGGGCAGCCCTGCCAAAGAAGGCCCGCAAGCAGGCATGCGTGTGCTCAATGGCTGGCAAAACAGCGGCTTGCCCTGGAGCAGCAAGCTCAATCCAGAAAAAATCTACCGCGAACAGGTCCCTGCAACCAAGCCCTGATACGGCGAGCGTAGAAAAATAAACGGCACCCAAAGGTGCCGTTTTGCATGATGGCTGTATGGCCGCTTATACGTCTCCGTTGGCGGCCCGTAGCGCATGGGTTTCCATGAAGTTGCGGGCCCACAGCTCCACCTCGGTGCTCATGCGCATGGTGAGCACACGGTCAGCCTTGATGGCGCCATCCATCTGCACGCACAGCAGGCGGCGCACGTCACGCTTTTTTGAGGAATTCCGACTTCAGCATCATGCTGCCGTGCTCGGTTTTGCAGTCCACATTGTGGCCGCCTGCGCCATCCACCAAACGAATGCTTTTGATTTTGGTGCCTTTTTTCAGGGTGATGGAACTGCCCTTGACCTTCAGGTCTTTGACCAACAACACCGCATCGCCATCGGCCAGCGGGGTACCGTTTGCATCCAGCACGGCAGTGGGTGCATCGTCTTCGTCTGCCGCGGCTTGCGCTGGCCATTCGTACCCGCAATCGGGGCAGATGAAGTGGGCTTCGTCAAGGTAGGTGTTTTCAAGCCCGCACTGCGGGCAGGGAGGAAGGGTTTGCATGAGTTGGGGTATCCGTGTTTGGACGTTCATGTCCTGGTATTTTGTTTAGAGCTTGTTTGTCTGCGGCATAGGGCATGCTTAGAGGCAAGTCGCACGCCCCGCCACAGATATCAGCCATCAAGTACCAGAATCAGGCATCGATATTCATGGCCCGCAGCGCATTGGTTTCAATGAAGTTGCGGCGCGGCTCCACTTCGTCTCCCATGAGCATGGTGAACACCCGGTCGGCTTCGATGGCATCGTCGATCTGCACGCGCAGCAGGCGGCGCACGGTGGGATCCATGGTGGTTTCCCACAGTTGCTCGGGGTTCATTTCGCCCAAGCCCTTGTAGCGCTGGCGGGCGGTGGTGCGCTCGGCTTCGGCCAGCAGCCATTGCATGGCCTGGCGGAAGTCGGCCACGCGCTCTTCGCGCATGCGCTCGCCTTCGCCACGGGTGACACGGGCACCTTCGCCCAGCAGCCCCTGGAAGGTTTGCGCCGCTTCGTGCAAGGCCGCATAGTCGGCGCCGTGCACAAAATCTTGCGTGATGACGCTGCTTTTGATGTTGCCGTGGTGGCGGCGGCTGATGCGCAGCATGGGTTTGTCGCTACGGGCATCCAGCTCGCTGGTCACTTCGGGGGCACTGCCGTTGGCCTGCATATCGCGCAGGCGCTGGGCCAAGGCGGCGGCGCTGGCGTGTGCGGCCTCGGCGCTGTCCAGATCAAGCGCTACGCCGCTGGCGATGGCGCGCAGGGCTTCGGCATCCATGAATTGCGAAAGCCGCCCAATCACACCTTCGGCTACTTGGTATTTGCGCGCCAGCTCGGCCAAGGTGTCGCCCGTAAGCTGCTGGGGCGCGTTGCCGCCGGTGTGCACCACGGCGTCTTTGAGCGCCACGCGCATCAAGAAGGCGTCGAGCGCCGCGTTGTCTTTGAGGTACAGCTCCTCTTTGCCGGCCTTGACCTTGTACAGCGGCGGCTGGGCGATGTAGATGTGACCGCGCTCGACCAGCTCTGGCATTTGCCGGTAGAAGAAGGTGAGCAGCAGGGTGCGGATGTGAGCGCCGTCCACGTCGGCATCGGTCATGATGATGACGCGGTGGTAGCGCAGTTTGTCGATATTGAAGTCGTCTGCCGCGCTCTTGCCCGAATCAGCCGCGGTTTTGCCGATACCTGTCCCTAAGGCGGTGATGAGGGTGACGATTTCGTTGCTGGTGAGCAGTTTTTCGTAACGCGCACGCTCCACGTTCAAAATCTTGCCGCGCAGGGGCAAGATGGCCTGGAACTTGCGGTCGCGCCCTTGCTTGGCGCTGCCGCCGGCGGAGTCGCCCTCGACGATGTAGATCTCGCAGAGGGCCGGGTCTTTCTCCTGGCAGTCGGCCAGTTTGCCGGGCAGGCCCATGCCGTCGAGCACGCCCTTGCGGCGCGTCATTTCGCGGGCCTTGCGCGCGGCCTCGCGGGCGCGGGCGGCCTCGACGATCTTGCCGCAGAGGATCTTGGCGTCGTTGGGCTTTTCTTCCAGATAGTCGGTGAGCGCCTTGGCGACGATGTCTTCGACCGGCGCGCGCACTTCGCTGCTGACGAGCTTGTCCTTGGTCTGGCTGCTGAACTTGGGCTCGGGCACTTTCACCGACAGCACGGAGCACAGGCCTTCGCGCATGTCGTCGCCGCTGACCTCGACCTTGGCCTTCTTGGCCAGCTCGTTCTGCTCGATGTACTTGCCGATCACGCGCGTCATCGCCGCGCGCAGGCCGGTCAGGTGCGTGCCGCCGTCGCGCTGCGGGATGTTGTTGGTGAAGCAGAGGACCTGCTCGTTATAGCCGTCGTTCCACTGCATGGCCACTTCCACGCCGATCTCGGTGCCGGGAATGCCGCCGTAGCTTTCGGCCGGGCGCACCCCCGTGGCATGGAAGGGGGTGGGGTGCAGCACCTTCTTGGTGCCGTTGATGAACTCGACGAAGCCCTTGACGCCGCCGCTGCCGGCAAAATCGTCTTCTTTGCCGCTGCGCTCGTCCACCAGGCGGATGCGCACGCCGTTGTTCAAGAACGAAAGCTCGCGCAGGCGCTTGGCCAGAATGTCGTAGTGAAAGTCGTTGTTTTCTTTGAAGATTTCGGTATCGGGCAGAAAGCGCACTTCGGTGCCGCGCTTGTCGGTATCGCCAGTGATGCGCATGGGCGAAATTTCCACACCGTCCACGGTTTCGACCACGCGGTTTTGCACAAAGCCGCGGCTGAATTCCAGCTCGTGCTTTTTGCCGTCGCGGCGCACCACCAGGCGCAACGTGCTCGACAAGGCATTGACGCAGCTCACGCCCACGCCGTGCAGGCCACCAGATACCTTGTAGCTGTTTTGGTTGAACTTGCCGCCCGCGTGCAGCTCGGTCAGCGCGATTTCGGCAGCGCTGCGCTTGGGCTCGTGCTTGTCGTCCATCTTCACGCCGGTGGGAATGCCGCGGCCATTGTCCACAATGCTGATGGAGTTGTCGCTGTGGATGGTAACGACGATGTCGTCGCAATAGCCGGCCAGGGCTTCGTCGATGGAGTTGTCTACCACCTCGAACACCAAATGGTGCAGGCCGGTGCCGTCAGACGTGTCGCCGATATACATGCCCGGGCGCTTGCGCACGGCCTCCAGCCCTTCCAGGATCTGGATGGCGCCTTCGCCGTAGCCGGTTTCAGGTGAGGATGTGGGGGTATTTTCAGGGGTGTTCTGCGATTCACTCATCCCGCCATTTTCGCAGATTTGACGCGGGTTTGCGAACCGCCAGCCTGCCATGCCGGCAAGCCGCGCCACCCAACGGGCAGGGGCTTTTACGCAATGTTGCGAGCCGTGTTTGCACGGGTTTCACGCCAGTTGCCCGTGCAGACTGCGCCAGTAAAAAGCCAGTAAAAACGCGGCCTGTGGCAAGGCATCGTGCCGCAGGCCGCGCCCATTCGCCGCTACGGCCTGGGTCTCCCTATCTACTATCTGATTACTATCTGATCAGTCCAATCGCGTTGATCGTTTTCGCGTTGATCGTTTCAGTGCAACACAACCGGGTGGGCCGCCAAGCCCGCGTAGTGTTCCAGCGTGTCTTCCACTTCTTCTTGCGTAGGCGTGGTGCGGCGCCAGGCGATGATTTGGCGCTCAAACACTTCTGCCCAGCGCCCTTCCAGATACACATGCCGGCCCGAGCGTTTGTCCACGATCTCGAACCCGTCCCGCCCCAGGCGCGGGCTATGCGCCTCGCTGGCAGCGCCATTCCCTGCCGCATCGTTTGTGGCAGACAGGTCATACATATGCACCACGATGAACGCATCCGAGTCGTACAAAGTGATCATGCCGGGGTGAGAATTGAACGAACTGTTTTCCATAGCCCACCACATGGTGGCGCATGGGGCAACTTCAAGTCGCCGTGCGCTTCCGTTTCCGCCCTTTGCATGCGCGCGCCGTCCGCAGCCCACGCCCCGCACTTACTGAACGCAGCCCGCGTCTGTAGCCGCTTGCACGACAAAATGCCGCTACAGGCCGCGCAAATAGGCGCCAATCTGTCTCAAATCGTATCCAAACAGGGCCAACACGTATTAAGATGCTACTTGGTCAGGTTGATAACCCTGCTTGGCAAAGGTGATCGCGTGCCTTTGCGTGAAAGATTGCGCAAAACGGCATAGGCATCATGCTTGACAAACAGAAAATTTCCGGAAGTATTTTCTGCCTGGCGGGCACACGCGCCTGACACCCTGCACCGGTTGGCTTGCCACCGGTCATCCATGATTTTTCAATCAAGCCCAGGAGCTTTTTTCATGAAACGGCGACTTTTTTCCACACTGACATTGGCTGCCATCGTTGCAGCCGGCGCAACTTTGGCCGGCTGCTCCAAGCAGCAAGCCCCCGCAGCCGACAGCGGCAGCTCGGCGCCCGCCAGCACCGCCAATGCCGACGTGATCAAGATCGGCATTTTCCAACCGCTGACCGGTGCCAACGGCGCAGGCGGTACGGAAGAATATGAGGGCGCCAAGTTGGCTCACAAACTCTACCCCACCGTGCTGGGCAAAAAAGTCGAGCTGGTTGTTGTGGATAACAAATCCGACAAGGTAGAAGCTGCCAACGCCGCTACCGTGCTAACGCAAAAAGAAAAAGTCAGCGCCGTCATCGGTTCCTGGGGCAGTTCGCTGTCCATGGCTGGCGGCCCCATCTTTGCCGAGGCCAAAATCCCCGCCGTGGCCGTTTCCGCCACTAACCCCAACGTCACCAAAGGCAACGAATACTACTTCCGCGTGTGCTTCCTGGATTCGTTCCAGGGCACAGCCGGTGCGTCCTACGCCTTTGATACGCTCAAGGCCAAAAAGGTTGCCATCATCCGCGAAGTGTCCAACGACTACTCCGTCGGTCTGGCCAAATTCTTTACCGACCACTTCGTCAAACTCACGGGCGATGCCAATGCCGTAGTGGCCACAGCCGACTACAACACGGGCGACCAGGACTTTACCGCCCAGCTGACCAATATCAAAAAAGCCAATCCTGACGTGATCTTCGCGCCCGGCAACTACACCGAGTCGGCCCTGATCATCAAGCAGGCGCGCGCGCTGGGCATGAACACGCCCTTCATCGGCACCGACACCTGGGACATTGACGCCTTCTTGCAAGTAGGCGGCGAAGCGGTTGAAGGCGCTGTGCTCTCCACCTTCTTTGCCAACGACGTGCCCATCAACAAAACGTCCGAAGAGTTCCTGAAAGCCTACCGCGACGAGTACAAGAAAGAGCCTTCCGCCTTCGTAGCCCTGGGCTTTGATGCGTATCGCGTGGTGCTTGATGCCATTACCCGCGCCGGCTCGGCTGATCCGCAAAAAATCCGCGACGCTTTGGCACAAACCAAAGGCTTTGAAGGCGCTGCGGGCGAAATCACCATCAACGCCGACCGCGATGCCGACAAGCCGGCCGTGTTCAAGCAAGTCAAGGGTGGCAAGTTCACATTCCTGTCCACCGTCAAGCCCTGATTGGCGCTTGATCTGACCGGCCCCAGGTCAGCTAAATCCGGCCACTGGCTGAACACCCCTGTTGATGACCGTTGCGGGCACCCTGCAACGGTCATCAGGTTTACAGAGTAAAGAAGCAGCCCGTTTGCCGAACCCACCGGCCAGCATGGCGCTTGGCATGCAGCCTTTGCAGCATCGCCGCAGCAAACGTTTGGAAAAAGGTAGCCCCAGGCGGTTTTTCAGGCTGTTTTTTGGCAATTTTTGGTCGTTTTTGACTTTTGGCAGTTTCCATATTCGGCATCCGCCTGTTTCGCCACATGGCCCGCAGCATTCCACAGTCATTCGGCATGGCGACCCAGGCAACCGATTCCGGCTATCCCCACAACCACGCACAGAACACTGTTTTTCACATCCTTTCGCATACGGCAACCACCACCTTTTAGCGGAACCGTTTATTCCGGGCCCAGCACCCACGCAGGCATCGGTTCAGCGGGCAAGCGCAGCCGCCCTGCGGCAAGGCTTGCACGTTCCGGCAGTGCCTAGAGGTATCTCATGGATTTTCAGACTTTCATGCAACAGTTTGTCAACGCGCTGTCACTCGGCAGCCTGTACGCGTTGATTGCCATCGGCTACACCATGGTTTATGGCATTTTGCGGTTGATCAACTTCGCCCACGGCGACGTTTTCATGATCGGCGGCTACATCGCTTTTTATGCCGTCACCGCTTTCATGATGCCGTGGTGGGTGGCCGTCATCGTGGCCATCGGCCTGACAACCATCTTCGGCATGGGGCTGGAGCGCGTGGCCTATCGCCCCTTGCGCGACTCTCCCCGCATCTCCATCATGATCAGCGCCATCGGTGCGTCGTTCCTGATCGAAAACCTCGCCATCGTGCTGTTCGATGCGCGGCCCAAGGCTTTCCCCGTGCCCGATGTTTTTGCCTCTACCTTTGTGCTGGGCGGCGTGCATGTGTCCACTGTCAGCGTGGTCATTCCCGTGGTTACGGCCATCATCCTCGCCGCCTTGCTGTGGGTGGTGTACCGCACCAAAACCGGCATGGCCATGCGCGCCGTATCTACCGATATTGACGCCGCCCGCCTGATGGCGATTGATGTCAACCGCATCGTGGCCTTTACCTTTGCCGTGGGCAGCGCGCTGGCGGCTGTGGGCGGCATCATGTGGGCGCTCAAGTACCCGCGGCTGGAGCCGCTCATGGGCATCATGCCCGGCCTCAAATGCTTTATCGCGGCGGTGATTGGCGGCATCGGCAGCATTTCCGGCGCCGTGCTGGGTGGCCTGCTGCTGGGGCTGATCGAGCTGATGACCATCGCCTTCCTGCCCGAACTCACCGGCTACAAAGACGCCTTTGCCTTCGTTCTGCTCATCGTCGTGCTGCTGTTCAAGCCCACCGGCCTGCTGGGCAGCAAACAAGGGGAGAAAGTGTAATGACCCCGACCGTTACCGCCTACAACCGTGGCTCGTCCACCCGCAATAACCTGCTCACCCTGGGCGCGCTGATTGCGTTTACGGTGCTGTTGTTCGTGTTCGAACACACGTTTGACACCTTCACCATGCAGATCTTCAAGCTCTGCGCCATCAACGTGATTCTGGCCCTGTCGCTGAACCTGATCAACGGCTTTACCGGCCTGTTCAGCCTGGGGCATGCGGGCTTTATGGCTATTGGCGCTTACACCTGCGCCATTCTCACCATGTCGCCCGTGCAAAAGTCCATCAACTACGTGCTGGCCCCCGTTGCGCCTTGGCTGGAAAACATCCACCTGCCCTTTGTGCCCGCGCTGCTGCTGGCGGGGCTACTGTCGGGCCTGATTGGTTGGGCGCTGGGCTGCATTGCCCTGCGCCTGCGCGACGACTATCTGGCCATTGCCACGCTGGGCTTTTCGGAAATCATCCGCGTGCTGCTGACCAATATGCAAACCATCACCAACGGTTCGCTCGGCCTCAAGGGGCTGCCGCGCTTTACCACCATGTGGTGGGCCTGGGGCACGGCGGTAGCCTGCATCATCTTCATGGCGCTGCTGATTCGCTCCACCTACGGCCGCAGCTTCAAGGCCATTCGCGATAACGAAATCGCCGCTGAGGCCATGGGCGTCAATATCTTCGGCATGAAGGTGCTCTCGTTCAGCATCTCCAGCGCCATGGCGGGCATTGCCGGCGGCTTGCTGGCCCACCACCTCACCACGATCGATCCCAAGCAGTTCATCTTTCTCAAAACCTTCGACATCCTGCTCATCGTCGTATTGGGCGGCGTAGGCTCCATCACCGGCTCGGTGATCGCAGCCGTTGTCGTTACCGTGGCGATGGAAGCCCTGCGCTTTCTCGACGGCCCGCTCAACCTGGGCGTGTGGCAAACCAGCGGCATTCCCGGCCTGCGCATGGTGTTCTTCTCGGTTCTGCTGATGGTGGTCGTCATCTTCCGCCAGCGCGGCCTGATGGGCACCAACGAATTCACCTGGGACAGCCTGGCCAAAATCGGCCTGCTGCCCAAGCGCAAACCCGCCGCCGACAGCGAAGGAGCACAACCATGAGCACCCTGCTGCAAACCACCGCCGTCAACAAGCAGTTTGGCGGCCTGGCCGCCGTCACCGACCTCAATGTCCGCGTGGATGAAGGCGAAGTCGTCGGCCTCATCGGCCCCAACGGCGCAGGCAAAACCACATCGTTCAACCTCATCACCGGCGTCTACACCCCTACCAGCGGCCAAGTCGTTTTTGCAGGGCAAAACATCACGGGCATGAAGCCGCACCGCATCGCCAAACTCGGCATTGCGCGCACCTTCCAGAACATCCGCCTGTTTCGCGAAATGAGCGTACTGGAAAACGTCATGGTCGCGCAGCACATGCGCCTGGGTGCCAACCTGTTCGAGGCCACCTTGCGCCTGCCCTCCTACCTGCGCAAAGAGCGCCGGCAAATCGAGCGCGCCCGCGAGCTGCTGGCCGAAGTCGATCTGCTCAAATACGCCGATGCCCGCTCCACCAGCCTGCCCTACGGCAAGCAGCGCCGGCTTGAAATCGCCCGCGCCCTGGCCACCGAACCCCGGCTGCTGTTTCTGGACGAGCCAGCCGCCGGCATGAACCCGCAGGAATCGGTCGAGCTGATGGAATTCATCCGCACCATTCGCGACAAATTCAAACTCTCCATCGTGCTGATCGAACACCACATGCAAGTCGTCATGGGCGTATGCAACCGCCTCTACGTGCTCGAATACGGGCGCACCATCGCCCACGGCACACCCGAAGAAATCCAGAACGACCCCAAAGTCATCGAAGCCTATTTGGGAGTGGAATAAGCACCATGCTCTCTATCAAAAACCTCTCTGTGCGCTACGGCGGCATCCACGCCCTGCGCGGCATCAGCTTTGACGTGCCAGCCGGCCAAATCGTCACCCTGATCGGCGCCAACGGCGCAGGCAAAAGCACCACCCTCAATGCCATCGTCGGCCTGGTCAAGGCCGATGGCGGCTCGATCAACTGGAACGGCCAAAGCATCTTCAACGGCAAAACCAAAACCATCGTCGAATCGGGCGTTGTGCTGGTGCCCGAAGGCCGGCGCGTTTTTCCCAACCTCAACGTGAGCGAAAACCTCTACCTCGGCGCCTACTCACGCAAAGACAAAACCGACATCGAAGCCGACCTGGAGCACGTATTTGCGCTCTTTCCCCGCCTGAAAGAGCGTTACAAACAAAAAGCCGGCACCCTCTCCGGCGGCGAGCAACAAATGCTCGCCGTAGGCCGCGCCCTCATGACGCGCCCCAAAGTCCTCATGATGGACGAACCCTCGCTCGGCCTGGCCCCCATCATCGTCAGCATGATTTTCGACATCATCCGCCAAATCAATGCCGAAGGCGTTACCGTGCTGCTGGTGGAACAAAACGCCAAAGCCGCCCTGCAAGTCGCCCACACCGGCTACGTTATGGAAACAGGCAGCATCAGCTTCTCCGGCAGCGGGCACGACCTGCTGGCCGACGACCGCATCCGCCAAGCCTATCTGGGCGAGCATTAAAACAAAGCGCAAACGGCCCGCCCGCAGGCGCAACAACCACAACGCCTGCGGCACCGGCCTCTTGCGCCAGGTGTACTTCTTGTCTTTTGCTTGCCAAACAAAACCCACTAATTAGCAAAACACCTGCCGCCAGCACCATCCTATTTAGCTAGGTGGTGTTTGGGTAGCTTTAGAAAAGCAGGTATCGGCGCGAATAGACACTGGAGCCCCAACAAAACCATGCAGCAGTGCCAGCCGTGCGCCTGCAAGCATGGGCGCTGCAATCCCTTTAAACAAAAAGCCCTTGCAAACTTGCAAGGGCTTTTTACATGTCGTGTGATTTGGCGGAAAGAGAGGGATTCGAACCCTCGTTACAGGAAGACCTGTAAACCGGAT
>CAYUAF010000003.1:0-41154 GCA_964442555.1 uncultured Allobrachymonas sp.
TTGCCCAAGTTGCCCAAGTTGCCCAAGTTGCCCAAGTTGCCCAAGTTGCCCAAGTTGCCCAGGTTGCCCAGGTTGCCCAAGTTGTCGGTCGGGTGTGGGTGGTGCAGGTGAAGTTGGCGGGGTGTATGGCAGGTGTGTTTGCCCGTTGCGTATGTGGCTGCCTGCGGTGGTTGCGTTTGTCGCCATCGGCGTGGCCATGAAAAAACCGGCTGCCCTGGTGAGGGTCAGCCGGTTGGCGTGGTGATGCAGGGTGGCTTGTGTGATCAAGCCCGCTGGCTATTGATGCATGAAGATGGGCATGAAAAAGCCATGATGCGGGCGAGTATCACGCCGCCTGCGCCCGTTTATTTGGCGGCAACGACTTTGGCCATTTCCAGGCATTTGTTGGAGTAGCCCCATTCGTTGTCGTACCAGCTCACCAGTTTGACGAAGGTGCCGTCCAGCGCAATGCCGGCTTCGGCGTCGAAGATGGAGGTGCGCGGGTCGCCGCGGAAGTCGGTGGCTACGACTTTGTCTTCGGTGTAGCCCAGCACGCCTTTGAGTGCGCCTTGGCTTTGCGCTTTCATTTCGGCGCAGATTTCTTCGTATGTGGCGGATTTTTCCAGCTCCACGGTCAGGTCTACCACGCTGACGTCAGACGTGGGCACGCGGAAAGACATGCCGGTGAGTTTGCCTTTGAGGGCAGGCAGCACCACGCCTACCGCTTTGGCCGCGCCGGTGCTGGAGGGGATGATGTTTTCGAGAATGCCGCGGCCGCCGCGCCAGTCTTTGTTGCTGGGGCCGTCTACGGTTTTTTGCGTGGCGGTGGCGGCGTGCACGGTGGTCATCAGGCCGCGCTTGATGCCCCATTTGTCGTTGAGCACTTTGGCCAGCGGCGCCAGGCAGTTGGTGGTGCAGGATGCGTTGGAGACAATGGTTTGGCCCGCATAGCTGTCGCTATTGACGCCGTAGACGAACATGGGGGTGTCGTCTTTGCTGGGGGCGGACATGATGACTTTTTTGGCACCTGCGTCCAGGTGCTTTTGCGCGGCTTCTTTGGTGAGGAAGAGGCCGGTGGATTCGATCACTACGTCAGCGCCCACTTCGTTCCATTTGAGGTTGGCGGGGTCGCGCTCGGCGGTGAGGCGGATTTTTTTGCCATTGACGACCAGGTGGTTGCCTTCTACGGCAATGTCGCCCTGGAAGCGGCCATGCACGCTGTCGTATTTGAGCATGTAGGCCAGGTAGTCCGGCTCCAGCAGGTCGTTGATGCCGACGATTTCGATGTCGTCTGCAAAATTTTGCACGGCTGCGCGAAACACGCAGCGCCCGATGCGGCCAAAACCGTTAATGCCTACTTTGATTGCCATGCTTGCTTACTCCTGTACGTGAAATTGAAAGTGCGTGGTATGAAAAAATTGATTGGGTGCCCCCGTGTGGCCATCCTTGTGCAGGGCATTGTACGGGGGCGGTAAAAGCCGTGCGCGCAACGCGCGTTAGCCGGTGCGTTTAACGGGCCAGCACGGCCTGCACGGTGTCTGCCACATTTTCGGGCGTAAAGCCGAAGTGGGCAAACAGGTCTTTGGCCGGTGCGGATTCGCCGTAGGTGTCGATGCCGACAACGGCGGCGCAGCCGTATTTCCACCAGAAATCGCTCAGGCCGGCCTCGACGGCAATGCGCGGCAGGTGCGGCGGCAGCACGGTTTCTTTGTAGGCGACGGTTTGGCGGTCAAACACCGTGGTGCTGGGCATGGAGACTACGCGCGCGGCAATGCCGCGTTGCGCAAGCTGCTCTTGCGCCTGCATGGCCAAGTGCACTTCGCTGCCGGTGGCGATGATGACGGCTTGCGCCGCCTGGCTCAAGCTTACGCGCGATGGCTCGGCCAGCACGTAGCCGCCGCGGGCGATGAGGCTGGCGTCGTCTTTGTGCATGTAGGGCACGTTCTGGCGGCTGAGCAGCATGGCGCTGGGGCGGTGTTCGTTTTCCAGCGCGGTGGCCCAGGCAATGGCTGATTCCACCACGTCGCAGGGGCGCCATACGTCCAGATTGGGGATGAGGCGCAGGCTGGCGGCGTGCTCGATGCTTTGGTGGGTGGGGCCGTCTTCGCCCAGGCCGATGCTGTCGTGCGTGAAGACGTGGATCACGCGCAGCTTCATGAGCGCGGCCATGCGGATGGCGTTGCGGCTGTAGTCGCTGAAGGTGAGGAAGGTGCCGCCATAAGGGATGTAGCCGCCGTGCAGGGCGATGCCGTTCATGATGGCGGCCATGCCGAATTCGCGCACGCCGTAGTTGATGTGGCGGCCAACCAGGCCGCTTTCGCTGATTTTGTTTTTGTCGGTCAGTACCACAAAGCCGTCGTCGTATTTGACGACTGCGCCATCTTCCGCTATGCGCAGGGGCAGGGTGTTTTGCGTGGCGGTGAGGTTGGAGCCGGTGAGGTCGGCGCTGCCGCCCAGCAGCTCGGGCATGTGGGCGGTAAAGCTCTCAAGCGCCATTTGGCTGGCTTTGCGGGTGGCGGCGGCAGGCGCGTGCGGCTGGTACACGCGCGGCATGCGCTCGGCCAGTTGCTGCACCATGCGGCTGACGGTGCCTTCCATGCGGCGGCGCAGCTCGCCCGCCAACAGCGGAAATTCCTTGACGTAAGCGGCAAACAGCGCATCCCATTCGGCTTCCAGCGCGGCGCCTTGCGCCTGGGCGTTCCATGCCTGGTACACCTCTTGGGGAATGTCGAAGGGGGCGTGCTTCCAGCCCAGCTCTTTGCGGGCCAGGGCAATTTCTTCTGCGCCCAGCGGTTCGCCGTGCGCTTTGGCGGTGTTTTGGCGGTTGGGCGAGCCTTTGCCGATGGTGGTGCGGCAAATGATGAGGGTGGGCTTGGTGGCCGATTGCTTGGCTTGCGCAATGGCCTGGTCTACCGCGTCTACATCGTGGCCGTCAATCGGGCCGATTACGTTCCACTGATAGGCCTCGAAGCGCTTGGCGGTGTCGTCTGCAAACCAGGGTTGCACTTGCCCGTCGATGCTGATGCCGTTGTCGTCGTACAGGGCGATGAGTTTGTTGAGCTTCCATGCGCCGGCCAGCGAGCAAGCCTCGTGGCTGATGCCTTCCATCAGGCAGCCGTCGCCCAGCATCACATACGTGTGGTGATCTACCACGGTGAAGTTGGGGCGGTTGAATTCGGCAGCCAGCAGCTTTTCTGCCAGCGCCATGCCTACGGCATTGGCCAGGCCTTGGCCCAAGGGGCCGGTGGTGGTTTCAACGCCGGGGGTTACGCCCACTTCGGGGTGGCCGGCTGTTTTGCTGCCCAGTTGGCGAAAGCGTTTGATTTCGTCCATGGACAAGTCGTAGCCCGTGAAGTGCAGCAGGGCGTATTGCAGCATGGAGGCGTGCCCGTTGGAGAGCACGAAGCGATCGCGGTTGTACCACTTGGGGTTGCCGGGGTTGTGGCGCAGGTGGCGGCCCCACAGGGCCACGGCCATTTCGGCCATGCCCATGGGCGCGCCCGGGTGGCCGGACTTGGCTTGTTCAACGGCGTCGATACTGAGCACGCGAATGGCATTGGCCATGAGGGTGGTGTTGGCTTGGGTCATGGAAAGGCTCCGTGCGAAGGGTAGGGGAGAAGGGGTTTTTGAAAAATTCGGTAACAACGCACATTTTAACGGGCAGCCCTGGCGTGAATACGGCGTGGCGCGCCATTGGCAAAGCACCATGCAGCGCCAGCCCGCGCGTAACCTTGCGCCACTGCAAAACAGCAGATGAAGGGGCGGGTGCCAAGGCCGCACGCTGGTGTTGTTTCTTTCTGGGCAAAGGGTAGCGCGCGCAACGTGCATAAACTACCTGCATCACTGATTTGTGCTTCTTATTGGTGCTTTGTTCACCCTGGGCCTTGCAGGGATCCGGTGCTTTCGTATTTGCGGGAACAATATGCGGGCTATCTCCGCCTTGCCGCAAGGCGTGCAGAGGCACTTAGCACAACATCATTCAATGCAATGGCAAACGCCATGGCAGACGCAGTGGAAACGCAATGGATTTGACAATTTGGCAGTATGTGGCCGTTGGCCTGCTGGGCGTGTTTGCCTGCATCATCAATATGATGGCCGGGGGCGGCTCCAATCTGGTGTTGCCGCTGTTGATGATGTTCGGCTTGCCGCCGGATATTGCCAATGGCAGCAACCGCGTGGGCATTTTTTTTCAATCGCTGGCGGGCATCCGCAGCTTTTATCGGGCAGACCGCCTGCCCACGCACGATGTGCGCCAGATTTTGTTGCCAACGGTCGTCGGGGGGCTGGTGGGGGCTGTGCTGGCTTCCGTTTTGCCCAATACGGTGCTCAAACCGGCCTTGCTGATCAGTGTGCTGGCCGTGGCGGCGCTGTCTTTTTTCCAGCCCGATTTGCTGCTTGTGCCCGAAGGGGCGCAGCCCAGAACCGTGGCCGCCACGCGCGGCGCGCGGCTGTTGCTGTTTTTAACGGGCATGTATGGCGGCTTTGTGCAGGCCAGCGCGGGCTTTTTGCTCTTGCCGTTGATGACGGGCCTGCTGCATTACGACCTGGTACGCGCCAATGCTTTGAAGATACTGTGCACGCTGGTCTTTACCACCGTGTCGCTGCTGGTGTTCATGTCGCAAGGCAAAATCTGGTGGAGCGTGGCGCTGGTGCTGGCCGCAGGCAATACCATCGGGTCTGTGATCGGCGTGAAAATCTCTTTGCGTCTTGATCCCAAAATCATCCGCTGGATTCTGTTCGGCATGACGATTGTGGCTGCCGTAGCGGCTCTGTTCAAATAACAACCCGCAAATAACCACCGTTCCCTATCTGTTCCCTATTTGTTCCATAACCGTTCCAACCGCAACGCGCGCTCGCCGCAGCCTTTGCCCATTCTGCGCGGGAGCCAAATAGCTTGTATGACTGATACCCCATCCCCCTTGGCGCAAGCCATGCTGCTGGCTGCTGGCCGCGGCAACCGCATGCGCCCGCTGACTGATACCACCCCCAAGCCCTTGTTGCCCGTGCATGGCAAGCCCTTGCTGGAATGGCCCATGCGCGCCCTGGCTGCGCAAGGGTTTGCGCGCGTGCTGGTCAATACCGGCTGGCTGGGCGAGCAAATACCCGCGCATTTCGGCAAGCAACACGCGCATGGCGATGCGCTGCCAGCCACGCAGTTGCTTTATTCGCGTGAGGAGCAAGACTTTGGCCGCGCGCTCGAAACCGCTGGCGGCATTGCCCGTGCGCTGCCGCAGCTGGAAGCCGTATTCTGGCTGGCCGCAGGCGACGTGTTTGCGCCCGACTTTGCCTTTGCCCGCGCCGATTACGACCGCTTTGCCGCCAGCCCCGCGCTGGCGCATATCTGGCTGGTGCCCAACCCGCCCCACAACCCGGCGGGCGACTTTGCCTTGGGTGAAGACGGCACTGCGCATGTGGCAAACGAAGGCAACGCCCAACTGCCGCGTTACACCTACAGCACCATCGGCCTGTTCAAAAAAGCCCTGTTTGCCGCGCCGTGGTGCTCCATAGCCGCAGGCAACCCGCAAGGCGAAGTGGCGCCGCTGGCACCCGTGTTGCGCGCGGCCATGCTGCAAGGGCGTATCAGCGCCAGCTTGTACACCGGCCGCTGGACGGATGTGGGCACGCCGCAGCGGCTGGCGGAGCTGAATGCCGCGGTTGGTGCGGCGCAGGCGTTACCCCCGCATCACATTTGAATGCCTGGGAGACATGCCGATATGGCCTTTGCAGACACAAACCCCGCTCTGCTGTTGATTGATGTGCAGCAGGGCTTTGCGCAAGAAGATTTTTTTGGCGGCAACCGCAACAACAGGGATGCGGAACAGCGTTGCGGGCAGCTGCTGGCGGCGTGGCGGGCGCGGGGCCTGCCGGTTTTCCATGTGCGGCACAGTTCGCAAAACCCGCAATCGCCCTTGCATGCCAGCCATGCCGGTTTTGCGTTTTGCCCGCAGGTGCAGCCGCAGGGCGATGAGCCTGTCATCACCAAAACCGTGAACAGCGCCTTTATTGGCACTGACTTGAAAGCGTGGCTGGACGACTTGCGCATCACTACGCTGGTGGTGGCGGGCATTACCACCAACCACTGTGTTTCTACCTCGGTGCGCATGGCGGGCAATTTCGGTTTTGCCGTATATTGCGCGCACGATGCCTGCGCCTGTTTCGACCGAACGGGCGTTTGGGGCGAACATTACCCAGCCGAAACCATTCACCGTACCGCGCTGGCCAACCTGCATGGCGAATTTGCCCAGGTTGCCAGCACTGCGCATATTCTGCGCATGCTTTCGCCATCTACCAACTGAAATTTGCCAACTGAAAACTGGAGCTTGCTCGCAAAATGCCTTATTCATCCCGCCGTGCCCGCGTTGCTGCCGCGCTGGGCCCCAATGCCATTGCCGTTGTTCCTACCGCGCCCGTGCAGCAGCGTAACCGCGACAGCGATTTTCCGTACCGGCACGACAGCTACTTTTATTACCTCACCGGCTTTACCGAGCCGGAGGCTTGGCTGGTGCTGCGCACCGATGCGGCAGGCAAGCTGCATACCAGCCTGTTTTGCCAGCCCAAAAACCTGGAGCGCGAAATTTGGGACGGCTACCGCCTGGGCCCCGAAGAGGCGCTGACCACGCTGGGTGTAGATGCCGCCTACTCTACTGACGAGCTGGATGCGCGCCTGCCCCAGTTGATGGAAAACACCCGACTGCTGTCTTACCCGTTTGCCACCCACCCGGGGCTGGCCGCGCGCGTGGAAGGCTGGCTGGGCAAGGTGCGCGCGCGGGTGCGTTATGGCGTGGTCTTTCCCGCGCGGCACGTGGACTTGTGCAGCGTGCTGGATGAAATGCGCCTGATCAAAGATGCGCACGAGCTTGACATCATTCGCCGCGCCTGCAACATCACGGCCAATGCCCACAAACGCGCCATGCAAACCTGTGCGGCCATGCTGCGCGCGGGCGGCGATGTGCGCGAATACCATCTGGAAGCCGAACTGCTGCACGAATTTCGCCGGCACGGCTCGCAATTTGCGGCATACGGCAACATCGTGGCGGCAGGCGCCAATGCCTGCGTGCTGCACTACCAGGCCGGCGATGCCGTGGTACGCCCCAACGAATTGGTGCTGATTGATGCGGGTTGCGAACTCAACGGCTACGCCAGCGACATCACTCGCACCTTTCCGGCCGGCGGCACATTCAGCGGCCCGCAACGCGCCGTTTACGAGCTGGTGCTGGCCGCAGAAGAAGCCGGCATTGCCGCTACCCGCGCGGGCGCGCGGCATAACGATATTCACGATGCCACCGTGCGCGTCATCACCCAGGGCCTGCTGGACTTGGGCCTGCTGGACAAAAACGCCGGTGGCGTGGATGCGCATATCGAAAAACGCAGCTACTTCCGCTTTTACATGCACCGCGCCGGGCACTGGATGGGCATGGACGTGCACGACTGCGGCGACTATGTGGAGCCGACGGAAATCGGCCAGACCAGCGTACGCAAAGACGCGCTTTCGGGCGAAGACATCATCAACCGCCCCAGCCGCATCTTGCAGCCGAACATGGTCTTTACCATCGAGCCGGGCATTTACATTCGCCCCGCAGACGACGTGCCCGAAGCTTTCTGGAACATCGGCGTGCGCATCGAAGACGATGTGGCCGTAACCGCAGAAGGCTGCGAAATCCTCACGCGCGGCGTGCCTGTTGCGGCAGACGACATCGAAGCGCTCATGCGCGGTTGAAAGGGCCTGCGCACATGACAGCACCTTCTCCCTTGCGCGTTACGTCGGCCAACCTCAACGGCATTCGCTCGGCCGCGAACAAAGGCTTTTTCGACTGGATGCAAGCCCACCGCCCCGATGTGCTGTGCGTGCAGGAACTTAAAGCCCAGGCCGCTGACATGACGCCCGCCCTGCATGCGCCCGAGGGCTACCACGGCTTTTTCCACTACGCCGAGAAAAAAGGCTACAGCGGCGTAGGCATTTACAGCCGCACCCGGCCCGACCACGTGACTGAAGGCATGGGTCACGCCGCTTTTGATGCCGAAGGCCGCTTCATCCGCGCGGACTTTGGCAACCTGTCCGTCATCTCGGTGTACGTGCCTTCCGGCTCGTCGTCTGAAGAACGGCAGGCGCTCAAATACGTGTTTCTCGACGCCTTTTATCCGCTGCTGCAATCGCTGCTAGCCGAAGGGCGCGAGTTCATCATCTGCGGCGACTGGAACATTGCGCACCGCGAAATCGACCTCAAGAACTGGAAGGGCAACCTGAAAAATTCCGGTTTTTTGCCCGAAGAACGCGCCTGGCTCGACAAACTCTACGCCAGTGGCTGGGTAGATGTATTCCGCGCCCTGTACTCCGATGCGGGCGATACCGGCTACACCTGGTGGAGCCAGCGCGGGCAGGCCTACGCCAAAAACGTGGGGTGGCGCATCGACCTGCAAGTGGCATCGCCCGCCACTGCCCAACGCGCCCGCAGCGCCAGCGTGTATAAAGAACAAAAATTCAGCGACCATGCGCCGCTGACGGTGGAATATCTGTAACCACCCCGCATCCTGCGCCTGTTGGCCTGCCTATTTACCAGCCTGCTTTGTTGGCTGGTTTGCCGATGACGGGCTGCATGCATGAACAGACCGGCAGGGCAGGGCGCGCGCGTCCACGCACACACCCGCATCCGCGCCCGTACCGCACCTACAGGGAAGACTTCAAGTCGAGGCCAGATTTCTGTTAAAGAACGCGCAAAGAACCCGCACGCGGCTCCGGTTTCATTGGCACCTATTCCCATAGCATGCCCGTGCACGCGGCTACCGCTTTGCCAGCGCAGGCAACCCGCGCCAGAACCCGCACGCGCGGGTCAAGGGAAAGTAGGGGAAAAACAAATAACCGTGCCCTTATGCCCGAACCCGCACGCAGACCAAAGGCGGAAGCATGGAGCCATTCCTGCCCCCCAAACCTGCACGCGCTGCCGGCGTCGGCCCAAAAACATGCCACAATTTTGGCCGTATCTTTTCTTGCCACGGCAGCAGCCGGATTGCGGCTGCTTGGATGCAGGCGCAGCGTTGGCGCCTGTTGCGTGGCTGTTTTTCCAATCTTTTTTTCAGAAAGCCTCTTATGTCTCTGCTGAACGTATCCCCCGGCTCCAAAACCCCCGACGAGTTCAACGTCATCATCGAAATCCCCATGAACGGCGACCCTGTCAAGTATGAAATTGACAAGGAAAGCGGCGCGCTGTTTGTAGACCGCTTCATGAGCGCCGCCATGCACTACCCCTGCAACTACGGCTACATTCCGCAAACCCTGGCGGGCGATGGCGACCCGGTAGACGTGCTGGTGATGACGCCCGTGCCGCTGGTGCCCGGCTCGGTGGTGCGCTGCCGCGCTTTGGGCATGCTGCAAATGCAAGACGAAGCTGGCGAAGACGCCAAGCTGCTGGCCGTGCCCGTGAACAAGCTGCTGCCCATCTACAGCCAATGGCAAAAGCCCGAAGATGTGCATCCCGCGCTGCTGAAAACCATTGTGCATTTCTTCGAGCACTACAAAGACCTGGAAGAAGGCAAGTGGGTCAAAGTGCTGGGCTGGGCCGGTGTTGAAGCCGCCCACGCCGAAATCACCAACGGCCTGGCCAACTACAAAAAACAGGCCGCTTAAACGCCCTTCGTGCACGGTCACCCGCAACGGTGGCCGTGCTTTTTTGCGGGTGGGCGGCATTGGGGCTGCGGCAGGCTGTTTTTCGTTTCTTTTTTCCATGCTTGCCGCAACGCGGCGGGGTTTGTTTCTTTTTCTTGATCGGTTTTCATGCACATCCACATTCTTGGCATTTGCGGCACATTCATGGGCGGCCTGGCCGCATTGGCGCGCGAGGCAGGGCATACCGTTACCGGTTGCGATGCGGGCGTTTATCCGCCCATGAGCGACCAGCTACGCGCGCTGGGCATAGATCTGATCGAAGGCTTTGACGCCGGGCAAACCGCGCTCAAGCCCGATGTGTATGTGGTAGGCAATGTGGTCAGCCGCTCAAAACTGCCCGACGGCAGCCCCAAATTCCCTCTGATGGAAGCCATTCTCGAGCAGGGCCTGCCCTATACCAGCGGGCCGCAATGGCTGTGCGAGCACGTGCTGCAAGGCCGCCATGTGCTGGCGGTGGCAGGCACGCACGGCAAAACCACCACATCGTCCATGCTGGCGTGGATTTTGGAATCAGCCGGCCTGACGCCGGGCTTTTTGATTGGTGGCGTGCCGCTGAACTTTGGCGTATCGGCCCGCTTGGGGCGGCAGCCTGTCGGTCATGCGCGCAGCTATTTCGTGATCGAGGCTGATGAGTACGACACCGCCTTTTTCGACAAGCGCAGCAAATTCGTGCACTACCGCCCGCGCACGGCCGTGCTGAACAATCTGGAGTTTGACCACGCAGACATCTTCCCCGATCTGGCCGCGATTGAGCGCCAGTTTCACCACCTGCTGCGCACCGTGCCCGCCAGCGGCTGCGTGGTCGCCAACGGGCTGGAAGAAAGCATCGCCCGCGTGCTGCACGCCGGCACCTACAGCGCCGTGCAAACCTTTGGCAGCGCCGTAAGCGACTACACCGCCGAAGGCGAACCGCACGACTTTGCCGTGCTGCACCAAGGCCGGCAGGTAGGGCGCGTGCAGTGGGCGCTTACTGGCACGCACAACCAGCTCAACGCGCTGGCGGCCATTGCCGCAGCCGCCCATGTGGGGGTAGATGCCGCAACGGCAACCCGGGCGCTGGGCGCGTTTGCCAATGCGCGCCGCCGCATGGAAGTGCGCGGCACCGTAGCGCGCGCCGGCGGCAACATCACCGTGTACGACGACTTTGCCCACCACCCCACCGCCATCCGCACCACGGTAGACGGCCTGCGCCGCAAGCTCCATGCCGAGGGCAAGCAAAGTGAGCGCATCCTAGCCATCTTCGAGCCGCGCAGCAACACCATGAAACTCGGCACCATGAAAAGCCAACTGCCCTGGAGCCTGGAGCAGGCCGACCTGGCCTTTTGCCACAGCGGCGGGCTGGACTGGGACGCCTCCGCCGCGTTGGCCGAAATGGGCACGCGCGCGCAAGTGGCCGCTAACATCGATGCGCTGGTGGAGCAAGTAGCCGCCGCCGCGCAAGCGGGCGACCACCTGCTGTGCATGAGCAACGGCGGCTTTGGTGGCGTACACGCCAAACTGCTGGAGCGGTTGGCGCAGCCGTGATGCGGCACAGCCGCAAGCCTGATGCGGCGGCTTGGGTCGTGCGCCGTTTTTTCCGTCTTTTTAATCCGCGCCCCGGCGCTTGCAACCCTATACACACACCATTTACGCCTTACGCGTCTTACACACCATGAACATTCCTGCCTGCACCGATCTGGACAACGCCGAACTGCGCGCAACCCTGCAATCTCTGCTCGATAACAAAACCAAGCCGCTAGGCTCTCTGGGTCGCATCGAGCAACTGGCCTTGCACCTGGGGCTGATTCTGCAAAGCACACGCCCTGCACTGCACGCGCCCCAAGTGCTGGTATGCGCGGGCGACCACGGCTTGGCGCGGCGCGGCGTATCGGCCTTTCCGCAAGACGTGACCTGGCAAATGGTGGAAAACTTTCTGGCGGGCGGCGCAGCCATCAGCGTGCTGGCCAAGCAGCACGGCATGGGCTTGACCGTGGCAGATTGCGGCGTAGCGCACGACTTTGCCCCGCGCCCCCTGCTGCGCGATTGCAAAATCGCCCCCGGCACGGCCGATTGCACCCAAGGCCCCGCCATGACGGCGCAGCAATGCGCCCAAGCCGTTGCCAACGGGCAGGCGCTGGTCCAATCCCTGCCCGGTAACGTGCTGATATTGGGCGAAATGGGCATTGGCAACACATCGGCCTCATCCCTGATTGCGGCGCGCCTGCTACAGCTCGATATTGCCGCCTGCACCGGCGCAGGCACAGGGCTGGATACAGCCGGCGTGCAACGCAAAACCGCCGTATTGCAACAAGCACTGGCCGCCAACCCGCACGCCAGCGCCCCGCTGGACGTGCTGGCCGCTTTTGGCGGGTTTGAAATCGCCACCATGACGGGCGCCATGCTGCAAGCTGCGGCAGAAAACCGCGTGCTGCTCATCGATGGCGTCATCGTCACCTCCGCGCTGCTGGTGGCTGCGCGCATCAACCCGCTGGTGCTGCAACGCTGTGTGTTTGCCCATCGCTCCAGCGAGCCTGCGCACCAGCACATGCTGGCGGCTTTGCACGCCCAGCCCTTGCTGGATCTGGGCCTGCGGCTGGGCGAAGGCTCGGGCGCGGCACTGGCATGGCCCCTGCTGCAATCAGCCTGCACCATTCTGAACGACATGGCCAGCTTCGCGCAGGCAGGCGTGGATCAGCAAAGCAACCCGTAAAACCGCATGTGCCGCGCCAGGCAGCAGGCTTTGCTGGCAGTGCCAGGGTCTGTTCCCTTCGGGTTTTATCAAAAAAGCTATTCGTTCTTGTTGGCCGCCTTGCCAAGGGATAGCACCTTGGCTGCGACTGGCGCTTCGGCGATCAACCTTTTTGATCGCAGCGCAGCCTGCAAAAATAGGGGGAACAGGCCCTAATTGCCTGGCGTGCTGCCGCCTGCCAGCAGCACGATCAAAGCGCCTGCGCCGCCTTCTTCTGGGCGTGCTTGCACAAAGGCCAGCACGTCTTGTTTTTGCATGAGCCAGCCATAGACTTTGTGCTTGAGCACGGGCACCCTGCCGGGCGAGCCTAGCCCCTTGCCCGTCACAATGCGCACGCAGCGCAGCCCGCGGCGTCTGCAGTCGCGGATGAAGGCGGAGAGGCTGGCACGGGCGTCGTCGCGGCGCAGGCCGTGCAGGTCGATTTCGGCGCGAATGCTCCATTGCCCCCGGCGCAGTTTGCGCACCACGTCTTCGCCGATTTCTGCGCGTTTGTAGCTGAGTTGTTCATCGGTTTCGAGCAGGCTGCTGATGTCGATGGCGTCGCTGAGCGCTTCTTGCAGCACGGCGGCATGGTCGCGCTCGCGTTGTTTGGGCCGGGGGGCAGCCGGTGCGCTGCGCAGTTGCACCCGCGTGGCGTGGTCGCCACGCAGGGGCTGCACCGGGCCAACGGCTGTGGCGAAGTGCTGGCGCTGTTGCTGTTTTTGCTGCTCGGCACGGGCGCGTTCGCGCGCCTGTGCTTGCGCGCGCCGGGCTTGCAGCTCGGCTCGGATGTGGCGCAGGTCTTGCAGGGATTGGGCGCGTGTTGGGCGTGGCATGTGGCAGGCGCGATCGAGTGATTTGTTGGGGCGGGCGAGTGGGTAGATGGCTTGTGGGGGCACTATAGCCAAATTGCCGCCCCCAAGTGGACTGCTTGATTTGGACTGCTTGATCAATAGGCCGTGATGTTTGGCGGTGTGGCGTCTGTGTGACTTGTGCTTGCGCCGGCATGGGGCGTGTGCTTGCGCCGGGGGTGTGGCAAAGCGGTCTTCTTGGTCACGGATGGCATCCAGTAATATGCATGGCTGTGTCATGGAATGTTTCTGCCGCGAGCAGGGTCGAGGGCCTGTTTGCCGGGTAAAGAAACCAGGAGCAAGGCAATGATGAAAGACGCGATGCGAGCATGAATACCAAGGTGTTGTGCGTTTTGCTGGCCTTTATTGGCTTGCTCATGTACCAGTACCCCCATCTGGTAGGGGTGATTTTCGGGGTGTGCCTGTTTTTGTACGCCATGTCGCTGTTTGACGAGAGCTTCAAGCTGTTTACCGGCATGGAGGCTTTTCTGAAGCGGATGACGCAAACCCGCCCGGGCAGCCTGGTTTTCGGCATTGTGACGACGGCCATGGTGCAGTCCAGCACACTGGTGAGTGTGCTGACGATTTCATTCTTGAGTGCGGGGCTGATGTCGCTGGCTTCGGGGTTGGCGGTTTTGTATGGCTCCAACCTCGGTTCGGTGGTCGCCGTGTGGCTGGTGGCGGCCTTGGGCATCAAGATAGATATAGCGCAGTACGCCATGCCGATCATGGTGATCGGTTTGTGCTGCCTGATCGGGCAGGCCAAGGCAGTTAAAGGGATTGGCTACTTTTTGTTTGGCATCGGGCTGATCTTTTTCGGCATTGCCTATATCAAATCGGGCTTTGAAGCGTTGCAGGGCACCGTGGATATTTCGCGGTACGCCTTGGGCGGCGTCAAGGGTTTGCTGCTGTACACCGTGCTGGGTGTGGTGGTAACCATCATCATGCAAAGCTCGGCGGCGGTGCTGGCGCTGGTCATAGCAGCCTTGAGCGTGCAGCAGCTCACGTACGACAATGCCGTGGCGATTGCCATCGGCTCGAACGTGGGCAGCACGATGACGGCTGTGCTGGGCGCGGTGGGCGCTAATGCCGAGGGCAAAAAGCTGGGCGCTGCGCACGTGATCTTCAATTGCGTCACGGCGGTGCTGGCGCTGGCGGGCATTCGCTTGTTTCTGTTCGGCACGGATACGGTGGCTGCGCTGGCAGGCGTGAGGCAGGATGACTACATCGTCAAGCTCGCCATCTTTCACACCCTGTTCAATGTCGTGGGCATTGCGGTGTTCTACCCCACGATCGGGTGGATGGAAAAGCTGCTGAATCGCCTGATTCAAGACAAGCCCACGCGCTCCAGAATTGCCCGCGCCAATTGGTTGAGCGATGAGGCGCTGCAACACCCTTCCAGCGCCCTGAAGGTGCTGGTGGAAGAGGTCAAGCACCTGTACGAAAACGCCAGCTCCATCATGGCCAAATCCATCGGCATGTCAAAGCGCAAGATTCATTCCGACACGCCAAGCAAAGAGCTGGTTGCCACCTATGCCACCCCCTTGAAAATCGACTTTGACGAGCTGTACCAAAACCGCTTCAAGGGGCTGTACGGGCAGATTGTGGACTTTGCCGCGCGCGCCATTGCCTTGGCGCCCGAAAAAGATGTAGACAAATTCATGGATGTGCGCCGCGCGGCGCTGCTGCTGGCCGAGGCGCTCAAGAACATGAAAAACGCGCAGGCCAATATCTACCGCTTCATGGAATCCGACAACGTCTACATCAAAAGCGAGTACGACAAGCTGCGGGTCAAGGTCATCCGCAGCTTGCGCCTGGTGAGCCGCGTGCTGCACGCCAGCCAAGAGGGCGGGCAGGTGGATCTCAAACAGCTGATCAAAGACGTGCGCAAAATCTACAGCCACCTGGGGGACGATTCGGCGCTCAACAGCCTGCTGGTGAACCGGAAAATCACCAGCGCCATGGCCACATCGCTCATGAACGATACGGCGCAAATCCATAGCCTGACGGAGCGGCTGTTGCAGGTTGCCGAGCTGCTGTCCAAGCATGCGGGCAATGTCGATTTCGAGCTGCTCAAAATCAGTGTGGGTATGGAAAATGGCCACCACAATCAGCACGCGCACGCCAGCCACGGCGAAGCGCACCCTTAGCCGGGGCGGCCTTGGGCTTGGCGGATTTGCCAGTTGTGCCGCCAGGCAGCGGTGGCGCAGGGCGGTGATGTCTTTGGTAGCCCGCAGCCGCACGCTGCTATGTGTCGGCGTAAAGGGCACAAGGCTTTCTGCGTTGGCCGGATTGCATCAGCCAACCGTATCGGCGTATTAGCCAATCATCGCATCAGCCTTCGTCCCAGCGGGCGCTCCAGCGGCCGTTCCAGTCGTCGGCGGGCTTGTCTTGGTGCAGCTGGCGGCGCGCCTGTTGCAGCTGGCGGCGGTCGCGTTTGGTGGGGCGGCCTTGCGTCAGGCTGTAGGCGGGCTCTGGTGCCAGACGGCGTTGTTCGGCCAAGGCGTGGCGCAGAGCCAGGCTTTCTTGCGTTTCGGTGTACAAGGTTTGGGCAATGGCAGCCGGGCCGCGTTGCGATGAGAGCGCCTGCACCACCACGGTGCGCGGCATATGCCCTTGCCGCAGGGCAATGGTGTCGCCGCAGCGGATGTCGCGTGCGGGCTTGCAAGGCTGGCCGTTGACTTGTACCCGGCCTTTGATGATTTCATCCACCGCCAGCGAGCGGGTTTTGTAAAAACGCGCCGCCCACAGCCATTTGTCCAGGCGCATGTGCGTGGTGTCGGTGTGAGTGGCAGGCGGCTGCTGTTTCATCGGCGGTCGGGCTTCAGTAATCCAGCCGCTCGGGCTGGATTTGCTGCAAGATGGTAGTGGCGATTTCTTCGATGGATTTGTTGGTGGTCGAGAGCCAGTGCACGCCCGCACGGCGCATCATGGCTTCGGATTCGGCCACTTCGTAGCGGCAGTTTTCCAGGCTGGCGTATTTGGAGCCGGGCCGGCGCTCGTTGCGGATTTCGGACAGGCGCTCGGGCTGAATGCTCAGGCCGAACAGCTTTTTCTGGTAGGGCACCAAGACGGGGGGCAACTGCTGGCGGTCAAAGTCTTCGGGGATGAGCGGGTAGTTGGCGACCTTGAGACCGTATTGCATGGCCAGATAGAGCGAAGTGGGCGTTTTGCCGCTGCGGCTTACGCCGATCAGAATCACGTCGCTCTTGGCCAGGTCGGCGTGGGTTTGGCCGTCGTCATGCGCCAGGCTGAAGTTAATGGCCTCAATGCGGTTTTTGTATTCCTGGCTTTTGGTCGGGTCTGAAAAACGCCCGATGCGGTGATGGCTTTTAATGCCCAGCTCGATCTCCAGCGGCTGCACAAAGGTGCCGAACATATCCAGCACCATGGCGTTGCATTCGGTTTTGATGAGCCAAAGAATCTCGTCATGCACCAGGGTGCTGAACACGATCGGGCGCTTGCCTTCGGTCTCGGCCGCCTGGTTGATTTGCTGCACGGCCTGGCGCGCCTTGTCCATATTGGAAACAAACGGCAGCCGCACATAGCGCAGCGGCTGCTCGAACTCGAACTGGTTGAGGATGGCATCGCCAAAAGTCTCGGCTGTAATGCCGGTGCCGTCGGATACGAAAAAAACGGTGTGCTGGTGCTGCTGGTTCTGGGACATGGCGCGATCGCTTTGCAGAAAAAAAGATGCGTGCAGTGTAACGACAATGCGCAAGCGCCCTTACTTAAATAGTGCCCTTCAGCGCCCTTTAGGCGTCCTTTTAAGCGCCCTTTATTGGGCCTGCGCCGGGCGCGGCTTGGGCTGTGCGGCCTGTCCGTTGGGCTATGGCGGATTGTGCAGGCGCAGTTTGTGGGTATGGCTTGTGGGTTGGCCGCCATGCGGCAGGCCGGATTCTGGCAAAAAGCGCCAATCCGTCTGCCAGCTACTAAAATGTCGCCCAATGGCTATTTCCGAACAGGCGCTTGTGCCGTCTGTTTCGCATCAGGGCGTTGCCATATCCATAACAAGCAAGCCAACGCGCTGTTACCGAGTTTTTTACCTTTGGAGCATGCTATGACTGCACTGTTTAAGCCGACCGATCTGGTTGTGCCTTTTGAAAAACTCCGCATGAGCGATGTGGATACCGTAGGTGGCAAAAACGCCAGCCTGGGCGAGATGATCTCGCAACTGCCGCAAGGCGTGCGGGTGCCCACTGGCTTTGCCACGACGGCGCACGCGTTTCGCGAATTTCTCAAGCACGACGGGCTGAACGACAAAATCCAGGCCAAGCTGGCCGCTTTGGATATTGAAGACGTCAACGCCCTGGCCGCAGCCGGCGCTGAAATCCGCGGCATGGTCGAGGCGCAGCCTTTCCCTGCCGATCTGGAAAAAGCCATTCGCGACGCCTTTGCCGCGTTGAGCGCAGGCAACGATCAGGCCAGCTTTGCCGTGCGTTCGTCCGCCACGGCGGAAGACTTGCCGGATGCCTCTTTTGCCGGCCAGCAAGAAACCTTCCTGAATGTGGTGGGCATCGAGCAGGTGCTGCACAAAATCAAGGAAGTATTTGCCTCGCTGTATAACGACCGCGCCATCAGCTACCGCGTGCACAAGGGCTTTGCCCATGCCGATGTTGCCTTGTCTGCCGGCGTGCAGCGCATGGTGCGCTCCGACAAGGGCGCATCGGGCGTGATGTTTACCATGGATACAGAAAGCGGCTTCCGCGACGTGGTCTTCATCACCAGCAGTTACGGCCTGGGCGAAACCGTGGTGCAAGGCGCTGTAAACCCCGATGAGTTTTACGTGCACAAACCCATGTTGCAGGCCGGCAAAAAAGCCATCATCCGCCGCAATCTGGGCAGCAAACTCATCCAGATGGTGTTTGCCACCCCCGAAGAAAAAGCCGCTACCGGCCAATTGGTCAAAACTGTGGACGTGCCGGTTGAGCAGCGCAACCGCTACTCCCTGACTGATGCCGACATCGAGCAGCTGGCGCAATATGCGCTGGTGATTGAGCAGCACTATGGCCGCCCCATGGACATCGAATGGGGGAAAGACGGCACCGACAACCAGCTCTACATCTTGCAAGCGCGGCCCGAAACGGTTAAAAGCCAGTCGGAAGGCAAGGCCGAGCAGCGCTACAAACTCAAAGGCCACGGCACGGTATTGGCCGAAGGCCGCGCCATCGGCCAAAAAATCGGCACCGGCCCCGTGCGCTTGGTCACCGACATCAGCCAGATGGACAAAGTGCAGCCGGGCGATGTGCTCGTTACCGACATGACTGACCCCAACTGGGAACCCGTGATGAAACGCGCCAGCGCCATCGTCACCAACCGCGGCGGACGCACCTGCCATGCGGCCATCATCGCGCGCGAGCTGGGCATTCCCGCCGTTGTGGGCTGCGGCAACGCGACCGAAACGCTCAAAGACGGCACGCTGGTTACCGTCAGCTGTGCCGAAGGCGACACTGGCCGCATCTATGACGGCCTGCTGGAAATGGAAATTACCGAGGTCGAGCGCGGTGCCATGCCGGAGATTGCTACCAAGATCATGATGAACGTGGGCAACCCGCAACTGGCGTTCGATTTCTGCCAGCTACCCAACAGCGGCGTGGGGCTGGCGCGCCTGGAATTCATCATCAACAACAACATCGGCATTCACCCCAAAGCGGTGCTGGACTATCCGAATATCGACGCCAGCCTCAAAACCGCAGTGGAAAGCGCCGCGCGCGGCTATGCTTCGCCCCGCGCTTTCTATGTCGAAAAAATCGCCGAAGGCGTGGCCACTATTGCCGCTGCGTTCTATCCCAAGCCCGTCATCGTGCGCATGAGCGATTTCAAGAGCAACGAATATCGCAAGCTGGTCGGCGGCAGCCGCTACGAGCCGGAAGAAGAAAACCCCATGCTCGGCTTCCGCGGTGCAGCGCGCTATGTCAGCGCAGACTTTGCCGAAGCCTTTGCCATGGAGTGCGAAGCCATCAAGCGCGTGCGCGACGAAATGGGCCTGACCAATGTGGAAATCATGATCCCCTTCGTGCGCACGCTGGAGCAAGCGCGCAAAGTCAACGAGCTGCTGGCTAGCCACGGGCTGAAGCGCGGCGAAAACGGCCTGCGCCACATCATGATGTGCGAAGTGCCCAGCAATGCCATTCTGGCCGAGCAGTTCCTGGAGTATTACGACGGCTTCTCCATCGGATCCAACGACATGACGCAGCTCTGTCTTGGGTTGGATCGCGACAGCGGCATGGAATTGCTGGCAGCCGACTTTGACGAACGCGACCCAGCGGTTCGGTTCCTGATCGCCCGCGCCATTGCTGCATGCAAGGCGCAAGGCAAATACATCGGCATTTGCGGGCAAGGCCCCAGCGACCATCCGGACTTTGCCCAGTGGCTGGCGAAAGAAGGCATTGTGTCCATCTCGCTCAACCCCGACACGGTGATTGACACCTGGAAAAAACTGGCCGGCCAGTAACCATTTGGCAAACACCGCATAATACGCAAGTTTGTCTGATGCTGCCCTGTTGGATAAACAGGGCAGCTTTTTTGTTGACCATGGATGCATGACGGGACTACGGTTTATGAAATTGAAACACTCTTTACGCTATTGGGCCATGCTGGCCGCGTTGCCGGTTGTCGCCTGCTCCCAGCCAGGAACGGGCACTGCCGCCAGCGGTGCGGCTCCGGCCGCTTCAAAGGCTGCCGCCGTGGCGGCATCGGCAGCGCCTGTTGCCACCGGGGCGGAAGCTGCCATTCGCAAAAATCTGGCCGAGCGTTTGCCGCAAATGCCCGCCATTCAAGAAGTGCGTGCAACGCCCGTAGCGGGCTTGTACGAAGTGCGCATCGGCGTGAACGATATTTTGTATGTGGATGCGAACGGCGACTTTTTGATTCAAGGCGTGCTGGTGGATACCAAAAACCGCAAAAACCTCACGGAAGAGCGCCTGCAAGCACTCAACAGCATCGCGTTTGACAAGTTGCCTTTGAACGATGCCATCGTGATGAAAAAAGGCGATGGCAGCCGCAAGATAGCCGTTTTTTCCGACCCCAACTGCGGCTATTGCAAACGCTTTGAGAAAGAGCTGGAAAAAGTTTCCAACATCACGGTGTACACCTTCCTCTATCCCATTCTGGGGCCTGATTCTCACCAGAAAGCGCAAAACATCTGGTGCGCCAAAGACCGCAGCAAGGTCTGGCACGACTGGATGGTGAAAAACACGACACCGCCTGCGGCCAAGTGCGACGATCTTGTGATTGCGCGCAATCTGGCGTTTGGCCAGCAGCATCAAATCAACGGCACGCCTACCATCATTTTGGAAGATGGCCGCCGCATAGCCGGTGCCGTAGAAGCGCCTGCGCTGGAAGAAATGCTGAACGCCGCCAAACAGCCCTGATTGCACGCGGCCAGCGGCAAGCCTGGGGCAGGGCGCTGTAGAAGCAAGCCGCCCTCTGCTTGCGCGGCAGCGTTGCCGCATCATCAACTCCACCAGCCGGCCAGCAATGGCGGCTGGTTTTTTATTGGGGCATCTGTGCCGCACCGCTGCACGCATCAGGCGATGGCCTTATCCGATGCGCGGTGTCTGTTGTGCATTGCCTGTTGCGCAGTGTGCGCGGCTGCATTGGATAATGGACATATAGCGCGCGGCAAGTGGCAAGCATTGCCAATGCCCTATGGGTTTGCTCGCTACCCGCGCATCCTGTGTGCGCCAGCTGTTTTTTGCAGCGCCCCAACCCAGCCTTCTTGCCTTTTCTTTCATTCCATCTTTCATCCAGCATCATGCAAAAACAACCCGCCATTTGCTACACCGTTACCGCGCCCGATCCGCACACGCACCTGTTTCACATCAGCTTGCGCATTCACAAGCCAGCGGCAAGGCAAGAGCTGGCCTTGCCGGTGTGGATTCCCGGCAGCTATTTGATACGCGAATTTGCCGGGCAGCTGCAAGGCTTGCAGGCCCGGCAGGGTAAGCAGGCGTGCGCCGTGCAGCAGCTGGACAAGCACCGCTGGCAAGTCGATTGCGCAGCAGGCAAACCGCTGGAAGTGTGCTATCAGGTGCATGCCTACGATGCGTCTGTGCGCACGGCCTGGCTGGATGCCGAGCGCGGCTTTTTCAATGCCACCAGCCTGTGCCTGATGGTGCAAGGGCAAACCGATTGCCCGCAGCACATCTGCATCACTGCGCCCTACAAGCATTGGACGTTGGCCACAGGCCTGAGCGCAGTGCAGGTCAATAAGCAAGGCTTTGGCCGATATGTGGCAGCCGATTACGACGAACTGGCCGATTGCCCTGTAGAGATGGGCGCTTTCTGGAGTGCGGAATTTACCGCCTGCGGCGTGCCCCACCGATTTGTAATTGCGCACCCACTGCCCGCTTTGGATGGCGAGCGCCTGCTGCAAGACACGCGCCGCATTTGTGAAACCGCCATCCGCTTCTGGCACGGCAGCCGCGCAGGCGCCAAACAAGTGCCCTTCAAACGCTATGTATTCATGCTCAATGCCGTGGCCGAAGGCTATGGCGGGCTGGAACACCGCAACAGCACCGCCTTGATCGCCAGCCGCAAAATGCTGCCGCTTGCCGGGCAGGCGCCGGGCGCAGACTACGTCACCCTGCTGGGCCTGATCAGCCACGAATACTTCCACACCTGGAACGTCAAGCGCCTCAAGCCCGCCAGCTTTTTGCCTTACGACTACACCCGCGAGAACTACACCGAGCTGCTCTGGTTCTTTGAAGGGCTGACCAGCTATTACGACGACCTCTTGTTGCTGCGCGCAGGCTGCGTCGATCTGGAAGGCTATTTGCGGCAACTGCAAAAAACCGTAGACAACGTCTACAACAGCCCGGGGCGCTTGGTACACAGCGTGGCGCAAGCCAGCTTTGAAGCCTGGACCAAATACTACCGCCCCGACGCCAACACGCCCAACGCCACCGTGAGCTACTACACCAAAGGGGCGCTGGTGGGGCTGTGCCTGGATCTGACCCTGCGCCGCGAAGGCAAAACCACGCTGGATGCCGTTTTGCGCGCGCTGTACCAGCGCTGTTATACCGCCACCACTCCGCCGCGCGGCCTGACAGAACAAGACCTGCTGGCCGTGCTGCAAGAACTGGGCGGCCGCAGCTTTGCCCGCGAAATCCGCGCTTGGGTGCACGGCACGGGTGAATTGCCTTTGCCGGACTTGCTGCAAGCCACCGCCGCAGAGATGACGTCTAAAGACGCCGACTTGGCGCAGCAATGGGGCTTGCGCTGCAAGGAAGGCAACAGCATCGTGGTGCAAAACGTGTTGCGCGGCGGCGCAGCCGAAGCGGCTGGTTTTGCCCCTGGCGATGAATGGCTGGGCGTAGAAAACAGCACCGCGCCCGCGCCGGCAACGGGCTGGCGGGTTGGCAGCCTGGCCGATGTCAAAGCCTGCCTGGACGCAGGCCATGCTTCTGCGCAGGCGGGCAAAGCTGCATCGCGCAAAGCGCACAAAACACAGAGCCTGGTGGCCATTGTGGCGCGCGACCGCCGCCTGTTGCGCTTGCCCATGCAATTGCCTGCGCAAACGCCCAAACGGTGGGCGCTGCAAGCCAGCGCGCAAGCTGCCGCCAAAGGCAAAAAACAGCCGCAGCATTGGCCTTGGGTATAAAGCGGAATAGCGCGCACCTGTCGTCTGCCGTTTGCCACTTATTACTGCGCCCGTCCGTATGGGCGCTGATGCAAACGTTTAATGGTTGAGCCTAAGGTAACGAGAAGGCAGCTTGCCTACAGCATGTAGTGATTGGCCTACAGCGCCCGCCGTTCGGGCGTTGCGGGTCAGTGCACAACTTCAGGTATCAATCAACGCATCAGCACACCAACGCATAAATTGCGGTCAAAGTTTTTGGTCAGGCAAGCCAGCCGCTTCTTTAAATGAGGCGGCTTTTTTGTGCCTTGTTGCATGGTTGGTGTGTGGATTAGTGCATGTGACCTTCGGGGGATCAAAAAAGCCATTGCCGGAGTTGCCAGCCTTGTTGCTGGCACCTTGGCGAATAACTGTTTGATCGCAACGCATTTTTCAAAAATATCGTGAACAGACCACTAGGGATGAGGCCATCTACAGCATGCCCAGCATGGGTTGGCAGGCGCATTTGTCAAAACGGTATCGAAGATACGATCATTAAAGACACGGCCATAAAAAAACGGGACAAGTACTTGTCCCGTTTTTTCGTATCAAGGCAGGTTTGCCAAGCAGTTTATTTGGCTTTGGCTGCCGACTTGGCATCAATTTGCTTGTTGATGAGCCATTGCTGCACGATGGACAGCAGGTTATTGGTCAGCCAGTACAACACCAAGCCCGACGGGAAGAAGAAGAACATGAAGGCAAAGGCCAGCGGCATCAGCCACATCATTTTGGCCTGGGTTGGGTCGGCGGGCTTGGGGTTCAGCCACACTTGCAGCAAGCTGGAGGCCGTCATCAGAATCGGCAGGATGTACAGCGGATCAGGTGCGGACAAGTCTTTGACCCACAAAATCCAGGGCGCACCGCGCATTTCCACCGAGGCCGACAGCACCGAATACAGGGCAAAAAACACGGGCATCTGGATCAGCACAGGCAAGCAACCGCCCAGCGGATTGACCTTCTCCTCGCGGTAAAGGCGCATGGTTTCTTGTTGCAGGGCTTGCGGGTCGTCTTTGAGGCGCTCGCGGGCCGCCTCCAGCTTGGGTGAGAGGCTGCGCATCTTGGCCATGCTGGTATAGGCCTTGTGGTTGAACCAGTAGAAAGCGATTTTGAGCAGCACAACCAGCGCCACAATCGCCCAGCCCCAGTTGCCCAGCAGGTGGTACAGCTGGGTCAGCAGCCAGTACAGCGGGCGTGCAATGATGGTGAGCCAGCCGTAGTCTTTGACTGCTTGCAGGTCGGGAGACAGCGCATCCATGATGTCTTCTTGCTGTGGGCCTGCAAACAGTGTGGTGTTGCTGGTGTGGCTGGCGCCGGGCTTGATTTCGCCCAGATTGAAAATCTGGCCGGCCGCGTACAGATTGCTGTCTTGCTTGCGCACGTAGTTCTCGCGCGCAGTGCCTGCCTCGGGCAGCAAGGCAGAGGCAAAGTAGCGCTGCACCATGGCGACATAGCCGCTGCTTGCGTCTTTGCGGTATGTGGCACTGCCTTTGTCGATTTCAGAGAATTTGATCTTTTGGTATTTGTCTTCGTCACTATAGAACGCAGGCCCTGTAAACGAAGAATAGAACTGGTGCGAATCGGGGCCGTCGCTGCTGTCGCGCACCAGCTGGTTGTATAGCTGGGCGGTTACGGGGGTTGCGCCCGTGTTGATGGTTTCGTGCCGCACGCCAATGGCATAGCTGCCGCGCTTGAGCGTGTAGGTTTTCACGAGCTTGACATTGCCCACAGGCGCAGACTCAAAGCGCACTTCCAGCGTGTCTTTGCCGTCGGCCAGGGCACGCTCGGCAGACGTCAAAGTCATGGGGGTGAGATGGTTGGGGTAGTTGCCTCCGATCAAGCCGCTTTGCACCGTGTAGTGCAGCTCGGGGTTGATGAGCTTGAACGGCTCGTCCGACTTGGCTTGCTTGTATTTCAGCAGTTCCGCACCAACCAGGCTGCCGCCCGTGGTATCAAAAGTCAGCTTGAAAATATCAGTGGTGATCTGGATTTTTTCGCCATTTGGCGCTTGCGGGGTAGCGGTGGCGATCGCTCCGGGAGTTGCGACGGCGGTGGATGCGCCTTGCGCCTGCGTTGCAGCAGCAGAGGCAGCCGAAGCGGTCGCCGCAGTTTGCTGTGCTTGCTTGTCAAAAGACAGGAAGGGCTTTTGCCCGGTGTGGATTAGCCACTGGTTCCACAGCATGAAGCAGGAGAAGAAGAATGTGGCACCCAAAATGGTGCGGCGGAATTCTTTGTTCATGGATGATGCGGCAATTGGAAAAACATTCAGTGATCGCCAGAGGCGTTACTGGGCAAAAGGTGGGAAAACAGACGCGGGGCTTTTTCAGGAACCGGATCGCATCCGCCTGGGCAAAACGGGTGGCATCGCAGTAGGCGCTTGGTCATCAAATAGCTGCCGGCCAGTGCACCGTGCTGCTCAATGGCTTGCAGCGCGTAAACCGAACACGTCGGTTCAAAGCGGCAGGCATTGCCCACCCAAGGGCTTAACAAAAGCCGGTAGGCCTTGATTAAGAAGCTGAGCGAACGCTGGCCAAAATTCATGATGCAGGCGGGTGTTGAATGCTATGCGGGCCGTGGGTGTCAAGCAGAATGGGTGGAGGCAGGCACACAGGGCGGCGCAGCCAAACAGGCCACTGTCTGCCAATCGGTTTTGTTTGCCAGCTCTATCAACTCTTGCCGGACGGCGGTGCGTAACATGGCCGAACTGGCGCTGACAAACTGCTGCGGGTCAAACGCCGCACGCTGTCGCACCACAACGGCCAAGCCATCAGGCAAAGCGGGAATATGTGCCGGCATGATGTGCCTGATTTGCCGTTTGATCAGATTGCGGGTAACTGCACGGCGTGCCCAGCGTTTAGGAACAATCGCGCCGCTGTAAGCCTGCGCACCACGCGAAGCGGGAAAAATGGCGTTGGATCGAACCCTTTGCTGCCGGGGCTGAGCCTGCACGTCGGGTGCCGCTGCCGCATGGCGCCATCGCAAAGCGTGCAACACGAAATGCTTGCTACGCGCCACGACCTGGCCTTGCTGCATCACGGCGCCGAACTGCTGTGCGTTTTGCAGCGCAAGCCAGTGGGTGGCGGCGGAGCGCATATGCAATCCACTAAACGGCGCAGATGCGCATCATGGTTGTGGCACAGCGTTGCCGTACGGCAAATGCGGCGCGCGATTAAACAGCCAGACGTTTGCGGCCTTTGGCGCGGCGGGCATTGAGCACGGCGCGACCGCCGCGTGTTTTCATGCGAACCAGAAAGCCGTGTGTGCGTGCGCGGCGGATTTTGGAAGGTTGGTAAGTACGTTTCATGGCCATGGGGATACCTTTTGGGATTATTGAATGTTGCAGAAGTGGCTCGAGGGCCGTGGCTGCCCGCTAAAACACGAGGCGCAGCCATGCACTTTCCGTGAGATTTCGGAAAAGACCGCCATTATCCCAAAAAAAACATCAAACGGTTATATCGCTTGCTGCAAACCTGTGCGGCAAGCGCCAAGATGTTGTTCCTGGGTCGAATGTGCGGGTCAAAGTAGGGCAAATGCGCCCCATGCGCAGGTTGTTGGGCGCGTGCCCGAACGAGCCAAGGCTGGTGCTGTGGTGTGGGTAACAGCGGTGCGATGCCAGCCCGGCAGCGTTGGCGGCGAATGGTTGAACGATTAACGCACCAGCAAAACGGGCACTTTGCAGTTGGCAAGCACTTTGGTTGCCACCGAGCCCATAACCAGATTGCCCAGCGCGCTATGGCCGTGCGAACCCATGATGATCAGATCGAACTTGCCTTCTTCGGCAAATTCGGCAATGGTTTCGCCCGCTGGGCCTATGCGGAATGCGGTTTCCAGCTTGATGTCGTGCCGTTCCATGAAGGTGGCGACGGGGTCTAGCACCTTGGCGGCACTCTCGGTGTGGAAGCTTTCGGCCACTTCTGCGCCGACGATGGCGCGCGCCCGCGGGGGCAGCGGAGGCTCGATTGTCAGCGCGGTGAAGGTGTTGTCATTGCCGAATATTTCGAGATGCGTGGCCAGATAGGCCAACATCTTTTTGGTGTGCGGGCTGCCATCTACAGCAAGCAGGATTTTCATGAAATGCTCCTTATTAAAAAATGCATGACAAATTGCAGGGGAGTGTAGGGCCAGGGGCAAGGTGCGTCAATGCAAAACAAAAGGTTCGGGGGCGCAGGGCGCGCCAGCGGGGCGGTGCAAGAGCATGCCCCAAGCGGCGGTTATGCGTGGCCGTGCGCTGCCAGCTGCGCCGCCTGCCGCAGCGTGCGTGGTGCCAGCAGGCTCACGCTTTGCTGAATGGCGCCGATATGCTCGGGCGTGGTGCCGCAGCAGCCGCCAACGATATTGACCAAGCCTTCTGCTACAAATTCGCGTACCAGGCGGCTGGTCACTTCCGGCGTTTCGTCAAAGCCGGTGTCGCTCATGGGGTTGGGCAGGCCGGCGTTGGGGTAGCAGCTGATGAAGGTGTCCGGCGCAATCTGGTGCAGCTCTTGAATGTACGGGCGCATCAAGGCTGCGCCCAGCGCGCAGTTCAGGCCGATGGATAGCGGTTGTGCGTGGCGCACGCTATGCCAAAAGGCGGTAACCGTTTGGCCGGACAGAATGCGCCCCGATGCGTCGGTGACGGTGCCGCTGATCATGACGGGCAGGCGCTCGCCCGTTTGCTCAAACGCTTCGTCAATGGCAAACAAGGCGGCTTTGGCGTTGAGTGTGTCGAAGATCGTTTCTACCAGCAGCACGTCTGCGCCGCCGGCAATCAGGCCCAAGGCTTGTTCCAGATAAGCCGCGCGCAGTTGCTCGAATGTGATGTTGCGCGCGCCGGGGTCGTTTACATCGGGGCTGATGCTGGCCGTTTTGGGCGTGGGGCCCAGTGCGCCTGCCACAAAGCGGGGGTGTTCGGGGGTGGATGCCTTGTCGCACGCAGCGCGCGCCAGCCGGGCGGATTCCACATTCATCTCGTAAGCCAGATCGGCCATGTCGTAGTCGGCCTGGGCAACGGTGGTCGCGCCAAAGGTGTTGGTCTCGATCAAATCGGCGCCGCAAGCCAGGTATTGCTCGTGAATGGCGCTGATGACGTCGGGGCGCGTGAGGCTGAGCAGCTCGTTATTGCCCTTGACGTCGCAGTGAAAGTCTTTGAAGCGCTCGCCGCGGTATTGTTCTTCTGTGAGCTTGAAGCGCTGAATCATGGTGCCCATGGCGCCATCCAGCACAACGATGCGCTGGCGCAGAATGTCGGGAAGGGCTTGGGCGCGGGTGTAAGCGGGGGATGTATTCATGGCGGCGGTCATGGCGGCAGGATTGTAAAGACAGGTTCCGAGATATAGCAGCAAATGCCGTTGGATGGCGCAGGCAGGGCGTGCAACCCGACGCGCAGCAAGGGTACCGGCAAGCCGTGCAGTAACTTTTACAATTCTGGCATGAATACTTCTTTGCCCTTTACGGCTGCCCGCGCGGCGGCTTCTTCTGTTGATTCTTCTTTCGCATCCGATACGGCAGCCCCTGCCATGGCTGGCACCCGGCAGCGCCTGGCTTTGGCCGAGGCTTTGCTGCTGGAGCCGTTTGCCCTGACGCGCAGCCATTTACAGCAGGCGCTGGCGGCCATGCACACGCGCGGCATTGACGATGCCGACCTGTACTTTCAAAGCACGCACAGCGAAGGCTGGAGCCTGGAAGAGGGCATTGTCAAAACCGGCAGCTTCAGCATTGATCAAGGCGTGGGCCTGCGTGCCGTATCGGGCGAAAAAACAGCCTTTGCCTATTCGGACGATATCTCGTTGCCCGCCTTGCTGGACGCTGCCAGCCAGGTGCGCGGCATTGGTAGCAGCGGCCAAAATGGCCGTGTGCGCGTCGGGCCGAAAAAGCCTGCGCAGGCGGCGCCCGGCACGCGCCAGCGCGTAGCGCCCAGCCGCAGCCTGTATGCGGCTTTCAACCCCATTGGCTCGCTGGATAGCGCGGCCAAAGTGGCCTTGCTGGAAAAGATCGAGAAAATGGCGCGCGCCAAAGATCCGCGCATTGTGCAAGTCATGGCCGGGCTGGCGGCGGAATACGACGTGGTGCTGGTGGCGCGGCTGGATGGCACGCTGGCAGCCGATGTGCGCCCGCTGGTGCGCCTGAGCCTGACGGTGATAGCCGAGCAAACCGTGGCCGGCGAAGTGCGCCGCGAAATCGGCTCCAGCGGCGGAGGCGGTCGCCTGGGGCTGGATTACTTTGACGATGCCCTGTTGCAGCAATATGTGCATGAGGCGGTAGAGTCTGCGCTCATCAATCTGGAATCGCGCCCTGCGCCTGCGGGCGAAATGGATGTGGTGCTGGGCGCGGGCTGGCCGGGCGTGTTGCTGCACGAGGCCGTAGGGCACGGGCTGGAGGGCGACTTCAACCGCAAGGGCAGCAGCGCTTTTGCGGGCCGCATGGGGCAGCGCGTGGCGGCCAAGGGCGTAACGGTGCTGGACGACGGCACCCTGGCCAACCGCCGCGGCAGCCTGAATGTGGACGACGAGGGCAACCCCACGCAGCGCACCGTGCTGATTGAAGACGGCATCCTCACCGGCTACCTGCAAGACCGCATGAATGCGCGGCTGATGCAGTCGCGCTCTACCGGCAATGGCCGCCGCGAAAGCTATGCCCACTTGCCCATGCCGCGCATGACCAATACCTACATGCTGGCCGGGCAGGACGACCCGCAGGCCATTATCGGCAGCCTCAAGCGCGGGCTGTATGCCGCCAACTTCGGTGGCGGGCAGGTCGATATCACCAGTGGCAAGTTCGTGTTTTCGGCCAGCCAGGCATGGTGGGTGGAAAACGGCAAGCCGCAATATCCGGTCAAAGGCGCAACCATCATCGGCAACGGGCCGGATGCGCTGACGCGCGTCACCATGATCGGCAACGATCTGAAGCTTGACAGCGGCGTAGGCACTTGCGGCAAAGAAGGCCAAAGCGTGCCGGTCGGCGTGGGCCAGCCCACCTTGCGCATCAACGGCCTAACGGTGGGCGGCACGGCTTGAGTCTTTTGCGTGGCAGGCGCGCGCGGTCAAAGCGTGCCAATTTGGTAGATGCGCGATGCGCCAATCCTGCGCCGGGCGTGGCAAAGATGAGTGCGCGGGAATTCTGTTGAGCGTGTGCTCTTGGGGTATGCCAAAAGTTGCCTGCGGCTTTTGCATACAACGCCGCTGATAAAAAGATGAAAGATAGGCACCGAGAAAACGGGCGCTCAGGGTAAGCAGCAAGCGCTGTTTCGACGACCGATGAAACAAAGCCGCGCCCTTGTGCCGGGCGCCGGCTTGATCTGCCGTGCTTGATTGACCTTGTGGCGCGGCGGTGCGCTGCATCACACCAGTTGCACCAGGCTGCGGTGCATGGCGCATACATTCATGGGCAGTTCGCAGGCCGTTTACAAGTGATTCGCAGGCAATCCGCAGGTAGGGCGCGGGTGTTGCTGCCTGATCAGGTGGGGATGGATGGCGGCGGCTCTTCGCGCTGGGCATGGCTGTTTGCAGGCGGCGTGTCGGGTTGCGGATCGGGCGCTTGCAGCTGCTCGCTCCAGCCGCGCAAAATAGCATCCAAAGCGGCATTGTTGCGGGTAAAGGCGCGGCAGCGGCGGCACATCATGCGGTGCCATGCGGCTTGCAGGCGCTCGCTGGGCGGGGCGTTTTCCAGTTGGCCGGAGGTGAGCTTGAAAAGGTACTGCTGGCAGTTCATGATGGGGTGTGTTCGTGGGTGCCAAACCATTGCTGGTTCAGGCAGAGTTGCAGCTGTTTACGGGCGCGGCTCATGCATTGCCAGTAATCGGTTTTGCTGAGTCCCAAGGTGTTGCAAATTTCGGCGCTGTCGCATTCCAGCAGTTCTTTCATGCTGAATACGCGCGCCACTTTGGGCGGCAGTTTGCTCACGCACAAGTCCACAACGGCAAAAAACTGGCTGTGGTGCATGCAATTTTCCGGGTTGTGCCAAACGGCAGGGGCTACGCCGGGTTGCCAATGGCCGCGCGCATCAAACAGGGCTTTGTCTAGCTCGTCCGTTTCCTGGCTGTTGCTGCCAAAGGCTTCCGGGTAGTTGATTTCCGCCCGGTATTTGTGGCGCAAACGGTCGGTGATTTTGTTTTTGAGGATGCCGAATAGGTAATGCCTCGGGTCGCTTTGCGTAAAAGATGCGGGTTTGGCGTTAAGAAAAGCCAGCAGGGCTTCTTGCACGGCGTCTTCGGCTTCTTCTGCGGGTTGTAGGTGCAGCAGGGCAAAGCGCAGCATGGGCTTGCGCCAGGTTTGTGCCAAGGCAGCCATATCGATAGCCGGTGTAGATGCGTTCATGAACGTGCAGTGTCTCACACATGCGTTGCGATGGGGCATGACCGGCAGGGGCGGCGGCGTATTGCGCCTCCGCCTGCTGCCAGGCGACATGCCGTGCAAAGGCTTGCCGTAGCAGGCCCTAGTGCTTGGTGGCCGGTTGCATGTGCATATGGTTGTCCATCATGGCAGCATCCTTGCCCATGTGCATGTCTTTTTTATCCATGCCCATGCTTTTTTTCATGGATGTGTCTTTGTCCATATTCATGTTCATGGCTGGCTGCTGCATGGGCATGTCTTTTTTCATCTGCATGGGATCGTGCATGGTGTGGTCCATAGCCATGGCTGTGCCGGCAGCCTTTTGCCCGGCGGCATGGGCTGTGCCCAGTGTGGCTGTTGCCAGCAGGGTTGCTGCCAGAAGAGGCAGGTTTTTGATGTGGCGCATGGTGTATTCCTCCAAAAAATCAATCAAACGTGCAGGCATGCATGCCGCACATCCACCATGTCGGTTAGTGGGCCTTAAACCTGACAAAGTTGCCGGTCGTTTTGAAAAACAATTGCTAGCGCCCGTGCAAGGCAAGCGCGTGTTGTGCGAGCCTAGATGTACGGCTGCGTAATGGGGTGGCCGCTATAATGCCACGTTTATCTGGCGCCGGGCCGCATGCCCGCATGCTGCTTGCCAAGTGCCGGATTCGGAAAGCGCCCGGCGGGCTGCGCGTGCAAACTGCGGGCGTGCTTTTTAATGCCTAGTAATTCATTCAACAGACAAACCGCCATTTGCCAGCGTGCTTGGTCATGTGTGCGGGTGCGGTTTGCCACTGTGTTTGTGGAGCAAGCAATCATGCGAACACAGCATTGCATCCATTCCCCCGATGCGGGCTCTGTGGCCTTGACTTCGCCGTTGGCCGCGCGTAAAACGCCCGGTCTGCATCTGATTGGCGATTTGTACGAATGCCGCGGCGACAGGCGCTTGATGACGGACGCCGCCTGGCTGGAAGACTTTTGCAAACGTGCCGTGCAGGCATCGGGCTTGACCATCGTGGGCAGCCTGTTTCACAGCTTTGGCGATGGCGACGGCGTAACCGGCACCGTGGTGCTGGCCGAGTCGCATCTGGCCCTGCACACTTGGCCGGAAGACAACTACGTCACGCTGGACGTGTACGTGTGCAGCTACCGGCAAGACAACTCCGCCAAGGCCGAGCAGCTGTTCGACACGGTGATGCAAGCTTTTGCGCCCGAGCAGCCCCATTTGCACCGGGTGGTGCGGGCATGATGGCGGAAACCTTTGCCATTGAGCAGCTCTCGCCCGACTTTGGTTTTTACCTGCGCACAACAGAGCTGCTGGCCGAGCGCCACTCGCCCATGCAGCACATCGAAATTGTGCAAACACCGCTGTTTGGCCGGGCCATGCGCATTGATGGCTGCTTCATGACGTCGGAGCGGGACGAATTTTTCTACCATGAGCCTATGGTGCACCTGCCCGCCATCACGCACGGCAATCCGCAGCAGGCACTCATCATCGGCGGGGGCGATGGCGGCGCGGCCTACAACCTGTTGCGCTACCCGCAGATGCATCGCGTGGTGCTGGCCGAGCTGGATGGCGATGTGATCGACATGGCGCGCCAGTGGTTGCCTGCCGTGCATCGGGGCGCGTTTGACGACCCGCGGCTGGAGCTGCAAATAGGCGACGGCCTGCACTATGTGCGCCAGTGCCCTGCTGCAACGTTCGACCAGATCGTGCTGGATTTGACCGACCCCTTCGGCCCCGCAGTCGCGCTGTACACGCGCGATTTTTACCGCGCCTGCAAGCGCATCTTGCGCCCGGGGGGCGTGCTGTCGCTGCATATCCAATCGCCTATTCACTTGGGCGACGTTATGGCGCGCATTGTGGCTTCGCTGCGCAGCGAATTTGCCGTGGTGCGCCCCTATCTGCAATACGTGCCGCTGTACGGCACGTTGTGGGGCATGGCGGTGGCGTCTGAGCTGGCCGACCCGCTATCGCTTACGGCGGATGAGATAGATGCCCGCCTGGCGCGGCATGGTATCGATCAGCTCAAGCTCTACAACGGTTCTACGCACCACGCCTTGCTAAGCCTGCCGCCTTTTGTGCAGGCGCTGCTTAGGCAAGATGCACGGCCTATTGACGTGGGGGAAGAACTGTTGCCGCACGACGCGCAAGCGTATCGGCTGGTGCCCGCGTAAAGCCTGGCGTGCTGGTGGGCGATGTGTGCGGCAAGGCTGCGGCCTTGCCGTTTTTTATGGGGGGTTTGATTGGTTTGCTAGGTTTGGCTTGTGCGGATGGCAAGGGCGTGCAAGGCAAAAAAGATGCGTGCCCAATGTCTTCGCAGTACTCCATACGCGGCAGTGCTTGTCATGCAAGGGCATCAGTCGCCGTGCCGTTTGCCATGCCCGCTTGCTGGCAGGGGGGCAGGGGCAAGTCCGTTACACCAACGGCTGCTGCCCCTGTGCCTGCGGCGCAGATACGCCCAGATGGCGGTAAGCGGCCAGTGTGGCCATGCGCCCGCGCGGGGTGCGCTGCAAAAAGCCTTGCTGAATCAGGTAAGGCTCAATCACGTCTTCAATCGTGCCGGGTTCTTCGCCAATGCTGGCGGCGATGTTTTCCAGCCCCACGGGGCCGCCGTCAAAGCGGTGCACGATGGCTTCCAGCAGCTTGCGGTCCATGATGTCAAAGCCCTGCGGGTCCACGTCCAGCATGGCCAGGGCTTTTTGGGCAATGTCGAGCGTGATGCGGCCTTGGCCTTTGACGTCGGCATAGTCGCGCACGCGGCGCAACAGGCGGTTGGCAATGCGCGGCGTGCCGCGGCTGCGGCGGGCGATTTCAAAAGCGCCTGCATCATCGGCAGTTACGCCCAGCAAGCCGGCGGAGCGGCTCACGATATGCGCCAGTTCCTGCGGCGTGTAAAACTCCAGCCGCGCCACAATGCCAAAGCGGTCGCGCAGCGGGTTGGTTAGCATGCCCGCGCGCGTGGTGGCGCCCACCAGGGTAAAGGGTTGCAGGTCGAGCTTGATGGAGCGCGCCGCAGGCCCTTCGCCAATCATGATGTCGATCTGAAAGTCTTCCAGCGCGGGGTAGAGGATTTCTTCCACTACGGGACTCAAGCGGTGGATTTCGTCGATGAAAAGCACGTCGTTGGCCTCCAGACTGGTGAGCAGGGCAGCCAGGTCTTTGGGCTTTTCGAGCACGGGGCCGGACGTTTGGCGCAAATTCACGCCCAGTTCATGTGCAATGATGTGGCTTAACGTGGTTTTGCCCAACCCCGGCGGGCCGAAGATGAGCACGTGATCCAGCGCCTCGGCGCGCTTGCGGGCCGCGCCGATGAAAATCTCCAGCTGCTCGCGCACCTTTTGCTGGCCGACGTACTCATCCAACAACTTCGGGCGCAGGGCGCGCTCCAAAGCCTCTTCCTGCGGGGTGGCCGCCGCGGCAGAAACCATGCGTTGCGGAGCAGAATCAGGCTGGGTGTAAAGGTTGTCGGTCTGAATAGCCATGGAAAAATCAGGCAAAGCGGCTGGTAAAACAGGCAAATATGATACGCGGCCTTTGGCGGGCGTCTGGCGCATGGGGCTGGCGTCTAGAGCTGGGGCACTGCGCAAACTGCGGCTTGAAATCCAGCTGTTGCACGCGGCGTAAGTTCGCCATTGTCGTGGCGAAGAATATGCATGCAAAGTACATCTAAAAAACATGCGCCCAAGGCGCTTTAAAACAAATGTTTTGCCTTGCAAATCAAGGCGGTAGCTTGTGCTTGGCGCACCTTGCCGCATGTGCTTGAAAACGTGTGCTTGAAATACAGCAATTTCGGAAAATTTCACCGTACTAACCCGAATATGGGGCCTTGCAGGCCATGGAACGCGGTATTTTTTCGGTAGTATGTGCGTTTTGTCACAAGTAATTACCAGCCAGATTCTTGGGGCCTTGTGTTGTTAGTTCAAAGGTTTGACTGGATGAGAAGCGTTGTTTTTGTCTGAGGAGACTTTCATGGCATATCACATGTTTTCCAAAACGACGCTGGCACTTTCCGTGCTGGCAGCCATCGGTTTGAGCGCCTGCGGCAAATCGGAACAAACCCCTGCTGCGGCAGCCAGCGGCACCAGCGCGGCAGCGCCTGCCACCACCAGCGCAGGCGGCAAGGCTTTGGTGTACTGTTCCGAAGCTAGCCCCGAAGGCTTTGACCCCGGCATGTATACCAGCGGCAGCACGTTCGACGCCAGCGGCCACGCCATCTACAACCCGCTGGTCAGTTTTGTCAATGGTACAACCGACGTAGAGCCTGCCTTGGCCGAGAAATGGGATATTTCCGAAGACGGCCTGACCTATACCTTTACTTTGCGCAAGGGCGTGAAGTTCCATACCACCAAATCCTTTACCCCAACGCGTGATTTCAATGCCGACGACGTGGTATTCACGTTCGATCGCATGTTCAATGCGGAAAACGCCTTCCGTAAAGCCTATCCGGCTGAGTTCCCCTACGCTATTGATACAGGCTTGACGGAAAACGTCGCCAAGATAGAGAAAGTGGATGACCATACGGTCAAGATGACGCTGAAGAAGCCTGACCCCGATCTGATTATCAAGATCGCCATGCCGTCGTTCTCCATCCTGTCGGCGGAATATGCAGAAAAACTGCACAAAGAAGGCAAATTCACCCAACTCAACCAAGAGCCTGTTGGTACCGGCCCCTTCGTATTTGACCGCTACCAAAAAGACGCGCAAATCCGCTACAGCGCCAACAAGCAGTATTGGAAAGCGGGTTTCCCGAAAGTGGATAACCTGATCTTCGCCATTACCACCGACGCGGCAGTGCGCTTCCAGAAAATGAAAGCGGGCGAATGCCACATCATGTCGTATCCGAAACCCAGCGATCTGGCCGCCATGCGCAGCGACCCCGCGCTGAAAATGCTGCAAGCCCCCGGCTTCAACGTAGGCTACCTGAACTACAACACGAAAAAAGGCGAGCTGCAAAAACGCGAAGTGCGTGAGGCGCTGGATATGGCCATCAACCGCCAGGCCATTATTGACGCGGTATATCAAGGCGAAGCGCAAGAGGCCGTCAACCCCATGCCGCCAAGCCTGTGGGGCTATAACGCCACCACGAAAAACGCACCTTACGATGTCGAAAAAGCCAAAGAGCTGCTGGCCAAAGCCGGCCTGCCCAACGGCTTTGAGCTGACACTGTTTGCCATGCCCGTGCAGCGCCCCTACAACCCCAATGCCAAGCTGATGGCTGAAATGATCCAGGCCGACTGGGCCAAGATCGGTGTGAAAGCCAAAATCGTGACGTATGAGTGGGGCGAATACCTCAAACGTTTGGGTGAAGGCGAGCACGACACATCGCTCATCGGCTGGACTGGCGACTACGCCAGCCCGGACAACTTCCTGGGCGTTTTGCTGACATGCGCATCCAGCGATGGCAACAACTACGCACGCTATTGCAGCAAGGAGTTTGACGAGCAGGTAATGGGCGCGCGCAACATCATGGACCAAGAAAAACGCAAGGCCATGTATGAGCAGGCGCAAGTCATCTTCAAGCGCGATCTGCCTTGGACGACCATTGCCCACTCGATCACCAACCAGCCTATGCGCAAAGAAGTGGATGGCTTCAAAATCAGCCCGTTTGGCGATTACAACTTTGAAGCTGTTAGCTTGACCAAGTAAGCTGCAACCCGCCGTAGCCCGCCTGTGATGGCATGATTTGCCGTTGCAGGCGGGCTACAAGGTTTAAAAAAGCGACGGTGCCAATGGCTTGCGGCCAAAGGGCTTTTGCCCGATGCAGTCCGATGCAAGATAGAGGCAATCCGTTGCGCTTGCTCCCCTAAACCCGCAGCGCTTGGCGTGTGTGTGCTTTATGCGCTTGGCTTTTAGGGTTTTCGTCCATTTGTTAAAAACAGCGTGAGTGTGCTGGGTGCGGTGTTGGTGCAGAACCAGCGCCGGTGCCGAAAAAAACGGCACATGCCGCATACACTCAAGCCCACGACTTTTTTTTTGCGGCATTCCGCTTTCGGAGGCCCCTTTCCAATGCTTTCCTACCTGTTTCGTCGACTGTTTATTCTGGTGCCAAGCTTTTTTGGCCTGACTCTGCTGACATTTACCTTGATCCGGCTGATTCCCGGCGATCCGGTAGAGGTCATGATGGGGGAGCGCAATCTGGACCCTGCCATGCATGCCGCGGCCTTGAAGCGCCTGGGGTTGGACAAGCCGCTGTACGCCCAGTACATAGACTATGTCAGCAACCTGCTGCAAGGCAATTTGGGTACATCCATCATCAGCCAGCGCAGCGTGTGGGAGGAATTCAAGGCGTTGTTTCCGGCAACGCTGGAGCTGGCATTGGTTGCCATGCTGATCGCCAGCGTGCTGGGCCTGATTGTCGGCATGATTGCCGCCATCCGTCGCGGCAGCATCTTCGATCATGGCGTGATGGGCGCCTCGCTCACCGGGTATTCCATGCCCATTTTTTGGTGGGGCTTGCTGCTGATCATGCTGTTTTCCGTCAAGCTGGGCTGGACGCCTGTTTCCGGCCGCTTGGACCTGCTGTATGACGTGCCGCCCAAAACCGGCTTTATGCTGATCGATGCCTGGCTGGCCGAAAGTGCCGATCCGGGCCTGAATAAAGGGGCCTGGCTGGATGCCGTTAAGCACCTGGTGCTGCCTGCCGTGGTGTTGGCAACCATTCCGCTGGCCGTGATTGCGCGCATGACGCGCTCTTCCATGCTGGAAGTGCTGCGCGAAGACTATATCCGCACCGCGCGAGCCAAAGGCCTTTCACCGTGGCGCGTAGTTGTTGTGCATGCCCTGCGCAATGCAATGATTCCGGTGCTGACCGTGATCGGTTTGCAAGTGGGCACCCTGATGGGGGGCGCTGTTCTGACCGAAACAATCTTTTCCTGGCCCGGCATTGGCAAATGGCTGATTGACGGCATCTCCCGCCGGGATTACCCGGTGGTGCAAAACGGCATCTTGCTGGTGGCACTGCTGGTGATCTTTACCAATTTCGCAGTAGACATGCTGTATGGCATTGTCAATCCCCGCATTCGCCACGCGAAATAAACAACGCTTCGGGCATATCTGAAAATATCCAAAAACATGAGTCAGACAAGCAGTACCACTTCTTGCGCGCCGGCTGCCGGCAGCGAAAATGCGGCGCCCCCAGTTCTTTCGCCGTGGCGCGAATTCGCCCTCGCCTTTATGCACAACAAAGGCGCCACATTGGGCCTGATCTTCATGGTGTGCATGCTGCTGGTGGCCGTTTTTGCGCCGCTGGTGGCACCGCATAACCCCGTTGAACAATACCGCGACGCCATTGCGCAGCCTCCCGTGTGGCAGACCGGCGGCTCGTGGAAATTCGTGCTGGGCACGGACGAGGCGGGCCGTGATGTGCTCAGCCGCCTGATTTTCGGCGCGCGCACCTCATTGCTGGTCGGCATGCTGTCTGTATTTGCCGCTTTGTTGCCGGGCGTGATTTTGGGCTTGCTGGCAGCCTTTTTCCCCAAGGTAATCGGCGCGGGCATCATGCGCCTGATGGACATCATGATGGCGCTGCCCTCGCTGCTGCTGGCGGTTGCCATCATGGCGATTCTGGGGCCGGGCTTGAATAACGCCATTCTGGCGATCGCCATTGTTTCCTTGCCCGGTTATGTGCGCCTGGCGCGCGCTTCGGCCATGACGGAACTTAATCGCGACTACGTAACGGCCTCGCGCGTGGCGGGCGCCGGCTTGCTGCGCCTAATGTTCGTGACGGTGCTGCCCAACTGCATGGCGCCGCTGATCGTGCATGGCACCATGAGCTTTTCGTCGGCCATTTTGGATATCGCGGCCTTGGGCTTTTTGGGGCTGGGCGTGCAGCCGCCTACTCCGGAATGGGGCACCATGCTGGCATCGGCCCGCGACTACATCAGCAGCGCCTGGTGGATCATCACCATGCCGGGCATGACGATTCTGCTGTCGGTATTGGCCATCAACCTGATGGGCGACGGCCTGCGCGATGCGCTGGATCCCAAACTCAAGCGCTTGATGTAAGCCAGGCAAAACGGCATACGGCATATCTTCCATAAGGTAATTGGTACATGGCATTACTGGAAATTGAAAATCTGTCTGTCCGCTTCGGGGCCGGCAAGCACTGGTTCCCGGCCGTCAAGGGCATCAGCCTGTCGGTCGAGGCGGGCGAAGTGGTCGCCATCGTGGGCGAATCCGGCTCTGGCAAATCGGTCACCATGATGTCGATCATGGGTTTGTACGAGCCCGGGCAAGCCGACATTCGCGCCGACAAAATGCAGTTCGACGGGCAATCTCTGCTAACCATGTCGCCCAAGCAGCGGCGTCAGATCATCGGCAAGGACATTGCCATGATCTTCCAAGACCCGATGACTTCGCTCAACCCCAGCTACACCGTGGGCTATCAGATCAAAGAGGTGCTTGAGGCGCACCAGGGCTTGCGCGGCGACGCCTTGCACAAGCGCGCGCTGGAGCTGCTGGAGTTGGTGGAGATTCCCGACGCGGCCACACGGCTAAACGCCTACCCGCATCAATTCTCGGGGGGCATGTGCCAGCGCGTGATGATTGCCATGGCGCTGGCTTGTTCGCCCAAGTTGCTGATCGCCGACGAGCCGACCACGGCGCTGGATGTGACCATTCAGGCGCAGATCATGGATTTGCTGGTGCGCCTGCAAAAAGAGCAGAACATGGCGTTGGTGATGATCACGCACGATCTGGCCGTAGCTGCAGAAATCGCCCAGCGCGTCATCGTCATGTACTCGGGGCAGATCGTTGAAGAAAACGTGGTGCCAACCATTTTTGAGCAACCCCAGCACCCTTACACGCAAAATCTGCTGCGTGCCATTCCCGATATGCCTGAAGTGCCCGACTTTGCACCGTCCGCAGGCGGCAGCGCCTTGCCGCTTGGCGAAACGCGGGCTTGCGCATCAGCACAGCAGCCCCCCGTACAACAATCCGCACAAGAGTCCGCAGTATGAACGCCGTTGCCCCTGAATCGCCCCTTCGCAAAAAAACGATACCTGCGGCCGACCAGTCGGTAGAGCAGCCGGTTGTTTTGCAAGTACGCGACCTCAAGCGCCATTACGAAGTATCGCAAGGCTTCATGAAGCCCAAAAGCGTCGTGCGCGCGCTCAATGGCGTCAGTTTTGAATTGCGGCGCGGCAAAACGCTGGCAATCGTGGGCGAGTCCGGCAGTGGCAAATCCACCCTGGCGCGGCAGCTGACGCTGATTGACGAGCCGTCCGGCGGGCAACTCATCATCAACGGCATTGATGTTGCGCAAGCCAGCCAGGCGCAGCGCAAAAGCCTGCGCACCCAGGTGCAAATGGTGTTCCAGAACCCTTATGCATCGCTCAACCCCCGCCAAAAAATCGGGCAGCAGCTGGCCGAGCCTTTGCTGATCAACACATCCATGACAGCGGCCGAGCGCGAGCAGCACGTCAGCGAAATGCTGGTAAAAGTCGGGCTGCTGCCTGAGCATGCGCGCCGCTATCCGCATATGTTCTCGGGCGGGCAGCGCCAGCGCATTGCCATTGCGCGCGCCATGATGCTCAAGCCCAATATCCTCGTGGCCGACGAGCCGACCTCTGCGCTGGACGTATCCATTCAGGCGCAGGTGCTCAACTTGTTCATGGATTTGCAGCAAGAGCTGCACACTGCCTACATATTCATCTCGCACAACCTGGCCGTGGTGCACCATATTGCCGATGATGTGATGGTGATGTACCGGGGGCGCGTGGTCGAATACGGCCCCAAAGAACTGATTTATGCCCAGCCGCTGCACCCTTACACCAAGGTGCTGCTATCGACTTCGCCCAGTTTGCGTTCCAGCGGGCGAAAAACCAAACTTAACCTGCAAGGCGAACTATCCAATTGGTTGAATCTGAACGGCGAGCAGCCTGGCCAGCAGGAGCACGAGCTGCAATTCGTTCAGGGCCGCATGGTTGCCATGCCCGTGAGCTGAAAAACCGCATCTGGTGCAGTTCAACAGGCATGCCGATATAAAAAAGCGGGGTTCCTCGTCGTTTCGTGTGGAATTTGACAGCGAGAATCCATCGTAGTGGAG
>CAYUAF010000004.1:0-40297 GCA_964442555.1 uncultured Allobrachymonas sp.
TCCACTACGATGGATTCTCGCTGTCAAATTCCACACGAAACGACGAGGAACCAGCAAAAAACAGGCGGCGGATATTGACTGGCTGCATCAACAAAAACAGCGCCATTTTTTACATAGGCGCTGCCTCCTCATATGCGAAACTTACCAACCGCCCCCTAAAAACACCTTCCATTTATTATTTATTTTGATCAAGCGCACACGTTCATCGCTTGCCGTTCCATTCTGAAACTGAATACGCACATGGGCTGTAGCGTGGTTAGGGTCGTTCTTGTCCACTTCGGCAGGCTGCACGGTAATTTCTTTCACGCCGCCTTTTTGCTGCGCTTCGTCTTTTTGTTCTGCCACCGTGGCCTTGATTTTGCCTTGTAGCATTTCATCTTCGCCCGGCTTGGTGCCTTTGGGCAAATGCATCAAGGCAAGTGCCGCATCTGCCTCGCCCGCGTAGCTTTTTTCAATAAATGCCTTGGCCGTCGCTTCGGGCGTGTTGCCAACACCAGAGCAAGCCGACATCACGCAAAAGAACGACAATGCAGCAATAATTTTCAGCACCTTGGACATTCGTACTCCTTTACTCGTATTCCTTTTCTAACCCAAACGCATCAAGCAACAATTCGGCATGCGTTTTGCCATAACCGCTTTACATTATGCATGGCAGCCCTGACTCTCAAAAATTGCACACAGCCTTATCGCACCGGCAAATTTCGCAGGTTTTGCCCATTGATTCAGCACGCGATTTAGAATAACGGCCTTATTTCAGCCCCATCAGCCATGAAGTGCCCATTTTGCAGCCATACCGATACCCAGGTTGTTGAAACACGCGTATCCGAAGACCACGACACCATCCGCCGCAGGCGCAAATGCAGCAACTGCAGCAAACGGTTTACTACGTATGAACGTGCCGATGTGCACTTTCCCCTATTGGTGAAAAAAGACGGGCGCCGGGTGGACTACGACCGCAAGAAACTACAGGCTTCGTTCATGCTGGCTTTGCGCAAACGCCATGTGGGCATCGATCAGGTAGATCACGCCATTGCACAAATCGAAGAAAAATTGCTGACATCTGGCGAGCGCGAAATCCCCAGCAGCCGTATTGGCGAACTGGTCATGCGCGAACTCAAAAAGCTCGACAAAGTCGCCTACATTCGGTTTGCCAGCGTGTACCGCAGTTTTGAGGATATTGAAGAATTCAAGGCGCTGGTGGAAGAGGTCAAGCGCTAACGCAATAGGCCCAGCTTGAGTGAAAGATTTCGCCTGCTAGCCCACATGGCAAACAGTTAGCGCCGCAATCAAGGCCATCGTGATTTATTGCCGCCCTGTTGAGCCATAGCCCCCCGTTGCACGTTCGCTGCTAGTAGCAAATTCATCCACCACACGAAACTGCGCTTGCACCACAGGCACAATCACCATTTGGGCAATGCGCTCCAACGGCTCTACCGTAAAGGCCGTATCGCTGCGGTTCCATACACTAACCATCAGCTCGCCTTGGTAGTCACTGTCAATCAAACCCACCAAATTACCCAAAACGATACCGTGCTTGTGCCCTAACCCCGAACGCGGCAACAACAGCGCCGCATAACCCGGGTCACGCAAATGCACAGCCATGCCCGTAGGCACCATCTGCCAAGCACGAGGCTGCAACACCAAGGGCTGCGCAATACACGCCCGCAAATCCAGCCCCGCACTGCCAGATGTAGCATACGCAGGCATATGCTGGCGAATGCGCTCATCCAGAATCTTCAGTTCAAGTTCCATAGCAGCCAAGCTCCCCGGATCATTTTTCATTGCCACAAACAACAAAGCCAGTGCTTTGAGGCACTGGCTTGATGGGTGTTTGCACCGAAACTGGAGCGGGAAACGAGTCTCGAACTCGCGACCTCAACCTTGGCAAGGTTGCGCTCTACCAACTGAGCTATTCCCGCGGAAGCCGCCATTATATGGCGATTTTTCACTTTTTTCCAAAAGTCTGAAAATTTTTGTTGTCATAAACAAAAGAAACGTTAAGCTTTTCGAGGTGAGTAAAAGCAAGGCGTTGCCTCAAGCATTGTTGGCAAGCATCCCTGTCTTCCCCCCTCTATAAACTGCGTTTTTGCTGCCCGAGCTTTGCGCAATACGGGCTTCTTGCACAACGCCGTGGATGTTGTAGCGCAACCGCACGCGCACCACGCCTTCTTCCCCCAGATCCTGCGACATATCGGGGTAGTGGATAACGAGTGGCTGCGCCAGTTTGGGTGGCGTTAATACCGCCGATGTGGCACAAGCCGCCAATATGCAGGCGGCGCCAAGCGCAGCCAAACGGGCGGCAGCTCGCTGCCCGTGCGGTGCCTGCTGGCGCGGCATTACTTGCCCCAGGAGTCTTTCAACCCCACCGCGCGGTTGAATACGGGCTTACCCGGCTGGTGGTCGTTGCGATCGGTAGCAAAGTAGCCCAAACGCTCAAACTGGAAGTGGCTTTCTGCCGTGGCCTGCGCGGCAGAAGGTTCTACCCATGCCTGCACGACTTGGCAGCTATTGGGGTTGAGTACCGACAAAAAGTCGCGCCCGCCTGCATCGGGCTGCGCTTCGGTAAACAGGCGATCGTACAAGCGCACCTCGGCTTGCACGCCGTCTTCAGCGCCCACCCAGCCGATGACGCCTTTGACCTTGACGCTGTCTGCGCCTGGCGTGCCCGATTTGGTATCGGGAATCAGGCTAACAAACACTTCCGTGACTTGGCCGTTGGCATTTTTGGTGCAGCCGGTACATTCCACAATATGGCCGTATTTGAGGCGCACTTTGTTGCCGGCCTTGGCCTCGCCCGTGTTGGGGTTGGTGTGCGGTGGAAACAGGCGAAAGTACCCTTTGCTGGGCACTTCCATGAAGTCTTCGCGTTCAATCCACAAATGCTTGCCCATGCGCATGCTGCGGCTGCCCCGTTCGGGATGATGCGGATGCACGGGCGCCTTGCATTCATCCAACGCGCCTGCGCCCATGATCTCGTCCCAATTGGTGATGGTGAGTTTGACGGGATCCAGCACGGCCATGGCGCGCGGCGCGGTAGCGTCCAGCGTATCGCGCAACGCGCCTTCCAGCGTGGAGTAGTCAATCCAGCTATCGGCCTTGCTGACACCGATGCGCTCGGCAAAGAGCTGCAAGCTCTCGGGCGTGTAGCCGCGGCGGCGCAAGCCCGCAATGGTGGGCATGCGCGGGTCGTCCCAGCCGCTGACATGGCCTTCGTCTACCAACTGTTTGAGTTTGCGCTTGCTGGTTACCACATAGGTGAGGTTGAGCCGCGCAAATTCGTACTGGTGCGGGGGCGGCGTGCTGATGAGCTGGCCTTGGCCCAAGTGCGCCAGCAGCCAGTCGTAAAACGGGCGTTGGTCTTCAAACTCCAGCGTGCATACGCTGTGGGTGATGTTTTCCAGCGCGTCTTCAATCGGGTGGGCAAAGGTGTACATGGGATAGATGCACCAGGTATCGCCCGTGTTGTGGTGATGTGCGCGGCGTATGCGGTAGATGGCCGGGTCGCGCATGTTGATGTTGGGGTGCGCCATATCGATTTTGGCGCGCAGCACGGCGGCCCCATCGGCCAGCTTGCCCTGTCGCATTTCTTCAAAACGCGCCAGGTTTTCGGCCACGGTGCGGGTGCGGTAGGGGCTATCCGTGCCGGGCTTGCTGAAATCGCCCCGGTTTTCGCGCATTTGCTCGGGCGTTTGCTCATCCACATAGGCCAGGCCTTGTTCGATCAGATACACGGCTGCGCGGTGCATGAAATCGAAATAATTGCTGGCGTAATACAAATGCTCGCAGCCGTTTTGCTCCCACGCTTTGCCCACCAGCCATTGCACGGCATCAACAATGGCATTGACGTATTCCTGTTCTTCTTTTTCGGGGTTGGTGTCATCAAACCGCAGGTGGCAAATGCCGTCGTAATCACGTGCCAAACCAAAATTCAGGCAAATGCTTTTGGCGTGGCCGATATGCAGATAGCCGTTAGGCTCGGGGGGAAAGCGTGTGCGAACGCGCGCCGTATCGGGCTCGCCTTGCGCATGGTGCGCAGCATCGCCCGGGCTGCCACCCCAGCGGCGTTGGGCATAGGTATTTTTTTGCAGATCGGCTTCAATGATCTGGCGCAAAAAATTACTGGGTTTGGGGGATGTTTCTGGTGTGTTTTGTTCGGTACTCATGCGCCAATTGTAGAAGCTAGCCACCTAAAAAATACGGCCTTGGCGCGACATTATTGGCCGGGTGCCAAGGATATAAAGCAGCGCCAGCAAAATTCGGTAGGGCCTGCTTTATCGGCAAGATGCGTACAAGCGCGCATGTAGATGCAGACGCACACGCAACGCATCAACCGTATCCGCCCGTTGCCAGTGCAATGCCCTGTCCGCATATAACCAGCCACTGCATTCACTGAATTAATTAGCGCCCCTTGGCAGAACGATGCCTGCTGCGGCACGTGCTGTCTGCGCACGGCTGGCTATTTGCAGCATATGAATGGGCTACTTGTTATTTGCCCTTGGGTTGGAAGGGAGTTTTTTCAAGCAGCTCAGGGCGCAAGGCTTGCGTCAATTGCAAACGCTGGGCGTGACGCCACTGCGCAATGGCCGCGTGGTTGCCACTGAGCAGCACATCAGGCACGCGCCGGCCTTGCCATACCTCGGGCCGCGTGTAATGCGGGCAATCCAGCAGCCCGCCCAGCGCCGGGTTGAAGCTGTCTTGCGCATGGCTTTCGGCATCTTGCAGCACGCCGGGTTGCAAGCGGGCCACGGCATCCAACAAGGCCATGGCCGGTATTTCGCCGCCCGAAAGCACAAAGTCCCCCAGGCTGATTTGGGTATCCACGCAACTATCGATGAAGCGCTGATCCACCCCTTCGTACCGGCCACACACCAAAATGGCGCCTATGCTGCCAGCCGCAGCCCAGCGTTGGACTTCGTTATGCGTAAGCGGCACCCCCGCCGGAGAAAACAACACCACGGGCGCTTGCTGCGCGGCGGGTTCAGCCCGGTCGGCACGAATGGCCTGCAAACACTGCCACAGCGGCTGCGCCTGCATGACCATGCCCGGGCCGCCGCCAAACGGGCGGTCGTCCACACGGCGGTATAGCCCCTCGGCAAAATCGCGCAGCTGCCACAGTTTGACCTGCACCTGGCCGGAAGTAAACGCACGGCGGGTTACACCCACCTCCAACGCGGGTGCGAACAGCTCGGGGAAAAGGGTGATGACATCAAATCGCATAGTCCGCAACGCTTGCCGTCAGCTCCAGTAATCGGGCTGCCAGTCGGCAACAATGCGCTTGGCTGCAATGTCCACCGTATCCACAATGGCATTGACGAAAGGAATCATGCGCTGCCCGCCGCCTGATGTTTGTGGAGTTTTTGGATCGCCATCTTCCAGCACCAGCGTGGTTTGCGGCCCGGTTGCCAGCAGGTCTTTGACAACGCCCAGCACCACGCCTTCGCGGTTTACCACCTCGCACCCGATCAAATCCACCCAGTAGTACTCGTCTGGTTGCAGGCAGGGGAAAGATGTGCGCGGCACAAACACGCGTGCGCCGCGCAAATATTCGGCTGCGGTGCGATCAACAATGGCTGGCGCATGCGCGGTTAGCGCATCGCCGTGCTGTTTGACTTGCCCAATGCGCAATATGCGCGTGCCGGAAAAATGGCGCGCCCCACGCTCGGGCGGCTGCACGTACCAGCGCTTGCTGGCCAGCACGGCTTGCGGATGCGCGCTGTACGTCAGCACTTTGAACCAACCTTTAACGCCCCAAGCCTCGCCTATCCGCGCGACTTCAATGGCATCGTCGGGCAACGTGGCGGCCTCCAAAAACTCAAGAGCGTGGGATGAATCGGCATTCATGGGCATATTGTGCATATTCTTTTCAATCGGCTTGCAGATGCGGTGAGCACCCTGCCTGCACGTACAAAAAACAAGGCCCGGAACAATGCCGGGCCTTGCAGACGCATACAGATCAGCGGCTTATCAAGCTGCTGGCGCAGCCTTTTTCTTGAGCTGTTTGACCAGACGCTCGACAGTAGGCGTAACTTGCGCGCCAACGCCTGTCCAGTAAGTCAAGCGGTCTTGCGCAATGCGCAGACCTTCTTCAGTAGCAGCAGCGCCGGGGTTGTAAAAACCAATGCGCTCGATAAAACGGCCATCGCGACGCACGCGCTTGTCTGCCACAACGATATTGAAAAACGGACGGCCTTTGGCACCGCCGCGAGAGAGTCGAATAACGACCATGTTGCAATCCTTCGGGTGGAAAAAATCACCAGCGTTTGAGACACGCGACTGGCCACCCGGCCAGCGACACACTGGAATAGCGCAGCATTATATAGCCCAAGCGCCCGCATTTACTCCGTTCAGTCAGCACCACGGCACATTTGCGCCACCCACTGTGCGTAGGGCTGGTGCGCCCACGCAACAGGCAGGCAATACAGCATCGGCACCTGGTAAGGGTGCATGGCCAGCACAGCCTGGCGCAAGGCCGGTGCTTGCGCCACTGTGGTTTTGCAAGAAAGCTGCCACTCGGCATGATCCTGCAAGGCGCCTTCCCAACGGTACATGCTCTCGATTCGCGCAATCTGCACGCATGCAGCCAGCTGCTGCTCTATCAAACTACGCGCCATGCTTTTGGCCTGCGCCTCGTTCTCTACCGTGGTGACAAGCACCACCATATCCGGCGGTGCAGGTTCGGCCTGGGTACACAACGCATCTGCATGCTGCATGGCAGCGCCCTCCTTCTGGCGCAACAAACTATCTACCAGCCCTGACGTGCTGCTGGCAAGAACCGCACGAAAAACGCATGGGACAATACGCCCCCATGCGTCCCCATGAATTATTAGACCACTGCACAGCCCTTACGGCCCAATTGTTGCGCTTTGAACATCCGGCAGACCAACTCGTCGCACGCTATATGCGCGAGCACCGCGCACTAGGCCCCCGCGAACGCGCCACACTCACGGAAACCGTCTACGCCATCTTGCGCCGCAAACCCCTATTTGAAACGCTGGCGCAAAGCGGCAGCAGCCCGCTGGCGCGGTGCCTGGCCATACTCGGCTTTGCCGGCGACCAGCAGACATTGCTGGCCGCGCTTTCTCCTGCCGAAGCGCAGTGGTTGCCAAGCAGCGAGCAAATCGCCAACCTTGCACACAGCATCCCCGCTTGCCAACACAACCTGCCCGCCTGGCTTGCCGAAATTTTGCAAACACAGCTGGGCAATCAGTTTGATGCGGCAGCTGCCGCATTGCTACAACCCGCCCCACTGGATGTGCGCGTCAATACCCAGCTTGCCAAGCGCGACGCCGTGCTCAAAACGCTTACCCAACACGGTCTAGATGCGCACGCTACACCTTATTCCCCGTGGGGCATCCGCTTGCCAGGCAAGCCCCATCTAGGCCAACTGGATGTGTTTCGCCAAGGGCATATCGAAGTACAAGACGAAGGCTCGCAACTGCTGGCCTTGCTACTGGAAGCCAAACGCAACGAAGTGGTTGTGGACTTTTGCGCGGGTGCAGGCGGCAAAACCCTGGCGCTGGGCGCAGCCATGCGCAACACGGGCCGCCTGTACGCGTTTGACGTATCCGCCCACCGGCTGGAACAACTCAAACCGCGCCTGGCGCGCAGCGGCCTGGGCAATGTATACCCCATGGCCATTGCAGATGAAACCGACGCACGCATCCAGCGCCTGACAGGCAAGGCAGACCGCGTGCTGGTCGATGCGCCCTGCTCCGGCCTGGGTACACTGCGCCGCAACCCTGATGTGAAGTGGCGCCAGTCGCAACGCCACATCCCCGCATTGGCCGACACACAAGCCGCCATCTTGCGCCGCGCCGCCCGCCTGCTCAAGCCCGGCGGGCGCTTGGTGTATGCCACATGCAGCCTGCTGCCCGCCGAAAACGAAGCCGTTGCCGAGCAGTTCAGCGCCGAACAAAAAGGATCGTTCACGCCACTCAACGCCGCACAGATTTTGCACAGATGCAAGGTTCAAGACGCCGTGCAGCTATGCGCCCCCGCCAAAGCGACAACAACCGCAACGGCAGATATCGCAGCAGGTCAGTTTCTGCGGCTATGGCCCCACTTGCACGGTACGGACGGTTTTTTTGCGGCTGTTTGGCAAAAGCGATAACGCCCCTATCCGTGCCATATATTTTTGATGCTCCCCGTTCTTGAAATCGCACACCAAAACTAAAAGACTCTCTCAACAGTTTTGTCAGCCACGCAGTTCAACAGCGTTGAACCAACGAATAAACGGGGAAAGCGCCTTTTTCGACTTACCTGCCTGGCACAAATCCACACGGGGCAAAAAAACTGCCGGGGGCAATTTCTTATCTCTTTTTTTGTGTTAAATTCCGCCCCATGCAAGCGTTTTCTCTACTCCTACTAGGCACTACGTCCAACGGGCGGAGTTGATTGCGCGCGCAAAAACCATTCATGCATCCAAGCCCGTTTGCACACCTGCAGCGGGCTTTTTTGTTGGCATTGAGGCAGGTGGCAAATGGCAAACCTTGCTAAACAAAGGAGAGAACCATCATGAGCGACAAAATCATTATTTTTGATACCACCTTGCGTGACGGCGAGCAGTCCCCCGGCGCGAGCATGACGCGCGATGAAAAAATCCGCATCGCACGCCAACTGGAGCGCCTGCGTGTAGACGTTATCGAAGCGGGCTTTGCCGCCAGCTCTAACGGCGACTTTGAATGCGTGCAAGCCATTGCCAACACGATCAAGGATGCAACCGTGTGCTCGCTGGCACGCGCCAACGAACGCGACATTGCACGCGCTGGCGAAGCGTTGAAAAACGCCGCGCGTGGCCGCATCCACACCTTTATCGCCACCAGCCCCCTGCATATGGAAAAGAAACTGCGCATGTCGCCCGAGCAGGTACTAGAACAAGCCAAAGTTGCCGTGCGGCAAGCGCGCGGCCTGTGCGCCGATGTGGAGTTCAGCCCCGAAGACGGCTACCGCAGTGAAATCGACTTTCTCTGCCGCGTGCTTGAAGCCGTGATCAAAGAAGGCGCCACCACGCTGAACATTCCTGACACGGTAGGTTATGCCGTACCCGAGCTGTACGGCAACTTCATCAAAACCCTGCGCGAAAAAATCCCCAATAGCGACAAAGCCATTTGGAGCGTGCACTGCCACAACGACTTGGGCATGGCCGTGGCCAACTCGCTGGCGGGCGTGAAGATTGGCGGCGCCCGCCAAATCGAATGCACCATCAACGGCTTGGGCGAGCGTGCCGGCAACTGTGCGCTTGAAGAAGTCGTGATGGCGCTCAAGACCCGCAAAGACTATTTCAATCTGGACGTCGGCATCGACACGCAGCACATTGTTGCAACCAGCCGCATGGTCAGCCAGATTACCGGCTTTGTCGTGCAACCCAACAAGGCGGTGGTGGGTGCCAACGCGTTTGCGCACGCCAGCGGCATTCACCAAGACGGCGTACTCAAAGCGCGCGACACTTACGAAATCATGCGTGCCGAAGACGTGGGCTGGAGCGCCAACAAAATCGTGCTGGGCAAACTCTCTGGCCGCACGGCATTCAAGCAACGCCTGGAAGAGCTGGGGCTGCTGCCAGACAGCGAGGCCGGCCTGAACGCAGCGTTTGCGCTGTTCAAAGACTTGGCCGACCGCAAGAGCGAGATTTTTGACGAAGATATCGTTGCCTTACTGAGCGATGAAAGCGTGACGCCCGAAAAAGAAAAATACGGCTTCATCTCCCTGTCTCAACACAGCGAGACCGGCGATCGCCCGCAAGCGCAAATCGTGTTTACGGTGGACGGGCAAGAGGTACGCGCCCAGTCCGACGGCAACGGCCCGGTGGATGCCTCGTTCAAAGCCATTGAGTCCCACGTCAAGAGCCAGGCCGAGATGGTGCTGTATTCAGTTAATGCGATCAGCGGCTCGACCGATGCGCAAGGCGAAGTGACCGTGCGCCTGCAATCGGGTGGCCGCATCGTCAATGGCGTTGGCTCCGACCCGGACATCATCGTGGCATCGGCCAAGGCGTATCTGAACGCGCTCAACAAGCTGCAAACGCGCGATCTGCGTGCGCCTGCACAGGGCATGATGACGATTTGAACTAACAGTTTGAACTGACTGTTTGAATTAGCTGTTTGAATTGACGGTTTGAATGTCTGGCTGAATCGGTCTCTGCCGGCCCATGTATATGCGGCTGGCAGAGAACCCATCAACAACGATCAGCAACGCAAAGCAGCAACAAAAAAACGGCAAGGGCATTTAACCTCTGCCGTTTTTTTATGCAACTACGCTGGTCAGTCGCTAACAATCCCATCCGCATTTGCTGCTTTTACCGCAAGCGCCATAACGTGTTGAAAGCACGTTGCGTGCAGCGCCTGCACTCATTCATAGCCAAACGAGCGCACCCGTGCCGCATCATCCGCCCAGCCAGAGCGCACTTTGACCCAAAGCTCGATAAACACTTTGGCATCCAGCAGCTTTTCCAGCTCCTGCCGGGCCTCGGTGCCAATGCGTTTGATGCGCTCGCCTTTATCGCCAATGATCATGGCCTTGTGGCTTTCGCGCTCCACCACAATAGTGGCGGCAATGCGCACCATGCGCGCCTGTTTTTTGCCGGCTTCTTCTTCAAAACGGTCTACCACCACGGTAGAGGTATAGGGCAACTCGTCGCCGGTGAGGCGAAAGAGTTTCTCGCGCACGATTTCGCCTGCCAAAAAGCGCTCGCTTTTGTCTGTTAGTTCATCGGGCGCATACCACCAAGGCTGCTGCGGCAGATAACGCGCAACGACATCCAGCACGCGCTGCACATCCTTGCGGTTTTTGGCAGAGATGGGCATCAGCTCTGCAAAGGCGTGGCGCTGTTGCATGTCCAGCAGCCAAGGCGCCAATTCCTGCCGCTGGGCGACCGTATCCAGCTTGCTGGCAATCAGCAACACGGGAATGTTGGAGGGCAACAGTTCCAGCACCTTGGCATCTTCTGCGCCAAAGCGCCCCGCTTCGACCACCAGCAGAATCAAGTCCACATCCGACACAGCGCCTGTTACGGCCTTGTTCAGCGATTTATTGAGCGCATTGCCGTGCCGGGTTTGAAAGCCCGGCGTATCCACAAACACGCATTGGTGTGCGCCTTGGGTACAAATCCCCATGATGCGGTGCCGCGTGGTTTGCGCCTTGCGCGAGGTGATGCTGACTTTTTGCCCCACCAGCGCATTCAGCAATGTGGATTTGCCCACATTGGGGCGACCCACAATGGCAATCAAACCGCAGTGCTGCGCCTCCACCGGCACGCTGCCGGCATCAGGCGATGCATCTTGGCGCGCATCCGGCTGCACACTCCTGCCCAAAATGGCTTGCAACTGCGCATCCACTTCGGCAGACAAAGCGCCAGTTTGGGCAGAATCGGTAAGCGGTGTTTTTTTATTCATAAAAATTACATGGCATCAATCAGTCGATGCAGGCATTGTATGCAGCTGCACGGGCTGCGCAAGCGTTGGTGCGATCTGGCACATCTCATGGCGAGAGCCTTAGTTGCCTGCCCTGGAGTTATATCGAAAACAGCTTGCGCGCCACTGGCAACAGCAGTTTGCACGCCTACGCCTTTGCGTGTGCAAAAACGCTGCGTCCCTATTTGCGTCATTGGTCTTTTGGGGGTGGCAAGCTGCGCTTCAAAGTTGCACGTGCGCCGGTGCCTGTATTTTTTCGTGTGCCGACCTGCCCTTGCGTCTCCAGCGCCTGCAACTGTTCCAACACTTTGCGGGCGGCATCTTGCTCGGCTGCGCGGCGCGAACCGCCGCTGCCTGTTTGACGAATTGCCAGCGCGGCAACATCGCATTCCACCCAAAAGGTTTGCTGGTGCGCCTGCCCGCCTACATTGCTGATCTGGTATTGCGGAACGGCATATTTGCGCGCCTGCAACCATTCCTGCAAAGCCGTTTTGGCATCTTTGCCAGACGCTACAGCCTGCGCGCCGATGTCCACATCGGCAAACAAGCGCCGCACCAAGGCTTCGGCCACTGCGTAGCCGGCATCCAGGTACACCGCGCCGATCAGGGCTTCCAACGCATCGGCCAGAATGGAAGGACGATTCAGTCCGCCCGAACGCATCTCGCCTTCGCCCAAGCGCAGGGCGGACGACAAATCCAGCTTGAGCGCAATGCGGTATAAACTATCTTGCTTGACCAAATTGGCACGGATGCGCGAAAGATCGCCTTCTGGCGCATGGTTCAGGCGCTCGTACAAAAAGCCCGAAACAGCCAGGTTCAACACCGAATCGCCCAGAAACTCCAGCCGCTCGTTGTGGTCAGCCGAAAAGCTGCGGTGCGTAACCGCCTGCTGCAACAACGCCGCATTGGCGAACTGATGACCCAGACGCGCCGCGAGTTGAGCACTTACTGTGTCATCACCAACCGATGCGCGGCGCAAACTGCCAACATGCCTGCTCAAATCCAGTTCCTTACTTGGTGCTACCCGAATAGTGGATCAGCAGCGAAACCGGCCCCATCAGGGGGATTTCCTTGTCGTAGGCAAACTCGATTTTTGTCTCGCCGTTTTCTTTGGTAATAACCAAGTCTTCTGCCTTGATGGAAGTGACGTTGTATTCAACGGCAGTCGCCGCATTGAAGGCACGCTCGATTTCGGCAACTGTCTCGTGGTCCTTAATCCTGTTGGTCACTTTAAGAATGGTCTGATATTCAATAACCGTTGGCACCGTTTTGGCGGCTACGATCAACAGAAAACCCACGATCACGGCGATGAACAAAAGGCCGATGAAAGTGATTCCGCGCTGTTTGCGCGATGTTGCTTGCTGCAATGGCATGATGACTGGCTCCTTTTTCAATCTGCTTGTTATCGTTTGATACATACGATAGCTAGCCGTATTGTAATAAGCTGTATCAGCAATTAATCAATACGACCGATACGGCGCAAATTCCCCAGGTTCAACCAAACCACAACGGCCTTGCCCACGATGTTGCGCTCCGGCACAAAACCCCAAAACCGCGAATCGTACGAGTCGTCGCGATTGTCGCCCAGCACAAAATAGTGGCCTTCCGGCACTTTGCAGGTAATGCCTTCGGCGCTGTAGTTGCAACTTTCCCGCATCGGGAAGTTTTCTGCCACCGGTATATGGGCTGGCCGGTCTTTGTCGTTCAAGATCAAGTGGTTATGCGTGCCCAATTGCTCCCGATACTGATCGAAATACAGATATTGGGTGCCAACCTGACCGTCTTCGCCCGGCTGCTCGCGCATGCCCAGATAGCTGCTGTCTGCCGCCACCTTTTCGATTTCCTTGCCGTTGATCACCAGCTTTTTGTTCAGATACGACACGGTATCGCCAGGCAAGCCCACGACCCGCTTGATGTAGTTCATATTGGGTTTGGACGGATAGCGAAACACCATGACGTCGCCACGCTGCACGGGGCTGCCTTGGGTAAGCCTGGTATGCAAAACCGGCAGCCGCAGCCCCCATTCCCATTTATTGACCAGAATCAGATCGCCTACTTCCAGCGTGGGCAGCATGGAGCCCGAAGGAATTTTGAACGGTTCATAAACAAATGAACGCAAGACAAACACCAAGGCTATTACAGGGAACAAGCCCGCCGTCCAATCCAGCCACCACGGCTGCGCCAGCAAGCGCTTTTTGACGGCTTGCTGCTGCGCCTCGTCAGGCTGTGCCGCTTCAGCAGCAGGCATGGCCGCGATCTGCTGTTCGTACTGATCGACCTGCGCGCGCCGCTTAGGCAAAAACCAGAATTTTTCTGCCAGCCAGTAAATGCCCGTAACCAAGGTTGCCAACGACAGCAAAAGCTCCATATTGCCCGCAACCAGGCCAAAGAACCAGCCGCCCATGTAGGCGACAAATAGCCCGAGAACCAGCGCTGTAAGGTAGGCCATTGATTTATTCTTCCACTTGCAAAATGGCCAAAAATGCCTCTTGCGGCACCTCGACCGAACCGATTTGTTTCATGCGCTTCTTGCCTGCTTTTTGCTTTTCAAGCAGCTTGCGCTTGCGGGTGATGTCGCCGCCGTAACACTTGGCCAGCACGTTCTTGCGCAGTGCCTTGATGGTTTCGCGCGCGATGATGTTGGCGCCGATGGCGGCCTGAATCGCCACGTCGAACTGCTGGCGGCTGATGATTTCGCGCATTTTGGCGGCCACCGCACGGCCACGGAACTGTGCCTGGCTGCGGTGCACGATGATCGAGAGTGCGTCCACCTTTTCACCGTTAAGCAGAATATCCACCTTCACCACGTCAGACGGGCGGTATTCCTTGAACTCGTAATCCATGCTGGCATAGCCGCGGCTGACGGATTTGAGCTTGTCGAAAAAGTCCAGCACGATTTCGCCCAGCGGCAGCTCGTAAGTCAGCATGACCTGGCGGCCGTGATACTGCATATTGATCTGCACGCCGCGCTTTTGGTTGGCCAGCGTCATCACCGGCCCCACATAGTCTTGCGGCATGTAGAGGTGCACGGTCACGATCGGCTCGCGAATTTCCTGAATGCGGCCCTGATCGGGCATTTTGGAAGGGTTTTCGACCTGGATGACCTCGCCGTCGGCCTTTTCCACCTCGTACACCACGCTGGGCGCAGTGGTGATCAAGTCCATATCGAATTCGCGCTCCAGGCGTTCCTGCACGATCTCCATGTGCAGCAACCCTAGAAAGCCGCAGCGGAAGCCAAAGCCCAGCGCCTGAGACACCTCGGGTTCGAAGTGCAGGCTGGCGTCGTTGAGCTGGAGTTTTTCCAGGCTGTCGCGCAGCGCGTCGTACTGGTTGGCCTCGGTCGGGTACAGGCCGGCAAATACCTGCGGCTGGATTTCCTTGAAGCCGGGCAAAGGCTCATCGGCCGGCCCCAGGTTATTGGGCAGCTTTTTCTCCAGCGTGATGGTGTCGCCCACCTTGGCGGCTTTCAACTCCTTGATGCCGGCGATGATGTAGCCCACCTCGCCCGCCTCCAGCGCCTCGCGCGGCTGCTGCGCAGGGGTAAACACGCCGACATTGTTGGCCTCATAGGCGGCGCCAGTTGCCATTAGCTTGATGCGTTCGCCTTTTTGCAGGCGGCCATCGACCACGCGCACCAGCATGACGACGCCCACGTAGGCATCAAACCAGCTGTCGATGATCATGGCACGCAACGGCGCATCGGCTTGGCCGCGCGGCGGCGGCACTTTGGCCACGATTTGCTCCAGCACATCGTCAATGCCCATGCCGGTTTTGGCCGAAATGGCTACGGCTTCGCTGGCGTCGATGCCGATTACGTCTTCAATCTCGGCCTTGGCGTTGTCGGGGTCGGCCTGCGGCAGATCCATTTTGTTGAGCACGGGCAGCACTTCCACGCCCAAGTCCAGCGCGGTGTAGCAGTTGGCCACGGTTTGCGCCTCCACGCCTTGGCTGGCGTCTACCACCAGCAGCGCGCCTTCGCAGGCCGACAGCGAGCGGCTGACCTCGTAAGAAAAGTCCACATGGCCAGGGGTGTCGATCAGGTTGAGGTTGTAGACCTGCCCGTTACGCGCTTTGTATTGCAGCGCGGCAGTTTGCGCCTTGATGGTGATGCCGCGTTCTTTCTCGATGTCCATCGAGTCCAGCACCTGCTCGCTCATTTCGCGCTCAGACAGGCCGCCGCAACGCGCAATCAGCCGGTCGGCCAGTGTGGATTTACCGTGGTCAATGTGGGCGATGATGGAAAAGTTTCGGATGTGCTTCATCACATACCAGTAAAGAAAGCCACTCTGCCTGCCGTGGCGTGCGCCTGTGCGCTGCCGGCAGGAAAAAGAGTCGCCAAAAAAGGGATAACAACCCCCAACAAAACAAATACGCGCCCTGCGGCGCGCTGCAATGGTTGATTCGTACTTTTATCCGTACTTTTGCTGGGCGGTGCCATTCTACCCAAGAATGACACCGCAGCCCTTGCACAAGCGGCGTGCGCCAAACGCATGCCGTATAGCTGGCACAGCAGCTTGCCGCGCACAATCAGCGCGGACGAATCATGCCGTAGTGCGCGACGCCATCGCGCTGAATCAACACGGGCGCCGGCCTGTTGGCGGGCAGCTTGCCCATGGCAGCATTGAGCGCAGCCACGCTATCTACCGGCTGATTGCCCAGCGAGAGAATGACATCCCCCGCCTGCAAGCCCGCCTGTTCGGCTCGGCTGCCTGCGGCCACGCTGCGCACCAGCACGCCCCCTTTTACGCGCAGCTGGCTGCGTTGCGCGCTGCTTAGCTCCACAACATCCAGCCCCAACGCATTGGCAGACGGGGCCGCCTCTTTTTGCGGCAGCAGAGATTGGGGCCGGCTCTCACCCTCGGCCTTATCGACGGTGACCGCAATATCTTTGCTGCTGCCATTGCGCTGCACCGTGATCGTGACTTGCGTGCCCGGCGTGACAGCGCCGATCATGCGGGGCAGATCAGAGGTGCGCTCAATGGTTTTGCCATCCACGCGGATGATGACATCGCCCGGCTGAATGCCCGCTTTGTCTGCCGGAGCGCCGGGTTCCACACTGCGCACCAGCGCCCCTTGGCTGCCTGCAAGGCCCAGGGACTCGGCTACTTCTTTGCTCAACGGGCCGATTTGCACGCCGATGCGCCCGCGCGTGACCGTGCCCGATGTGCGCAGTTGCTCGGCAATCCGCATGGCCTCGTCAATCGGAATAGAGAACGAAATGCCCATATACCCGCCGGAGCGCGAGTAGATCTGGCTGTTGATGCCGACCACTTCGCCCGCCATATTGATCAGCGGCCCGCCCGAGTTGCCGGGGTTGATGGCCACATCGGTTTGGATAAAGGGCAGGTATTCGCCCGTATCGCGCTGCTTGGCGCTGACTACGCCTACGGTCACGCTGTTATCCAGCCCGAAAGGCGAGCCGATGGCCATGACCCACTGCCCGACTTTAAGCGCCTCGGCATTGCCGATGCGTACCGCGGGCAAGTTTGCGGCTTCGATTTTGATCACGGCCACGTCGGTTCGGCTATCCGTACCTACCACCTTGGCGCGGAATTCGCGCTTGTCGTCCAAGGTAACGCTCAAGGATTCGGCATCTTGCACCACGTGCGCATTGGTCATGATGTAGCCGTCTGGCGAAATGATGAAGCCCGAGCCAATGCCTGCCGGGCGCTCCGTATCTCCTTCGGGCTGGCTTCTGCGCGGCAACTGGTCGGGCTGAATGCCGAAAAAGCGCCGCAACAGCTCTTCCATCGGGTCGCTGGAGCCTGCCCCGCCAAACACCCTTCGATTGACTTTTTCCATCACCCGAATATTGACGACGGAGGGGCCGACCTGCTCCACCAGCGGCGTAAAGTCCGGCAAGCCGCTAATCGCTACCGGCGCAGCCGAAGCAGCCGGCGCGGGGGCGGCAGGCGCCGTCACAGCCTGCGCCTGGCTGGCAGCAGGCTGCGCAGGCTCAGCCGCAACCTGCTTGTTGCACGCGGCAAGCCCGGCCAGCGTTACGGCGAGCAACACCCCGGTTGCCAGGCGTTGCCGCACCTTGCCACGAATGGGCGCACGGCGATCAGCCGTGGCCTTTGCCGGCCAGGCGCGGGGGGCATCCAAACAAATACGTGTGTTCTTGCGCATATTCAACACATCACCTCATCATCCGTTTATTATAAAGCATAGATACCGCGTTCATGTAGCGTTCATACAGCGTTCCAATCCGGCCATGCGAATCTGCTCTACTCGGTTCGCCCATTGCCAAAAGCCCTTGCCCGCCACGCGACAGCAGCGTGCTGCGTCATGCAAGCGCCATGCCTATATGGGATATGGGCACGGCATGCCGGTTTTCAAGAACTTTTTGTGTGGCAGATCACCGATCAGGGGCGGTACAAGGCCTCTACCGCACGCTGCAAAGCCGATTGCGGCACAGCGCCTACTGCCGTGATTTTGTGGCTGCTGGCATACATGCGGCTGGCCATGCGCACGCCTGCGCCTTCTTCCTGCATGCGTTTGGACGCATGCGCAGGCGGCAGAGGCATTTGCGGGCCGATAAAGACCGAGAAGTGCGACAAACCATCCGTTACCAGACATTGCAGCACTCGCCGCTGCGCGGCGTCTTTCGTGTTTGCCATGGGCTGCTCTGCCGACGGGGGCGGAGGGCCTTTTCGCTGGTCGCCGCGCGGCCTGCCGCCCAGCCTGCGCCAATAGCATTGCCGAACCACATAGCCCGGCAAGGAATTGCGCCACGCCCAGCCCTGCTCTTGCAACGAAGTGGTAGGCAGGCGGTGCGCCCCATGCGGCTTGTGCGGCTTGCGGACTTCTTTGCTGGCGATGATTTCCTGCATCATGCTTTGCAGCATGGCGTAGTCCACTGGCGCGGGCACTTGCACTTCGGTAAAAGCGATTTCTTGCAGCACTCTGGCCTTGTCCCATGCGGGTTTGTCGGCGTGCGGCATGTCCAGCATCTGCCACTTCAGCAACAGGCCGGTTTGCCGCTCCGTCCAGAAACGGTAAGGCATGCGCAGATTGTCCGTTGGCATAAATCCGATGGCATCCGCCTGGTGGTTAGCAACCCGTTGCTGCCCCAGCGACACTACGCGGTAATGCTGCGCAATTTTGCGCAGCTGGGTCTGATCCATCTGTTCAGACACCCAAAACGGCATGCTGACGGGAGGCGCTTCATGCATTACATGTCGGGGGATGCCTTGCTCGTGCCACTGCACGGCCATGTCGCGCCCACTGCGCAGCACCGCGCGCGGTGCATTATCCGAGAGCATGTCGATGCGATCCATGTGCGGCTGCCCTTTGCGCACGCCGTGCCACACGCGCGCACTGCGGGGCTGCTCGCGCACCTGCGTGACGGTAACTGTGCCCATATAAGGATATTGCGCCGCTGCATGGTGCCAGCGCTGAAACCAATACAGAGGATCGCCCGAAACAGCCCGCGCAACCGCCGCTTGCTTGGCCGCAGAAGGTTGGGCTTGCTGTGCCCACGCCCCACTCACGCCTGCGCAAGCAGCAAGCGCCAGCAGACCCGCTGCGGCTTTTTGCAGCGGAGTTTTGGCCCAGCCAACCCAACTGCGATCAAGGCCCAAGTGGCTAAAAACGATTGCGTTCAAGGCTATTCGTCCTGTCCTGTTAGCAAAGCATCTTGCAGCAGCGGGTTTTCGCCCAATTGCGAATGCGCCAGCATCAGCGCCTCTGCATAAGATGCGCTATCGGTCGCGTACCCATCATCTGCCGATGCGCTCACCCGCATGCTTTGTTCGGCAGGGTACAGCGCAGATGCGTCCGGCTGCGCCTGCAAACCGGCTACGGTTACATCTTGCTGCGGCATGGCCGCCGCCGGCGCTGTAGCCGAGCTGCCACCCGTGGCCAGCAGCGCGTCCGCAGCGCCTGGTGCGGCAGGCTGTTGCCCCAACAAGCTCCAGGCCATAACGCCCACTGCCGCCAGCGATGCAAAGCCTGCGGCCATCTTCCAGCGCCATACCGGGTCGTTGGCGGCCTCTGCCGCAGCCACAACGGCTGGCTTGCCAGCATCAGCGGGGGCAGATACGGGAGTTGCCGTTTTCGCCACTGCCGCCTCATCAGGCTGCATGGGCCATTCGTGCACGGGCGATTCGCTCGCTGCCGTTGCCTCACTGCCGCCCACCGGCGTTTGCGCCAGCCGCTGCCGCAGGCTTTCACTCCAGGCGACCGAGCCGACAGCCGCATCGTGTTTCTGCCGCGCTGCGCGGCTTGCGTCTATGGCATCTGTAACAAAGGCGCGGGCGCGTAAACAGTCGGCATGCGCATGCCAGCTGCGCCACGTTTCTTGCGCATGCGTATCTTGCAGCAGCCATTGCAGCACCGCATGTTCATCCACCCCGGCTGGCAGGGCTTCGCCATCCATCCAGGCAGACAGCGCCTCAAGCAGCAGCATGCGGTCTGCATCAGCCGCTGCAAACTCCTCTTGGTTGGGCATGCTTGTGTTCTGCATAGACTCTTTCATTAATCTGCCTGCTACTCTCTGACTATTTTGCCTGCTGCCGCCGTCCATTACCAGCGCTTACCGCTGCGCCGATCCAGCAACGGCCCGACTTTGGCGGCAATGGCATCACGCGCCCTAAAGATACGCGAGCGCACGGTGCCAATGGGCACGCCCGTTAATTGGGCAATTTCCTCATAACTCAAACCTTCCATTTCGCGCAGCTCCAAAGCGTGCCGGCTATCTGGCGGCAGCGCCTGCATGGCATCGTTTACGGCTTGCGCCACCTGGCGTGCCGCCACTACGGCTTCCGGGGTATCTTCACTGATTGGTTCCTGCCTGTCGGCAAAAGTTTCATGCTGATCTTCGTCCTCGGGTGACAAATCTGTAAACGACACCAGCGGATTGCGCTTTTTCTCTTGCAGCGCCTTGTACGTGGTATTGACGGCGATGCGGTGCAGCCAGGTGTAAAACCGCGCATCTCCCCGAAACTGGCGCAAGGCGCGGTAGGCATTGATGAAGGTTTCTTGCACGACATCGGGCACCAGATTCGCATCGCGCACCATGCGCGCCACCAGCCGTTCAATGCGCTTTTGGTATTTGACAACCAGCAGTTCATACGCTTTTTGCTCTCCTGCCAGCGTCCGCTGGATCAGCGCCCAATCCAGCCGCGCTTCGGCATCGGGCTGATCGTGTACATCCGAAGGCTGATCAGACACTGGCTGCGGCGGCCTGTTCATGATGCAGCCCCCGGCTGTTGCGGCGTTGCCGAGACTGCGCCGGTTTTGGCGGGCGCTCGCGCACCATCAGTACCCTCCCCCACTGCCGCATGCCCTGCATGCGCCCAAACCAGCGCACTGCGCAGGGCGTGCCAGTTGGTGCTGTCTGATGCGCGATCAGATCTGCGGCTCGCCCAGACCCAACATGCTGGAGCAAACGGCCTGCCGTGCCGCCCTTTGGCCTGGCTGCCATGCAAGCGCAGCAACACGGCTTGTTGCATATCCAACGCCATTGTGCAGCAGGGGTATTCGGCCACAGCCCCCGATGCGCCGCTTGACTCTGCCGAATCTTCGCTCGTCTGCTGCAAGCGCCAGGCCTTGCCCGTCCAGACCAGCCAGCCCTTGGGCAATGTGCGCATGGCACGCCAAGACAGCCAGCAGCCCCCACCGTAGGCAATTGCCATTACTAGCCCTATGGCCGCAACGCCCGTTTGCTGCGCCTGCCGCAATGCCAGCACCCAGGCAATCAACCCGCCGCCCAGCACCAGCAGCCAAATGGCCAGCGCAAACAACAATCCCCCGCCCGGTGCCACACGGTGATGCACAGGAGCGGGGGATGTGTGTTTCATCGGCCTTAAGCGATGCGCTTGAAAATCAGCGTACCGTTGGTGCCACCAAAACCAAAATTGTTTTTCAAGGCAACGTCAATCTTCATATCGCGCGCGGTGTTGGCGCAATAGTCCAAGTCACACTCGGGATCCTGGTTGAAGAGGTTGATAGTAGGCGGCACTTTTTGCGTGTGCACGGCCAGCACGGTAAACACGCTTTCAACACCTCCTGCGCCGCCCAGCAAGTGCCCCGTCATGGACTTGGTGGAGCTCACCACGGTTTTGTATACATGGTCGCCCAAAGCGGCCTTGATCGCCTTGGTCTCGTTGAGGTCGCCCAGTGGCGTAGAGGTGCCGTGCGCATTCACATAGTGCACCTGGTCGGCGTTCAGCCCGGCATTGCGCAAGGCGGCCTGCATGGCGCGGCGCGGGCCGTCCATATTGGGCGCGGTAATGTGCCCTGCGTCAGCGCTCATGCCAAAACCCGCCAGTTCTGCGTAAATTTTGGCTCCGCGTGCTTTGGCACGCTCGTACTCTTCCAGCACGAGGATGCCCGCGCCTTCGCCCAGCACAAAACCGTCGCGATCGCGATCCCAGGGGCGCGAAGCAGTGGCGGGGTCGTCGTTACGTGTAGACAGCGCGCGCATGGCGGCAAAGCCGCCAACTCCCAAGGGCGATACGGTCGATTCGGCGCCACCGGCAATCATCACATCGGCATCGCCATGCGCAATCAAACGCCCTGCCGCGCCAATGCAATGCAGGCCGGTTGTGCAGGCCGTGGCAATCGCCAGGTTGGGCCCTGTAAAGCCAAACCGCATCGATACATGGCCTGCCACCATATTGATGATGGAAGACGGCACGAAGAAAGGAGAGATACGGCGCGGGCCGCGCTGCGCATAGTCGGCGTGGGATTCTTCGATCATGGGCAAGCCGCCAATACCGGAGCCGATTACGCAACCGATGCGCTCGGCCTGCTCTTCGCTCAAGGCTTCGCCCGTGGGCAAGCCGGCATCGGCCACGGCCTCGGCAGCGGCGACCAGGCCGTATTGGATAAAGGTGTCCATCGTCTTGGCGTCCTTGGCGGAAACCACTGCGGACATATCCAACCCTTTGACTTCGCCGGCAATATGGCTGGCAAACGGGCTGGCATCAAAACGCGTAATGGTGGTAATGCCGGAGCGGCCTGCCAACAAACTGGACCAACTCTCAGCAACCGTGTTGCCTACAGGGCTGACACATCCCAAGCCGGTAACAACAACGCGACGATGAGCCATTGTCTCTCCTCAAAAAACAACAAAGCCCGTCTGATGATATGGCGGGCTAGTAAAAATCGGTTTGCATTCTCCGGCAACGCCTAGGGGCGCTGCCAGAATTATGCAAAGGCTTACGCTTTGTTGTGTGCCGTAGCGTAATCGATGGCATTTTGAACGGTAGTGATTTTTTCAGCTTCCTCATCGGGAATCTCAATACCGAACTCGTCTTCCAACGCCATGACCAGCTCCACTGTATCCAGCGAGTCTGCGCCCAGATCGGCAACGAATGCTTTTTCGTTGGTTACTTGTGCTTCTTCAACGCCAAGTTGTTCGGCAATAATCTTCTTGACGCGTGCTTCAATGTCACTCATGGTTCACTCTATCAGGGTGGTTAAAGAAACCGCATTCTAGCCAATTGCAACGCCAAATCATGGCAGTTTTCTGACAATGCGGCAAGGAAAAAAACAAAACAATAAAACCTAAGGGTTAATTTCCGGCAATTCAGTGGTTTTTACGCCATGAACATGCCGCCATTCACGTGCAGCTCTTGCCCCGTAATGTAGTCGGCTTGCGCAGATGCCAAGAACGCCACTGCGTGCGCAATGTCTTCTGGCTTGCCCATACGACCCAATGGAATTTGGGGCAGCAAAGCGTTTTGCTGGGCTTCGTCCAGCTGCGCAGTCATGTCGGTAGCGATAAAGCCGGGCGCCACGCAATTCACGGTCACGCCACGGCTGGCCAGTTCGCGCGCCAAGGCTCGCGTCATGCCTGCCACACCGGCTTTGGCAGCAGCGTAGTTGGCCTGGCCGGGGTTGCCCGATGCGCCCACCACGCTGGTGATGTTGATGATGCGACCGTTACGCTGCTTCATCATCGGGCGCATAACGGTGCGGCACATGGTAAATACCGCTTTCAGATTGGTGTTGAGCACGGCGTCCCAATCTTCGTCTTTCATGCGCATGGCCAAGGTGTCGCGCGTAATGCCCGCGTTATTGACCAGCACATGCAGCGCGCCGTGCTCTTTCACGATAGCGTCTACCAACGCATCGGCTGCGGCGGTGTCGTTCACATCCAGGGCCACACCGCGGCAACCCGGAAAGGCCGCCAGCGCTTTGGTGATGCGGGCTGCGCCGTCTTCCGACGTGGCGGTGCCAATCACCTTGAAGCCTCGTGCAGCCAAGGTTTGCGCAATGGCCGCGCCAATGCCGCGCGAGGCACCGGTGACCAAAGCAATTTGTGCAGATGATTCAGTCATGCGAATACTCCTTTGTCAATCTGTATAGGTTGTTGATCGTGCAAGACAAACCCAAGAAAAGCCCTGATGCTTGCTTGTGCTTGCCGCCAGACATGGCTTTGGGTTTACGCAACCGCCGCCTTGGCTTCTGCCAGCGTAGCCGGATCAAACAAAGCAACGGCTGCCAGCTCGGGATCGATGCGTTTGGCCATGCCTGCCAGCACTTTGCCGGGGCCGCATTCCACCAGCGCAGAGATGCCCATACCTTTGATGTGGCGCACGCATTCCACCCAGCGCACGGGGCCAAAGGCCTGGCGGTAGAGGGCGTCGCGAATGCGATCCGGGTCGGTTTCCACGGCTACGTCGATGTTATTGACTACGGGGATTTGCGGCGCAGCCAAGGTCGTTGCTGCCAGCGCGGCTTTGAGTTTCTCGGCAGCAGGCTTCATCAGGCTGGAGTGGAACGGGGCCGATACCGGCAAGGGCAATGCGCGCTTGGCGCCTTGTTCTTTGAGGTATTCGCAGGCTTTTTCCACAGCGGCTTTGGTGCCGGCAATTACGGTTTGGGCAGGGTCGTTGAAATTAACGGCCTCCACCACTTCGGCGGTACTGGCACCCGCTTGTGCCGCGATTTGCTTTGTTACCTCAGCGCACCCGGCAATGACTTTGGCTGCGTCCAGCCCCAAAATAGCGGCCATGGCACCAGTGCCTACGGGCACGGCTTCTTGCATGGCGGCTGCGCGCAGGCGTACCAACGGCGCGGCTTGCGCCAGCGTAAGCACGCCGGATGCTACCAGCGCCGAATATTCACCCAGCGAGTGGCCTGCCACTGCGGCGGGCAATGCGCCGCCTTCAGCCCGCCAGGCACGCCAGCAGGCGATGCCTGCCACCAGCATAACGGGCTGGGTGTTGGTGGTGAGCGCCAGCGCTTCTTTGGGGCCTTCGTGAATCAGCTTGCCGATGTTTTCGCCCAAGGCGTCAGAGGCTTCTTTCAGGGTTTCGGCAACGGCAGGATGGTCGCCCCAGGCATCCAGCATGCCAACGGATTGGGAGCCTTGGCCGGGAAATACAAATGCAAAAGGTTGGGTCATGGCAAATGCGCTTTCAAACAAACTCAAACAAACGGGTGGCCAACAAGCCGCTCAACTCAATACTGCACCAGGGCAGAGCCCCAGGTAAAGCCGCCGCCTACGCCTTCGAGCAGGATTTTTTGCCCGGGGCGGATATGGCCGGCGCGCACGTATTGATCCAGCGCCAGCGGAATGGATGCCGCCGAGGTGTTGCCGTGCTCTTGCACGGTCAGCACCACTTTCTCAAGCGGCAAGCCCAGTTTTTTGGCCGTGCCTTGCATGATGCGGATATTGGCCTGGTGGGGCAACAGCCAATCTACCTGATCGGGCGTAACGCCTGCTTTTTGCAGCGTGGTTTGGGCGGTTTGCTCCAGCACCTGCACGGCCAGCTTGAATACGGCTTGCCCGTTCATTTGCAGCAAGGGGCTGCCGGCAATCTGCCCTTTGTCCACATGGCCGGGCACGCACAAGATGTCGCGGTAGCGGCCATCGGCATGGATGTCGGTTGCGAGAATGCCGGGCTGGTCGGACTCCTCCAGCACCACGGCGCCCGCGCCATCGCCAAACAGCACGCAGGTGGTGCGGTCGTTAAAGTCGAGAATGCGCGAAAACACCTCCGCCCCAATCACCAGTGCACGCTGGGCTGCGCCGCTTTTGAGCATGGCGTCAGCCACTGTCAGGGCGTAGATAAAGCCGCTGCACACGGCTTGCACATCAAACGCGCCGCCATTGTTGGTAATGCCCAGCTTGTGCTGCACGATGCTGGCGGTGGATGGGAAGACCATATCCGGCGTGGATGTGGCCACAATAATCAGGTCGATCTGGTCGGCTTGCAGACTGGCTGCTTCCAGCGCCTGGCGGGCGGCTTTTTCGGCCAGGTCGCTGCTGTACACGTTGTCATCGGCAAAGTGGCGGGCCTCGATGCCGGTGCGCTCCACAATCCATTCGTGCGAGGTTTCGATGCCGGCCTGCGCCAGCTGGACAGCCAGATCATGGTTGGTCACGCGACGGGGAGGCAGATAGCTGCCAGTGCCAATGATGCGGGAAAATGGTTTGGCCATATGGCGCAAAATCCTTCTAAAAAATGCCTGCTCGCGTCAGGCAGTGTCTAAAAAAACGAAAAACTTGATTGCGCGATACAAGCGGTCGATTGTAACTTTGCCCGCAAAAAGCCGCTGCTTGCAGTGCCGGGGCATGCGGGCGGGCGCTCTACATGCCATGCGCCGCAGTCCCCATTCCTGCGCCATTGCGGCCAGGCCGCCCGCTGCACTGTTGGCGGGCTTTTGGTGGCCCGCGCTTGTTTCCGCTTGCAGAAACGCGGCATGCGCCGAGGCAAAACCCGCGCTCCACCGCAGCTTACGCCGCAGCCTGCTGCCAGTGCGCCAGCAACTGCGCTTGCCAGCGCGCAATGTCAGCCGCCGGCGCAAAGCTGGCTTGCAGGCTGTTGCGCAGCAGCGCATAAAAGTGCTGGGGCGCAAGTTGCGGTTGGGCTTGCAGCAGTTGCAAGAAGTTTTCGTTGATATGGCCGCCGAAGTAGGCCGGATCGTCGGAATTGACGGTGATGCACAGCCCGGCATCCATCAGCGCGGGCAGATTGTGCTGTTGCATGGTCTCGAACACGCAAAGGCGGATATTCGACAGCGGGCACACGGTCAGCGGTATTTGCTCTTGCGCCAGCCTTTGCATGAGGGCTGGGTCTTCAGCCGAGCGCACGCCGTGATCAATGCGTTCGGCGTGCAGCACGTCCAGCGCGCTGCGCACGTATGCCGCCGGGCCTTCTTCACCGGCATGGGCTACGCGGCGCAAGCCCAGTTCGCCCGCCTTGGCGAATACGCGGGCAAACTTTTCGGGCGGATGCCCCAGTTCGGACGAGTCCAGCCCCACGCCGACGAAGTGTTCGCGCCAGGGCAAGGCATCTTGCAGGGTTTGCAGGGCAGATTCTTCCGACAGATGGCGCAAAAAGCACATGATCCAGTCGCAGCTTATGCCCAGCTCTTGTTTCGCCTTTTCGCTGGCGCGCAGCAAGCCCGGCATGAAGACGTCAAAGCCGATGCCGCGCGCCGTATGCGTTTGCGGATCGAAAAATGGCTCGGTGCGCACCACATGATTGGCCGCCGCACGCTCAAAGTAGCTCCAGGCCAGATCGAAAAAATCTTGCTCGGTGCGCAATACGTCGCAGCCTGCGTAATACAGATCCAGAAACGATTGCAAATTGGTAAAGGCGTAGGCCTTGCGCAGCGCCTCGATATCGGCATAGGGCAACTGCACGCCGTTGCGCTGCGCCAGGGCAAAAATCAGCTCGGGCTCCAGCGTGCCCTCGATGTGCACGTGCAGCTCGGCCTTGGGGCTGGTGGCAATCAGCTGGGGCAATGCTTTTGATGGAATGGCGCTAAACGCTATGTTGTCTGCGTGTTGGGGCATGGTTGGCTCCTTGTGGGGTCACGGTGTTTGGTGCAAATGGCGTGCATCATACCTAGAGACAGCAAACGCCAAGGGCTAAAACACGCCGCACATGCCTCGCATGCCGCACACGCCCGCCGCTTGGGCATCCGAGCGGAATACCCAAGCCGCGAATGCCCCAAGCTGCCGCGCAAACACCCTGCGCATAAAATTGCGGGTTACGCCGCTTTCTTGTTTGAAGAAAAGCGCGCGCCAGCCACGGCCTTGGCCTGTTTCATATCAACCGCATTCCTTTCAAACCATATGTCGCGCAAGCTCTTTGTTACCACTGCCCTTCCTTATGCCAACGGCACGTTTCACATCGGCCATGTCATGGAATACATCCAGGCCGACATCTGGGTGCGCTTTCAGCGCATGCAGGGGCACGACGTGAAATTTGTGGGCGCGGATGATGCGCACGGCGCGCCCATCATGATTGCGGCAGAAAAAGCCGGCAAAACGCCCGAGCAATTCGTGGCCGACATTGCCGCAGGCCGCAAGCAGTATCTGGATGGCTTTTACATCAGTTTTGACAACTGGCACAGCACGCACAGCCCCGAAAACACCGCGCTGGCGCAGGCTATTTACAAAGACCTCAAGGCAGCCGGCCTGATCGAAACCCGCACCATCGAGCAGTTTTTTGATGCGCAAAAGGGCATGTTCCTGCCCGACCGCTTTATCAAGGGAGAATGCCCCAACTGCCACGCCAAAGACCAGTACGGCGACAACTGCGAGGTGTGCAGCGCCGTGTATGCGCCCACCGAATTGATTGAGCCGTACTCCGCCCTATCCGGCTCCAAGCCCGAACTCAAAACCAGCGAGCACTTTTTCTTCAAGCTGTCTGACCCGCGCTGCGTGGCCTTTTTGGAAAAGTGGACGCAAGACGGCCGCTTGCAAACCGATGTTGCCAACAAGGTCAGCGAGTGGATCAAGCCAGACGAAAACGGCAAAACCAAAATGGGCGACTGGGACATCAGCCGCGATGCGCCCTATTTCGGCATCGAAATCCCCGACGCGCCGGGCAAATACTTCTACGTCTGGCTGGATGCGCCCGTGGGCTATCTGGCCAGCCTGAAAAACCTGCTGGGCAAGCAGGGGCTGGACTACGACGCCTACATGGCCGACCCGGCGCTGGAGCAATACCACTTCATCGGCAAAGACATCATCACCTTCCACACCCTGTTCTGGCCGGCCATGCTGCATTTTTCGGGTCGCAAAGTGCCCGACAACGTCTTCGTGCACGGCTTCATGACCGTGAACAACGGCGAAAAAATGAGCAAAAGCCGCGGCACGGGGCTGGATCCGCTCAAATACCTGCAACTGGGCATGAACCCCGAATGGCTGCGCTACTACCTGGCGGCCAAGCTCTCGTCCCGCAATGAAGACATCGACTTCAACGCCGAAGACTTCATGACGCGCGTCAATGCCGACCTGATCGGCAAATACATCAACATTGCCAGCCGCGCAGCAGGCTTCATCAGCAAGCGGTTTGATGGCCGCCTGGGCGCCATCGCCGCCGGCGACGAGCCTTTGCTCAAGCAGCTGCGCGATGCGCTACCGCACATCACCACCCTGTATGCCGAGCGCGAATACGCCAAAGCCGTGCGCGAAATCATGGCGCTGGCCGACCGCGTCAATGAATACGTGGACCAGAACAAACCCTGGGAACTGGCCAAGAAAGAAGGCATGGAGCAGCGCCTGCACGAAGTGTGCACCGCGTGCATCGAGGCTTTCCGCATCCTCACCATCTACCTCAAGCCCGTGCTGCCGCAACTGGCTGCGCAAGTCGCACACTTTTTGATGGTGCCGCCGGAAAACTTTGCCGACGTGCAAAAACCCTTGGGCCAAGGCGCGCAAATTGGCGAATACCAGCACCTGATGCAACGCGTGGACGTGAAGCAGCTGGACGCCCTGTTTGCCCTGCCTACCACTACTACTGCCGCAACCGCACCGGCTGCGCCCGCGCAGGAAAAAGGCAAAAAACAACAGGCCGCCGCGCCTGCTGCCGACCCCAATGCCCCCGGCGGCGAGGCTCTTGCGCCCACCATCACCATCGACGACTTTGCCAAGGTGGATTTGCGCATCGCCAAAATCGTGGCCTGCCAGGCGGTAGAAGGCTCCACCAAACTGCTGCAATTGAGTCTGGACGCTGGCGAAAAAGACGAACAGGGGCACCCCAAACTGCGCAATGTATTCAGCGGCATTGCCAGCATGTACAAGCCGGAAGACCTGCAAGGCAAACTCACCGTGCTGGTTGCCAACCTGGCGCCGCGCAAAATGAAGTTCGGCGTCAGCGAAGGCATGGTGCTGGCCGCCAGCCATGCGGATGAAAAGGCCCAGCCCGGCATCTATGTGCTGGAGCCTTGGCCCGGCGCACAGCCCGGCATGCGGATTCATTGACGCGCACCGCGTGCTTGCGAAAAAGGGGCTGCTCAGCCAAGCAGCCCCTTTTTTATTGCGTGGTGAAAAATCCCTGGTTTGCCACCCTGTTGCCCCCACGCCATACGCAGCGTGGGACGCAGCCAACGCACTCTCCCAAAGAACCAGCCAAGGCATTGCAAAGTTGCCGCGGCGCTTGCCTAAAGCCTAGGCGTGCCTAGCGGTTGCGGCGTTCGCTGTGCGAGGGCTCTTCCGTATCTGCGGTGCGTTTGACCAGGTTTTGCCGGTCGGTGGTCACTTCAAACAAGCGATAAGGCGCACCGCCCGTGCCTTCGCGCCAGCGCCATGTATAGACGATTTCTCCCGCAAGGTCGTAGGGCACGGCTTTGGCCGGGCGCCCCAGCAGAGCGTACACGGCCTCTATATGCATGCCGGGCTGTATTTGGGCAAAGTTGGCGCGTGTCAGCGTATTCTGAAAGGTCGCCACCCGGCCATTGGCGCCGATGGTGATCCTGTAATTGGCTTCGCCATTGGGCTGGCGGCTGTACTCCAGTACCCGTTCGCCTTGCGGCGTCATCCAGACATGTCCGGGCGCGCCCCATTGCGCCACGATTTCGCTCTCGGTCGTTTCTCCGGGGCGGATGGCGGCTATGCGCTGCTGGTCGCAACCGGCAAACAGCAACGCGCCAAGCAGCACCAGCCCTGCCGGCAAGCGTTGGCTCCAGCCGCGTTTGGCGGGGATGTTGGTCAAAAAGGGCATGGTTGTATTTCTCCTCGCGGTGCCAAAAACAACGGCTACACCCACAAGGGGTGCTGGCCGGGTACGAAAGTTCGCATGCAAAGCGCATGTCTGTTGCGCCGCCCCGATTATCTGCCGGGCGCTTGCCGCTTTTTGCCCCCGCTGCACAAGCAGAATGCAACTTGATGTTTACCCCCGCTGGCAAAGCGGCAACGGCGGCACACACATTACGGCCAAGTTATTTGTTGTTGGTTTCTTGCGGATTGCATGCTTGTTGCCTAAGCACGCAAACACACCTGTCATACCCGCCGTGCGCCGGCCCTTGTTGATAGCAGTTAATATCAAAGGATTATTTTTACCCCGATTACATCAAGCCCCTATGCATGCATTCAATCTGTTTTTTGCCGGCGTATTCATCGCCATCAATGCGGTTTTGTCCGTCGTGCTGCCGCCAAAGCTTTCCATTCTCAAAAGGTTGGCGTTGCTCGGCTGCATAGCCGCTTTATCTGCAGGCTGGTCGTGGGTTTATTACAGGCTGCCCCGACCTTTTGCCACGTACATTCCGGCTGCGGCATGGGAAGAGTTCCATATACGTGCGGGCGTGGCAGCCATTACTTTGCTGTTCTGCAATTTTTTCTGTGCTGTTGTCATTCCCGCCCTGGTGCGCGGCGTTGCCCGATTCAACACCACCTTTAACCGCAGCAACATTCACAAAGAGCCTCTGCGGACTTTTATGAACAACATTCCGAAGGTGGAAATGGGCTACCGCCTGTTTTTCTTTGCCGGATCCGTGCTCATGTTTTACGGTATCTGGACCGACCCCAAAGTGATTGACTAAGGCACCAAGCCAGGGAAAAGCCGTTTGAATCTGATGCTGCGGCTGCCACACCACCCGCACCAACGCAACAAAAAAGCAAGCCCGTTTGGCTTGCTTTTTTTATATGCCGATGCGGCGGCGTAAATATAGCGACGTAAATGTGCTTGGGCTTACAGGCCCACTATCTTATCTGCCCCAGGTGCGCACACTGCCGGTATCTACGTGCACGAAGTTTTCGCGGCTGTAAAAGCCGACCCCGCCCGCTTGCAGCGAAATAGCGGCATCGCGCAAATCGGCCAAGGCCACGCCCGGCATGCGGATGTCTATCGCCTTGCCGTCCATGTGCAGGCTGCGCTTGGCCACGCCACCGCCGCGCGTGGTGCGCAAGCGCTCGTTGGTAAACGGGCTGCGGTAGCCGGAGATAACCTGAAACGGCGAACTGGCACCCAGTGTGAGGCGCAGGCGGTAGAGCAAATTGAACAGCTGCGGATCAATCATGCCCACCTCGTGGGTGTAGTGATCGCGCAAAAAACGATCCAGCTGCAACTGCGCCTGCGGCAAAACGGCATCGCCTACGGCGTATACCAAAGACAAATGCTCGTTGGTGTGCAAATGCTCAAACGCCAAAGCGCGCGATTTGCCCGATGTGGACAGCGCTGCCTGCACCTGCTGGCTGCCAACTGCGAACGTACCCCCTACAGCAGCAATTTGCATGGCCCGTGCAGACTGCTGCAAGAAAGCACGGCGGGAACGGAGTTGAACAGACATAACGCTCGGCGACTAAATCACGCAATGGAATGGATGAAACAGAAACAGGTTCGCATCATTTGCCGAACCTGCAAAAGGAATAAAAAAGAATTTTAGATAGCCAACCGTTTTTGCGCCAGCACTTTTTTGCAAATGCAAACTGATATTTGGCTGACAAAATTTGGCTGGCAAATCAAATGCTTGCATGGACTGACGGCCTGCCAACCGGCTACGCAAGCCACTGCGTGCGCCGGTCTGGCGCGCATTACCAGGCGCATGCAGAACATGCCAAGCGCACGGCCTGCGCCCCTTTCAGGCACGCGCCGCCAGCGGCTAGGCGCTTGGCGGCAGCCCGTTTGGATGCGGGCATTAACGCCGTTGATGATCAAGCAGGCGTGCGGGCGCTACAAGGCTACAAGCCGCAAGCCACGTGCAGCCCGCAAACGCCTCGCACCTTGCAACCTACCTACGCCCTGCTACCAGCGGCATTTGCACGCAATTTTTATGCGCCTTGGCGTTTAAGCAGCGCGTTTTTCAGGCGTTTGTCTTGCCCGTACACATCGGGCAAAAAATACAGCTTGCCATCTTCGCCCACCACGGTGGTGAAATAGCTGATGACGACCGGCACGGGCGTTTGCAAATGCACGGTGTGGCTGATGCGCTTGTCCAGCACTTCGCGGATGCGCGGCAGGGGCCATTTCGGGTCGTCTTGCAGCACGAAGTGCGCCAGCGCCGCCGGGTCTTCTACCCGAATGCAGCCGTGGCTCAACGCCCTATCTGCCCGCTTGAACAAGCCGGTAGACGGCGTATGGTGCAGATAGATGTTGTATCTGTTGGGCAGCATGAACTTAACGCCCCCCAGCGCGTTGCCCCTGCCCGGGCGCTGGCGCAGGCGCGCCTGTCCGCTGGCCAGGGCTGCCAACGCTTCAGGCGTGGCTTGGGTGGTGCGCCCGTTTGCGCCCACGATTTCGTAATTGTTGCGGCGCACGTAGTCCGGGTCTCTTTGCAGCCGGGGCAGCATTTCCTTGCGGGTAATGGAGCTGGGCACGTTCCAATACGGGCTGAACTCGATCCATTTCATGTCTTCGCTAAACAAAACGGTGCGGTTGCTGTTGGCCTTGCCCACGATGACATTGATCGGCAGCACATGCTGCACTTGGCCTGCGTCGTTTACCGTGTAGGCGCGCAGGCGGTATTCGGGCACATTCACCACGATCATGCGCGGTTTGTGCTGTAGCGGCACCCAGCGCAAACGTTCCATGGTTTGGGCGATTTGCGCAGCCCGCTCGGCTGGCGGCACATTGAGCTGCTGCACGGTTGCGCGATCGATATGGCCGGTGGCAGGCAAGCCGTGCCGCGCCTGAAAAGTCTGAATAGCCGCTGCCAGCTCCGGCCCAAACGCCACGGGCGCAGCCGCCCACACGGCAGACAAATCGCCCAACCGCACCAGTCTTTGCGCTACGGCATCCAGCCCCGGCCAGGTTTGCCCGGCCAGAATGGGGCTGCCCTTGGGCGGCAAGGGTAACGCTTCGGCCCAGGCGGGGTCTTGGCGCAAGGCCAGATAACGCTGCAATTCCTTGCGCAATGCCGCATACATGGGCGTTTGCGGCGTGGCAGCTTGCCAAAGCGCATCCAGATTGCCGCTAGGCGCAAATTGCGCCAAGAGCGCTTCGGCGTCGAATGGCGGGCGCGTATCTGCCGCATAGTGTTCGCCAATGGTTTTGGGGTTGATGCGCCCGGAATGCAGATCGTTGAGATAGCGCACAACGGCTTGGTTGAGGCGGTTTTCAAGCTGCGCGCCTTCTTGTGCTGACAAAGGCTTTTGAATGGCGGCAACCAAAGCATCTTCCAGCGCCGCGACTTGGTAATCTTGTGCAGACAAGCCTTCTTGCTCGGCTGCTGCCAGGCGGCGAATGGCTTGCCGGGCAATTGCCAAGGGCTTTTGGCTGTGCGCGTCTATCCAGCGCCGCTCTTGCACGGGGGCGGCAACTGCGCTGGCAGCTGCGCCGCTTGTGTTTGCTTCTTGCGCATGGGCGGCCACTCCGGCACAGGCGGCAAGCGATGCAGCCAATATCTGGCGCAATAAAACGGAATGGAAAGTGGGTGTAGTCACGCGGAATCCTGCTTGGTCAAAAAACAATCGATAGCGCCTTTGCGACACGTTTTTGCCAATGGTAGCGGCCTAAACCGCAGCCTGCCGCGCAACGGCCATTTGCCGCCAAGTGCGGCGGCGGCTTCGTTGTTTTTTGGGATATTTGTTTTGGAATATTGGGCCAGGCACATCGGGATATACCTTGCCCCAAACCGGCTGTTGCCCGGCCAGCAAGTAGCCCACGCGTGTCTGGCCCATTTTCATCTTGCTGGTTACGCCACCGCATGCGCGATGCACATGCTGCGTGCGTATCTCCGCACGGTGGGCATTTGGGGGCAAACGATGTATATTGCCTGCAAGCAGCGCCGCCTGATGGCCTGATGTCTGACAAGCGGCTGTTTTTCATCGTTTCAGTTTCATAGACTACGGACGACGCCCATGCCACTGCCACCTGCCCCCAAAAAACGCGCCAGCATTCTTGCGGTGGATGCCGCCCCCAGCAAACGCACGGCATCTGCCAAAGCGCCATCTGACAAAACCCGCAAAGCCCGCGCCGCCGATGCGCCCGGCACGCCCGCCAGCAAAACCGGCAAGCGCAAAGCGGCTGCGCCCCAGGCCAGCCCGCTTGACGTGCAAGCCTCTGCGCCGGTGCCTGCCTCTGCCGCGCCTGTTGCTGCCGCCACAACGCCTGCGCAGCTTATGGCTGCGCCGCTTGCCAAAACGCGCAAGGCACCAACCAGAGTCCCCCCAGCCGCGCGCAAGCTGTTTGTTCTTGACACCAATGTGCTGATGCACGACCCCACCTGCCTGTTCCGCTTTGAGGAGCATGATATTTATCTGGCGCTGATCGTGCTGGAGGAAATGGACAGCCACAAAAAAGGCAGTAACGAAGTGGCGCGCAATGTACGCCAGGCCAGCCGCATGCTGGATGCGCTGGTGGCCTCTGCCCCCAAAGAAGAATTGACCGAAGGCATACCGCTGGACGCCACCGGCCACCGCGAGGCCACGGGCGACTTGTTCTTTCAAACCCGCCTGCTCGACTACTCCCTGCCCACGCAGGCGCTGCCCCAGGGCAAGGCAGACAACCAGATTCTGGGCGTTGTGGCCGCGCTTGAAAAGCAGCATCCGCAGCGCCAGGTGGTGCTGGTCTCCAAAGACATCAATATGCGTGTCAAAGCGCGCGCGCTGGGCCTGGCGGCAGAAGATTACGAAAACGACAAAGCCCTGGCCGATGACGAACTGCTCTACACCGGCACCCTCGTTTTGCCTGCCGATTTTTGGGACACCCAGGCCGAAAACATCGAAAGCTGGCAAGAAGGCATGCACACTTTCTACCGCGTGTACGGCCCGCTGGTGCAGCACATGCTGGTGAACCAGTTTGTTTATTTCGAGCAGGCAGGCGAAGCCAGCCTGTACGCGCAGGTGACCGAAATTCGCGGCGACAGCGCCGTGCTCAGAACCTTGCGCGACTGCACCCACCCCAAGCAGGCCGCATGGGGCGTCACCGCCCGCAACCGCGAGCAGAACTTCGCCATGAACCTGCTGCTGGATCCGGACATCGACCTGGTCACCATCACCGGCCATGCGGGCACCGGCAAAACCCTGCTGGCGTTGGCCTGCGGCCTCACGCAAGTGCTGGAAGAGCGCCGTTACACCGAAATCATCATGACCCGCGCAACCGTCAGCGTGGGCGAGGACATTGGCTTTTTGCCCGGCACCGAAGAAGAAAAAATGAACCCCTGGATGGGCGCGCTGGACGACAACCTGGAATTTTTAACGCGCAACACCTCTGGCGGCGGCGCGGGCGAATGGGGGCGTGCCGCCACCGACGATCTGGTGCGCAGCCGCATCAAGGTCAAGAGCATGAACTTCATGCGCGGGCGCACCTTCATGAACAAATACCTCATCATCGACGAAGCGCAAAACCTCACGCCCAAGCAGATGAAGACCCTGATCACGCGCGCCGGCCCCGGCACCAAAATCGTCTGCATGGGCAACCTGTCGCAAATCGACACGCCCTATCTGACCGAAGGCTCATCCGGCCTGACAGCCGTGGTAGACAAATTCAAAGGCTGGCCGCACAGCGGGCATATCACGCTGGCCCGTGGCGAGCGCTCGCGCCTGGCCGACTTTGCCAGCGACGTGCTCTAGGAGGGGCTGTTCACCCTATTTTTGAAGGATGCGTTGCGATCAAAAAGTTACTGGCAGTTACTGGCCGAAGCGCCAGCCGCAACCAAGGGGCTAATCCCTTGGCAAGGCAAGCAACAAGGGCGAGTAGCTTTTTTGATCACAACCCGAAGAGAACATGCCCTGGCCCATTCGCCACGCACCCGCATCGCCTGCATGGCAGCACCCCAGGCCGCCATGCGCAGAGCCGGTGTGCGCGGCCCCGTGTGCATGCCTTGCCTTCCTGCCCGGTACGCTCGTTCTATATATATCCGCCTTGTACACCTGCCGGTACGCCCAGCCTGTAGCCCCACGCATGGCCACACATTGCTGCAAGCGCCTGTCTGCCAGCCCAGCAGCCACCCCGCCATACCGTTTGAACCATGAACCACACCCGCCGCCCGCCCAGCAGCGATCTGCATGCACCCATGATGGTGCTTGACTTTGCCGCCGATGCCATGCCCGGCCAGCGGCTACTTTTTACGCACGCCCACACCGTTGAACTGGCCTGGCAGGCCAACGAGGTACTGCCCGCCCTGCAACGCATTGAGCACGCCGTGCAGCAAGGCGCATGGGCCGTGGGCTACATCGCTTACGAAGCAGCGGCTGGGCTGGATCCGGCCTTAGCCCGCGCCATGCGCCCGCCCCATCCGCCTATCCCGCAGCAGCCGGCCACACCGCCCGCACCTGCTACGCCCACATCTGCTACGCGCGAGCCTGCCACACCCTTGCTGGCATTTGCCCTGTTTACCGGCCCGGATACGGGGGCAACCTGCCACAACAGCGCCCTGCCCTACGCCGGCGGCCTGCCCGCGCAGCATCCCTGCCCCCCTTGCACCGAGCCAACCACCCATGTCGCGCCCGATGCCTCCGGCACCACCTGCCCGCAGCCCCCGCAGTGGCAGCTTTCCGAATCGCAGGCCGATTACGTAGCCAAAGTCAATCGCCTGCGGGCCGCCATTGCCGCCGGCGACTTGTACCAAGTCAATTACACCTTGCGGGCCGATGCGGCGACCGACCCGCACTTTTCGCCCTGGCTGTATTACGAGGCCTTGCGCCAACGCCAGCAATGCCGCTACGGTGCGTTTTTGGATTTTGGCGACTACCGCATCCTGTCGCTCTCGCCCGAACTGTTTTTCGACTGGAACCGCAGCACCGGTGCCATCACCACCCGCCCCATGAAAGGCACCGCCCCGCGCGGCGCCACGCCCGAGGCCGATGCCGCCCAGGCCCAGGCGCTGCAAACCAGCGCCAAAGAACGTGCCGAAAACGTCATGATCGTTGATCTGCTGCGCAACGACCTGGGGCGCATTGCGCAAACCGGCAGCGTGCACGTGCCGCAGCTGCTGCACACCGAGCCTTACCCCACCCTGTGGCAAATGACCAGCACCGTGCAAGCCACCACCCGGCCCGGCACCAGCTTGACCCAGGTGCTGCAAGCGCTGTTTCCCTGCGGCTCCATCACCGGCGCGCCCAAGCATATGTCCATGCAAAAAATCGCGGCTTCCGAGCCGCAGCCGCGCGGCGTGTATTGCGGAGCCGTGGGCTTCATCCACAAAGATCGCGCCCTGTTCAACGTAGCCATTCGCACCATTACACATACCCAGGTTACACACCCCCAGGCCAATGCTTCGCCAACCGGGCAAGGCGGCCATATGCGCTGTGGCACCGGCGGCGGCATTACCTGGCCCGCGCAGGCAGAAGCCGAATATGCCGAAGCACAGCTCAAACTGCGCTTCTTGCACACAGCCCCACTGCCTGCGCCCGACTTTGCCCTGCGCGAAACCCTGCTGCTGGCACATGGCCGCTTTGCCCTGTTGCCCCTGCATTTGCACCGCATGGCGCAGTCGGCGCAAACCTGCCACTTTTGGCCGGTCAGCAGCAGCCAGCGCTTGCAAGCCCTGCAAGCCTTTGCCGCCCAACATCGCCAAGGCCTGTGGCGCGTTGCCCTCACGCAAACCGCCGGCGGGCAACTGACGGTAGAAGGCAGCCCCCTGGCCGACACGGCATGTGCACCACAAACCGATTGGGCCGAAAGCGATGCCCTGCCCACGCAATGGCTACAGCCCCCCGCCCGACACGCCATGCCCGCGCAGCCCGTAGCCTTGGCAGCACAGGCCAACACGGTAGATGCCTGCTGGCTGCTGCACAAAACCACACGGCGCGCGCATTACGACGCCGCGCTGGCCGCCGCCCCCGGCGCTTGGGACGTGATCTTGCACAATGCCGAAGGCTTTGCCACCGAATGCACGCGCGGCAATCTGGTGCTGCAAACGGCAAGCGGCTGCATCACCCCGCCGCTTGCACATGCGCTGCTGCCCGGCACTTTGCGGGCGGCTTTGCTGGAGCGCGGCCTGCTGCGCGAAGAGCCTATTTCCGTGCAACGCCTGCTGTACCCGCAACCGCATGATCGGCTCTGGTTCATCAACAGCGTGCGCGGCTGGCTGCCGCTTGCATTGATGGGCGCAACGACGCCATAGCAACCGCAACCGCAACCGCCAATAGCATCAGCCGTTAAGCATTCAAAAAGCCACTGTTCCACCACGGCCAGCCCGCCTGCCTGTCTGCCCAATTGCCCGTTTGTGCGATGCGCTCTTTGGAGCATGCCAAAGCGCCCATGCAACAGCCTGTTCAAACACGAAAATCCGTTGCGCATTGCCACTGCATCATCTCCCCCGTTACGGGGTGCTGCAAAGCCAAGCGCCAGGCGTGCAGCAACAGGCGTGGCGCCATTTGCCGGTTGGCCGCATCGCCATACAGGCTATCGCCCGCAATGGTGTGCCCAATGGATTGCAAATGCACGCGAATTTGGTGCGACCGGCCTGTTTCCGGCACCACATCCACCACGGCGTGCGCGCCATAGGCATCCGATGGGCAGAAAAACCCCGGCTCCAGCCCCGCGTATGTGGGCGTTTGCCCGGCATCCAGCACGCGCCAGCGGGTGCGGCTGGGCTTGCCGGCCTGCCAGTCGATGATGCTGCGCGGCCGGTTGGGCCAATCCACCCGCAAGGGGGCATCCACGCAGTGCCATTGCCCGGGCACCACGTCGGGCCTGCCCTGCACGATGGCCACATAGCCTTTGCCGACCTGCCCCTGTGCAAACTGGCGTTGCAGGTGGCGCTGGGCGTCCAGACCGCGCGCCATCACGATCAAGCCGCTGGTGCACATATCCAGGCGGTGCACGATCAAGGCATCGTCAAAACGCCGCTGCACGCGCGCGCTCAGGCAGTCTTGCTTGTCGGGGCCGCGCCCGGGCACAGACAGCAAGCCCGAAGGCTTGTTCAGCACCACCAACGCCTCATCCGCGTGCACGATCAACAATTCTTCTTCAGCCACCGCCATAAAAAGCCAGTTTGGTTTACCCTATTCCCATTCAGATAACGGATGCGACGAGCGCACGCCGCATTACACGGCACTACGCGACATTACGCGCCACATCAAGCCGCATAAAAAAAGCACCGCTTGCGCAGTGCTTTTTTCTCAAGCGGCCAGATGCGCCGTATCAATGCCGGCGGTTATGGTCACGCAGCAACAGCAGCGCGGCAGCAACAGCAGCGCCAATACCGGCGGCAATGGCTACGGCCTTGAGCGGCTGCTCTTCCACATAGTGCGCAGTCGCATCGCTGGCACGTTCAATTTCACGGCGGGCGCGGTGCTGCATGTCTACCGCCTTGTCCAGCCCGCGGCGGGCGTAGTGGTTGGCGCGCTCGGTCAGGGCGTCCAGCGCCTCAACGGCGCGATCGCGCGCAACAGCGATTTTGTCGCTTGCTGCATCCAGCGCCTCGGCAGCAGAACGCTTGGCTTTTTCTGCGGCATGCTGCCCGGCAGTAGCGGCGTTATCAATGATTTTTTCTGCGTCATCGTGAATCATGCTCATGCTCCTTTCAACGGTTGAATGCAACGACCGTCTCTATTATGGGGCCTTGCCGGGTAACTTCAAGGGGCAAATTGTTTTTTCATTTCAAACCCGCAACTTTTACCTGCTTTGGGCGCTGCACGGCGGCTAGCTGCCGCTGCTTTTGCAAAATCACGCGCCGCCCACCCGAGCCGCCCTTTGTCATGCGGTAAATTACCGCCATGTCTTCTGCCGAAAAAATATCCGACAACCACACCCCCATGATGCAGCAATACCTGCAGATGAAAGCGCAGCACCCGCACACGCTGCTGTTTT
>CAYUAF010000005.1:0-20927 GCA_964442555.1 uncultured Allobrachymonas sp.
GGCCGCGTGAACCGTGGGTTAAGAGCTACACGAAACAGGGGCAAGGTCAAAGCCCTGCGGCGGAGAGTTTGGCGTACTCCTCAGGGAAGCGGCGTTTGAGCCTGTGGATTACCGCAGTCCTTTCTGCTCCGTACTCGACAGCCAGGTGTGTGATCTTCTCACCCATGATGGCTCTGTCCAGAATCTGTCTCAATTGCTGTAGCGAAAGTATAGCTCTCATTGTTTACTGTAGGTGTGACATAAGTTTCAAAAATTCGCCTCGCTTTTGAAACGACCTCAACGCCGATTATGCGCAGGCATCCATGCCGCTTTTCCGCATCCCAACGGGGCACCGCAGCAAACTATTCAAAAAGCCTGTGCCCTCTTTTGGCCTTTCAATAAAAGTGGGCGTAGCGGTTCGCGCGGGGCCGCATCCAGGGCCTGTTCGGTGGTAAAAACCGTTCAGCCGTGTTACAACACTCAACACTTGGGCCGCCTAGGCTGCCCGGCCAGCTTGCCGATTGGGCCTCACCCAAGGGGGCCGATTATTCCTTGTTCCGCCACAACCCAGTTACACACTATGCCATACGCCACGCACGACCTGCCCGTCCAAGACCTTTACCGCCTGCTTACCAGCAGCGTGGTGCCCCGGCCCATTGCCTGGGTCAGCACCCGCAGCAGCAGCGGTGTGGACAATTTGGCGCCGTTTTCTCTCTTTACCATTGCCAGCGTGCAACCGCCGGTGCTGGCTATTGTGCATTTGCAACCGGCCAACCGCCCCGCCAAAGACACGTTGGCAAATCTGCGCGCCACGCGGGAATGTGTGGTGAATATCGTGACGCTCGATTTGCTGGACGCCATGAACGCCAGCGCGGCGGAGTACCCGCCGGATGTGAGCGAGTTTGACGCCGTCGGCATTGCCCGCAGCCCCAGCCAGTGGATATCGCCCCCTGGTGTGGCTGCTGCCCCCGTGCGCCACGAATGCCGCTTGCGCGACGTGATGCAGCTGGCCAGCAACCCTTTGGGCGGCACCTTGATTTTGCTGGATGTAGTAGGCGTGCACGTGAGCGATGCTTTGCAACAAGACGGCATCTTGCCCCCTGCGCAGCTGGATGCCTTGGGCAAGCTCGGCGCAGACTGGTATTGCAGCACGCGCGAACAGTGCGAACGCCCGCGGCCAACGCTTGCCGCTGCCAGCGGCAACAAGAACGGCTGAACTTTTAGGGCCGGGCGGTTGCCGCCGATGCCATCTGCACAGGCGTGGGCGCGGGTGTGGGCACGGATGCGGGTGCGGATGTGGCGGATATAGGTGCTGGCGTTGCCGCTGCCGCAGGCGCTTGCGCCGCAAATGCCGCAGCCCCTTGGCTGGCCGCCCGTGCTACTGATGCGGCCTGCTGCTGGTTACGCACAAACAGCGCGGTTACGGCCTGCACGGAAGGCGGCGGCACATACCGTGGAGCCGCAGCACTACTGGCTACCGCAGCTGCCCCGGCAGAGGCTGGGAGTGGTGCGGAGGAGGATGGCGCAGGGGTAGCCGCAACCGTACCTGCGACGGCTGGCGCAGGGGTCGCGCCATGCCCCCGCCCACTTGCCGCGTTACTTGCCGCGCTGCCGGGCAAGGCAGGCGCCCATGCGGGCTGCCGGGGCGCAATGCCAGCCCCTGCTGCCGCGCCCCGCACCGGCATGACCATGGCAACGGCAGGCATGGCCGATACGTTGGCGGGCGGCCACGGCATTTGCGCCACCAATCTGCGCTGCCCAATGGGTGCCGAGCTGCGGCCCTGCTGTGTGGCGGCAATATCTTCAGGGCTAGGGTATTGCCCCAGCAGCCAGTAGTCCAGCACCCGCCGGGCAATTGGTGCCGCGGCAGCAGCGCCAAAGCCTGCGTTTTCCACAATCACGGCTACGGCGATCACGGGTTTGTCTACCGGCGCAAAGGCCACGTACAAGGAGTGGTCGCGCTTGTGCTCCGCCAGTGCCGCTGCGTTGTAGCGCTGGTTTTGCCGAATGGTTACCGCCTGCGCCGTGCCGGTTTTGCCGCCGCTCACATAGTCTGCACCGGCAAACACGCCGCGGCTGGTACCTTCTTTGGTTACGCCCACCATGGCGTTTTTGATCAGGTCGATGTGCTGTTTTTTGTAGCCCAAGTTCACAGGCGGCGCACGCTCGGGCACTTCTTGCGCCTGCGTGACCGGGTCTTGCAAATACAGCGCCAGGTGCGGCGTGTGGCTGGTGCCGCCGTTTACCACCGAAGCCAAGGCATGCGCCAGTTGCAGCATGGTGAAGTTGTTATAGCCTTGGCCGATGCCGAGCGAAATGGTCTCGCCGGGTAGCCACTTTTGCTGTTGCGGGCGTTTGTAGGCGTTGCGCTTCCACTCCGGGCTGGGCAGCACGCCGCGCATTTCACCGTTCATGTCAATGCCTGTGCGCTGCCCAAAGCCCAGCGGCTTCATGAAGTCGTGTATGGCCTGCACCCCCATTTGATGCGCCAGCGAGTAGTAGTACGCGTTGCTGGACTGCACGATGCTGCGATGCATGTTCACCGAGCCTGTGGCATGGCCCCTGAAGCGGTGGTTGCCGTACATCCAGTAGCCGGGGTCGTAAACCACGGTGCCTGCCGTGCGTGCGCCGGTCTCTAGTGCGGCCAAGGCCATAAAGGGTTTGTATGTGGAGCCTGGCGGATACGTTCCGCGCAGCGCGCGGTTGAGTAGCGGTTTGTTGATGGATTCGTTCAACGCCTTCCAGTTTTCCTGGTCGATGCCGTCCACAAACAAATTGCCGTCAAACGTCGGCTTGCTCACCATGGCCAGTATCTGCCCGTCGCGCGGGTCGATTGCCACTAGCGCCCCCCGGCGCTTGCCGAACAGGTCTTCCACCATTTTTTGCAGGCGAATGTCTATCGACAGCACCACATTGCGCCCGGGCGTGGCCGGCTGGCTTGCCAGGCTGCGCACGACATGGCCGCTGGATGTGACTTCTAGGCGCTCGCTGCCGGATGTACCGTGCAGCACCGACTCGTAACTCTGCTCGATGCCCAGCTTGCCGATATGGGTGGTGCCCCGATAGTTGAGGGCATCTTCACTTTCTTCCAGCTCGCGTTTTTCGTCCTGGTTGATGCGGCCAATGTAGCCGATCACATGGCTGGATAGCTCGCCATACGGGTAATAGCGGTACAGGCGCGCGTTGATTTCCACCCCCGGAAATTCATACAAGCGCGTAGCCAGGCGCGAGATTTCTTCATCGTCCAGGCGATAACGCAAGGGAATCGGCTCGTAATCCTTGCTTTCTTGCCGCAAGCGGTTAAAGCGCCGGCGATCCGCCTCGCTAATGGGGATGATGCGCGCCAAGGCATCTATTGTTGCCGCAATGTCATCGACTTTTTTAGGAATCAGCTCCAGCGTATACGCCGAATAATTGCTGGCCAGCACAATGCCGTTGCGATCCATGATCGTGCCCCGGCTAGGCGGCACGGGCACCAAGGCCGTGCGGTTGCTTTCGGCTTGTGCGGCGTATGTTTCGCGGCGCAACACCTGCAACACCACCCACCGCCAGGCCAGCAAGGAAAAGCAAAACAGCACCAAAACAGCCAGTGCCAGCACACGCAGCCTGAAGCTGCGCTGCCGGGCCGCACTGCCTTGCAAATCGGCAGCACTGGCAAAACGGGAAGATGCCTTGCGCATGGTTTACAAAGGGCGCGTCAAATCACGATCAGGCGCGCGGCGCTGCGGCGCCAACAGCAGCCTATCCAGCACGGGCCACAGCGCAGTTTCCAACACAGGCGCCCACCACAAGCCCGCCCCGGGCCACTGCCCGCCGCCGGCCAGTTGCAGCAGCCACAGCATGCCGTGCGCCGCCACAAACACGCCGAACAACTGCAAGGCCTGCCAATGCGCCTTGAATTGCGACAGGCGACGATGCAACAGATACACCACATAAACCGCCAGCGCATATACCAGCCCGTGCATGCCCAGCAGCGTGGAGCGATGCACATCCATCACCAAGCCAAAACCGCAGGCCACCAGCACCCCCACGCGGCGCGGCTCGTGCAGGCACCAAAAAACCAGCGCCAGCAGCAAAAAATCGGGCATCCATGTGATGCGCCCCAGCGGCAGCAGATTCAATAGCAAAGCCGCCAGCAGACTGCCCCACAAAAAGCGGATATCCACCGGCAGCAACAGCCGCTGCGCCTCTTTGCCCAGCATCATGGTCTGCGTCCTCCTGAAGCAGCGGCGCTGCTGTTTGCCGCCGCACGCGATGCGGCTTTGCGCGGCGCCGATGACTTGCCCTGCTTTTCAGCCAAAGCATCGCTTTCTTCCAGCGCCTGCGGAACAGGATCCAGCACCAGCACATGATCCACCGACAGCATATGCGCCGCTGGTGTGAGCTGCACCCGCAAAAAGGCGCTGTTGTTGCGCCGCTCAACCACGGACACCGTCCCCAGCGGCAAACCTGCCGGATAGATGCCGCCTACGCCGCTGGTCACGATGGCATCGCCCACCTGCACGTCTTCGGTATTGGCCAAAAAGCGGATTTCCAGCGCATTGCCGCGCGGTTGCTGGCTATCGCCATATACCAGGCTGCGCTCGCCCGTGCGGTTATTCAGTGCCGGCACGGCCTGTTGGGGGCTATCCAGCAACAGCACTTCGCTGGAAAGCGGAAACACCCGCACCACCTGCCCCAGCAAGCCGCGCCCGTCAATCACTGGTGAGCCTTGCACAATGCCTTGACGGCTGCCTTTGTTCAGAATGACTTTGCGCACAAAGGGGTCTGCCGCCTCATGGGCCACTTCAGCCGCCCGCGCCTGCATGGGCAACTGCTGCTGCAAGCCCAGCAGTTCGCGCAAGGCGGCGTTCTCGCGCATGAGCAGTTCGGTGCGTTGCGCCTTGAGCGCCAGTTGCGCAATCTGCAAGGTAGCCTGCTCTTTGGTTTGCTGGGCCGACTCTACCGTCGTCACGTACGACCCCATCAAATCCACGGCCTTGACGGGTTGGGCACCCACCCATTGCAAAGGTTTGAGCACGGTTGCAATGCCTGCGCGTACGCTTTGCCCCATCTGCCAGCGGCTATCGACTACCATCAAAACAATGGTCACAATAGCCACCAGCCCCATTCTTGCCGACGGCGACAAGCTGCGCCGAAACATCGGCGGGGGCTTGCGTTCAAACGAGTGCAGCGGCATGGCCTGTCAGAAAAAGCCTGCAAACGCAGGGAAAAAAGCAAACAAACAGAACAAGAACAAGAAAACCCGGGAATCGGGCTGGATTCCGGCTTATTCGCTGGTGAAGATGCTGTGCGCGTTGTGCATGCGCTCCAAAGCGATACCGCAGCCACGCACCACGCACGACAAGGGTTCTTCGGCAATTAGCACGGGCAAGCCGGTTTCCTCTGCCAGCAAACGATCCAGATCGCGCAACAGCGCTCCGCCGCCGGTCAATACCATGCCGCGCTCGGCAATATCCGCACCCAACTCGGGCGGGGTTTGTTCCAGCGCCGTTTTGACGGCGCTGACGATCTGGTTGAGCGGGTCGTTGAGCGCTTCCAGAATTTCGTTGCTGCTGATGGTGAAGCTGCGGGGCACGCCTTCGGACAGGTTGCGGCCTTTGACTTCCATCTCGCGCACTTCGCTGCCCGGAAAGGCGCTGCCGATTTCCTTTTTAATCATTTCGGCCGTTTGCTCGCCGATGAGCATGCCGTAATTGCGGCGGATGTAGTTGATGATGGACTCATCCAGCTTGTCACCGCCAATGCGCACGCTGCCCTTGTACACCATGCCGCCCAAGCTGATAACGCCTACTTCGGTAGTGCCGCCGCCAATGTCTACCACCATGGAGCCGCTTGCTTCACTCACGGGCAAACCCGCGCCCAATGCAGCAGCCATAGGCTCTTCGATCAAAAACACCTCGTTGGCGCCGGCGTTTTTGGCCGCATCGCGAATGGCGCGTTTTTCTACCTGGGTAGAGCCGCAAGGCACGCAGATGATGATGTTGGGACTGGGTTTGAAAATCGAGCGCGGGTGCACCATTTTGATGAACTGCTTGATCATCTCTTCCGTCACCACAAAGTCGGCGATCACGCCGTCTTTCATGGGGCGAATAGCCTCGATATTGCCCGGCACCTTGCCCAGCATGGCCTTGGCCTCTTTACCCACGGCCTGAATAACGCGGCGCCCGTTGGGGCCGCCTTCGTGGCGAATGGCGACTACCGAAGGCTCGTTCAAGACAACACCACCATTGCGGGTACAAATCAAGGTGTTGGCGGTACCCAAGTCAATAGCCAGATCGGAAGACAAATACCGGCGAAAACCAGAAAACATGTTGAAAATCCTTGTTCGGTCAATTGCGCAGGCGGCTGCGTGCTTCAGCCGCCTGCGCTACGGCATGCCTGCCATCTTCGCACCGCCCATGCCAAGCATGCGCGCAAGAATGCCGCTATTAAAATTCGTTACGATGTGCTTTGTATTTGTGCATGGATGTGCACATGGTCATTGCCATATCCCAGGTACGCGCAAGTACGCAAAATGCTTCGCTTTTTTGGCAGCTACAGCCCTGCACACCCGACAATTGCACCCGATTCACAACGACCACACTTGCAAACCAAGGATAATACCGTATCCGGATACGGCAAGCGGGTCTAATGCCCGCATCTGTACACCATTTATTGCAAATTGACAGTTATCTTGCACAAGCATGGTCAGTTGCCCGCCCTTGTGCTTTTGTATCTGTTTGTACCAATACCCGATACATTTTGTTTTGCCATGAGTCTGTCACTTGAACAAATCCACACCATTGCCCGCTTGGCCAAGCTCTCGCTCAACGAACAAGAGGCCACCCGCATGCAGCAGCACCTCAATGATTTTTTCGCATCCGTTGTTAGCCCCATGCAGGCGGTAGACACCAGCAACATCGTGCCGCTGGCGCACCCGGTTGAAATCTTTCACGACGTGGCCTTGCGCCTGCGCGACGATGTGGCAAGCGAGCCCGATCAGCGCGCGGCCAACCAGCGCAGCGCCCCGCAGGTGCAAGATGGGCTGTTTCTGGTGCCCAAAGTCATCGAATAAGCCCTCGGGCGCTACGCCACATCCACGTTTTCATCCTTGGCAGCCTGGCGCTTTTTCTGCCATTCCATGCGCCACATGCCTGAACGGAACACGACCATGACCGATTTGCACTACCAAACCATTGCCCAGCTCAGCAAACTGCTGGCAGAGAAAAAAACCAGCGCCACCGAGCTGGCGCAGCATTTCCTTCGGCGCAGCCAAGCACACGCCGACCTAGGCGCTTACCTGGCCATTGACGAAGCCGCCACCTTGGCGCAAGCCCGTGCAGCCGACGCCCGCATTGCCAATGGCAGCGCAGGCAAGCTCACCGGCGTGCCCATTGCGCACAAAGACATTTTCGTCACGCGCGATTGGCCCACTACCGCCGCCAGCAAAATGCTACAAAACTACCAAAGCCCGTTTGATGCCACCGTGGTGGCGCGGCTGGGTTTTGGCAATACCGATCAAGGCGGCCAGGATGCAGGTGCCGGCATGGTCTGTTTGGGCAAGCTCAATTGCGATGAGTTTGCCATGGGCAGCGGCAACGAAAATTCGGCTTACTCTCCAGTGCGCAACCCCTGGAATACGGCGCACGTTCCCGGCGGTTCGTCCGGCGGCAGCGCGGCAGCAGTGGCCGCAGGGCTGGCCCCTTGCGCCACGGGCACGGACACCGGCGGCTCCATTCGCCAACCCGCCAGCTTTTGCGGCATTACCGGCATCAAGCCGACCTATGGCCGCGCCAGCCGCTACGGCATGATCGCGTTTGCCTCCAGCCTGGATCAAGCCGGCCCCATGGCCCGCACGGCGCAAGACTGCGCCCTGCTGCTGTCGGCCATGTGCGGCGCCGACCCCGACCGCGACTCCACCTCGCTCGACATCCCCGGCGAAGCGTTTGAGCAGCACCTCGACAACAGCCTGGAAGGCTTGCGCATCGGTCTGCCCAAAGAGTTTTTTGGCGAAGGCTTGAGCGACGACGTGCGCAGCGCCATAGATGCCGCGCTCAAAGAATACGAAAAGCTGGGTGCCAAACTAATTGAAATCAGCCTGCCGCGCACGGCGCTTTCCATTCCCACCTACTACATCATTGCCACAGCCGAAGCCAGCAGCAACCTGAGTCGCTACGACGGCGTGAAGTTTGGCTGCCGCGCGCAAGACTACAGCGACCTCAACAGCATGTACGAAAACACCCGCGCCGAAGGCTTTGGCGACGAGGTCAAACGCCGCATACTCACCGGCACCTACGTGCTCAGCCACGGCTATTACGACGCCTACTACCTCAAAGCGCAGCAGGTGCGCCGCCTCATCGCCAGCGACTTTCAGCAAGCCTTTGAACAATGCGACGTGATTGCGGGCGCCGCAGCCCCCACCGTTGCCTGGCCCATGGGCGCGCACAAAGACCCGCTGGCAGACTACCTGGCAGACATCTTCACCCTGCCCGCATCCCTGGCCGGCCTGCCCGGCATGAGCGTGCCCGCAGGCTTTGGCGCTGGCGGCATGCCCGTGGGGCTGCAACTCATCGGCAACTATCTGCAAGAAAGCCGCCTGCTCAACGCCGCGCACCGCTTCCAACAGGCAACCGACTGGCATACCCGTGTGCCCGCAGGAGTTTAATCATCATGAGCCAACACACATCCAAACTGGTACAGGGCTACGAAGTCGTCATCGGCTTTGAAACACACGCCCAGCTGCAAACCAAAAGCAAAATTTTCAGCCGCGCCAGCACCGCTTTTGGCGCAGCCCCCAACACCCAGGCTTGCGCGGTCGATCTGGCCTTGCCCGGCACCCTGCCGGTCATGAACCGCGAGGCCGTAGCCTGCGCCATCAAACTCGGCCTGGCGCTGGGCAGCCACATCGCGCCACGCAGCGTGTTTGCGCGCAAAAACTACTTCTACCCCGACCTGCCCAAGGGCTACCAAATCAGCCAGTTTGAAATCCCCGTGGTGCAGGGCGGCGAAGTGTCGTTCTTTGTAGAAACCGGCAAAGGCGCAGACGCCGTACGGGAAAAGAAAAGCGTGCGCCTGGTGCGCGCCCATTTGGAAGAAGACGCGGGCAAATCGCTGCACGAAGATTTTCAGGGCATGAGCGGCATCGACTTGAACCGCGCCGGCACGCCGCTGTTGGAAATCGTGACCGAACCCGACATTCGCAGCACCGAAGAAGCCGTGGCCTACGCCAAGGAACTGCACAAAATCGTGACCTGGATCGGCATTTGCGACGGCAACATGCAAGAAGGCTCCTTCCGTTGCGACGCCAACGTCAGCGTGCGCAAACCCGGCCAACCGCTGGGCACGCGGCGCGAAATCAAGAACCTGAACAGCTTCCGCTTCATGCAGCAGGCGATCGATTACGAAATCCGCTGGCAAATCGAGCAACTGGAAGACGACCACGCCATTCAGCAAGCCACCGTGCTGTTCAACCCCGACACGGGCGAAACCCGTGCCATGCGCACCAAAGAAGACAGCGCGGATTACCGCTACTTCCCCGATCCCGACCTGCCGCCGCTCGTCATTTCGGCGCAGTGGATTGATGAAACGCGTGCGCAAATGCCCGAGCTGCCGCGCAAAATGGCCGAGCGCTTCGTGGCCGACTACGGCCTGCCCGAATACGACGCCACCACACTCACCCAATCGCCCGCCATGGCCGCCTACTTTGAGGCGGCAGCCCAAGCCAGCGGCCAGCCCAAGCTGGCCAGCAACTGGGTCATGGGCGAAATCAGCAAACGCCTCAACGCCGAAGAAATCGACATTGAAGCCGCCAAAGTCTGCGCCGCGCAGCTGGCGCACATCATCACCCGCATTCAAGACGGCACCATCAGCAACGCCGCCGCGCGGCAGGTGTTTGATGCGCTGTGGAGCGGCGAGGCCAGCGAGGTAGATGCCGTCATCGAAGCCAAAGGCCTGAAGCAAATGAACGACACCGGCGCGCTGGAAAAAATCATTGACGAAGTCATTGCCGCCAACCCCGGCAACGTCGAACAATACAAGGCCGGCAAAGACAAAGCCTTCAACGCCCTAGTCGGCCAGGTCATGAAGGCCAGTAAAGGCAAGGCCAACCCGCAGCAGGTGAACGAGCTGCTAAAGAGCAAACTGGCCTAACCGCCCGCCTTTTGCACATAGTCAAAAAACGCCCCGGCTACACACCGGGGCGTTTTGCTATCTCAAACAACTTCTGCATCTCGCTTTCGTCATTCACCGTATTGCCATACAGCGCAGCCATCAAAACAGGCCGATCGCTTCCCGGCAAGCGTGCATCAAAAAGCCTGAAGAATTCCCTACGAACACACTCAACTTCTCTGCTTTTCTTGCAACTAATTACGCGTCAGCATTAGATGCAGCAAAGCATATAACCTAAACAAATATCATCATAAAAACATAGTCGTTCCCTTTCACGCGGGGCATTTCTATCATGCCCCTTCGTTTTTTGCGTGGAAGAGAAAATGGACTATCTGCCCCTGTTTGCCAGCCTGAAAGATCGCCCCGTGCTCGTCGTGGGCGGTGGTGCCATTGCCCTACGCAAGATCGAGCTGTTGCTCAAGGCGCAAGCCCGCGTGCTGGTGGTGGCGGCCGAGCTAGGCTCCGGCGTGCAGCATTTGCAGCGGCAAGGGCAGGTACATTGGCTGGCGCAGCAGTTTGAAGAGGCGCAGCTGGATGCGGTTTTTCTGGCCATTGCCGCAACGGACGACCACGCCCTCAACCGCCGCGTGTTTGAGGCGGCCGAGGCGCGGCAACGCCTGGTCAATGTGGTGGACGACCAGCCCCATTGCAGCTTTATCTTCCCTTCCATCATCAACCGCAGCCCTTTGCAGATTGCCATTTCCAGCTGCGGCACAGCCCCCGTGCTGGCCCGCCTGTGGCGCGAGAAGCTCGAAGCCCTGCTGCCGCAGCACATGGGGCAGATGGCGCATGTGGCGTCGCGCTGGCGCCAGCGGGTCAAAGAGCGCTTGCCCAAGCTGGCGCAACGCCGCCGCTTTTGGGAAAAGCTGTTTACCCACCCCACCTTCCACCGCCTGGCAAAAAGCCACCAGCACGCCGATGCCGAACGGTTCGTGCAGCAGCAATTGCACGGCGATTTGCCCACGGTTGGCGAAGTGTCGCTGGTAGGCGCAGGCCCGGGTGATGCGGGCTTGCTCACACTCAAGGCGCTGCAAAGCATCCAGCAGGCCGATGTGGTGCTGTACGACGCGCTGGTGTCTGATCAAGTGCTGGAACTGGTGCGCCGCGAGGCCGAAAAAGTATTCGTTGGCAAACGCGCCGGGCAATGTGCCATGCGGCAAGAGGCCATCAACCGCCTGCTGGTGGAATATGCCCGGCAGGGCAAGCGCGTTGTGCGCCTCAAGGGTGGAGACCCTTTCGTGTTTGGCCGGGGCGGCGAGGAGCTGGAAGCCCTCAAGGCCGCAGGCATACCGTTTGATGTGGTGCCCGGCATTACCGCCGCGCTGGGCGCAACGGCTTATGCGGGCATCCCCATTACCCACCGCGATTACGCGCAGGCCGCCACATTGATTACCGGCCATTGCCAGCCCAACGGCCAGCCGCTGGATTGGCAGGCGCTGGCGCAAAGCAGGCAAACGCTGGTGGTGTACATGGGCACCATCCAAGCAGCCGAGCTGGCGCAAACCCTGCAAGCGCATGGCCGCAGTGCGGATACGCCGGTTGCCGTCATCAGCCAGGGCACGCTGGCTACCCAGCAAGTGCGCACAGGCCACTTGAAAGAGCTGGCTCGTTTGGCGCAAGAGGCGCCCACCCCTGCCCTGCTGGTGATTGGCGAAGTCGTCAGCCTGCACCGCAAGCTGTGCTGGTTTGGGCAGCAACCCCAGCAGTTTGTAAACACGCACCGCGCCCTGTGGCATGCGCCCCAGCAGCAGGCCGCCCATGCTCAGCCCGCGCCAGAAACAGCCGTGCCCGCACCAAGCGTGCTGGAAGCGGCGTAGGCAGACAAACCAATAGGCAAACCTACCAATAGACAGATAGGCCATAGCAGCGAGATGCACGCCTCATCCCCCCAACCGCAAAGCCCCCGCCCCCGGAGCCAGCACATGCTTTTGCAAAGACCCCGACTATGGGAAATTCCGCAGCCCGCCCCTGCCGTGTACGCCCGGCTGACGCACAAAGCGGAGCAGTTGCAGCAACGCCTGCGCGACATTGTGGCGCGGCACGCCACCGTCAAACTGGCCAGCAGCCTGGCAGTAGAAGACATGGTGATCACCGATGCGTTGGCGCAAATGGGCGACACAAGGGCTGACGCAAGGGGCGATGCGAACGATACGCACCATGCAGCCCCCCGGGTAGAAGTGTTTACCTTGCACACTGGCCGCCTGCATGCCGAAACCCTGGATTTAATCGATGCCGTGCGGCAACGCTACCCCGGGCTGCCGTTTCGCCTGTACCAGCCCGATGCGCAAGCCGTAGCCGACTATGTGCGCACGCATGGCGAAAACGCCTTTTACGACAGCGTGGACATGCGCCGCCTGTGCTGCGCCATCCGCAAGGTGGAGCCGCTCAACCGCGCGCTGGCCGATGCCGATGCCTGGCTCACTGGCCAGCGGCGCGAACAGTCCCTTACCCGCAGCACGCTGGCGCTGGCAGAACACGACAGCGCCCGCAACATCAGCAAGTACAACCCGATTTTCGACTGGTCGGAGCAAGACGTGTGGGCCTACATCTTGCAGTTCGGCATTCCCTACAACGCCTTGTACCGCCAAGGCTACCCCAGCATTGGCTGCGAGCCATGCACCCTGCCCGTCAAGGCGGGGGAAGACATCCGATCTGGCCGCTGGTGGTGGGAACACCGCGACAGCAAAGAGTGCGGCCTGCACAAATAACGCACCGCCCCAACACGCCGCGCATTTTTCTTTTTTTGATCAAAAGCCACCCCACAACCACCCCACCCACAGAAAGAACACACCATGCCACAAGCCGCTTTGCAAAACCGCCATCTGGATTGGCTGGAAGCCGAGTCCATCTACATCATCCGCGAGGTAGTGGCCGAGTGCCGCAACCCCGCCCTGCTCTTTTCGGGCGGCAAAGATTCCGTGGTGCTGCTGGCGCTGGCGCGCAAGGCTTTTCATATCGCAGGGCGCGACATTGCGCTGCCTTTTCCGCTGGTGCATATCGACACCGGCCACAACTACCCGGAAGTAATTGCCTTTCGCGACCGCACCGTGGCCGAACTCAAGGCGCAGCTCGTGGTGGGCCATGTGGAAGACTCCATCCGCAAAGGCACGGTGGTGCTGCGCCGCGCAAATGATTCGCGCAACGCCGCCCAGGCCGTGACCTTGCTGGAAACCATTGCCGAGCACCAGTTCGACGCCCTCATGGGCGGCGCCCGGCGGGACGAAGAAAAAGCCCGCGCCAAAGAGCGCATCTTTTCTTTCCGCGACGAATTCGGCCAGTGGGACCCCAAGGCGCAACGCCCCGAGCTGTGGTCGCTCTATAACGCCAAACACCACCAGGGCGAGAACATGCGCGTATTCCCCATCTCGAACTGGACAGAGCTGGATATTTGGCAATACATCGCCCGCGAACGGCTGGCGCTGCCCTCCATCTACTACGCCCACCCGCGCGAAGTGGTGCGCAAAAACGGCCTGCTGGTGCCCGTAACGCCCCTCACGCCCAAGGCTGCCAACGACAGCAGCGAGGTGCTATCCGTGCGCTTTCGCACAGTGGGCGACATTTCGTGCACCTGCCCCGTAGCCAGCACGGCCGATACGGCAGAAGCCATCATCGCCGAAACCGCCGTGGCCGATATTTCCGAGCGCAGCGCCACCCGCATGGACGACCAGGTCAGCGAAGCGGCCATGGAAGCGCGCAAAAAACAGGGGTACTTCTAATCCGCGCCCACACCCAGCGCCCCAGACCAAAGGAAACCGACATGAGCACCCTGCACCAATTCGCCCCCCTGCGCTTTATTACCGCCGGCAGCGTAGATGACGGCAAATCCACCCTCATCGGCCGCTTGCTGTACGACAGCAAAACCCTGTTGAGCGACCAAATCCAAAAACTCAACACAACCCGCAACCAGGCCGAAGTGATCGACTTTTCCGCCCTGACCGACGGACTGGAAGCCGAGCGCGAGCAAGGCATCACCATCGACGTGGCCTACCGCTACTTTGCAACGGCCCGTCGCAAATTCATCATTGCCGACACCCCCGGGCACGAGCAATACACCCGCAATATGGTGACGGGCGCCTCCACCGCCCACGCCGCCGTGGTGCTGATTGATGCCTCGCAGCTGGACTTTGCCCAAAACCCCGTGCAGCTTTTGCCGCAAACCAAGCGGCACTCGGCCATTCTCAAGCACCTGCGCTGCCCGCACATTCTGGTGGCCGTGAACAAGATGGATTTGCTGGACTTCAGCGAAGAAAAATTCCAGGCCATCGTGCGCGCCTACCAGCATCTGGCAGCGCAGCTCCAACTGCCCGATGTGCGCTTTATTCCCATCTCTGCCCTCAACGGCGACAACGTGGTGCACCCCAGCACACGCACGCCCTGGTACACGGGCGATGCCTTGCTGCCCATGCTGGAGCAGCTGGACACGGGCGACGACGCCAGCGATGCGGCTGCCGACCTGCACTTTCCGGTGCAGTTTGTTTTGCGGGCCGATGGCGACAAGCAAGACGATTTTCGCGGCTACCAAGGCCGCATCGAAGCCGGCAGCATCCGAACGGGAGACGCCGTGCGCATCGCGCCCTCTGGCCGCACCTCAACCGTGCGCGAAATCTTCAGCCCAAAAGGGCCGGTCACCCAGGCGCATGCTGGCGAGCCTGTGACCCTGCGCCTGGCAGACGACATCGACATTTCGCGCGGCGACACGGTGCTGTCGGCCCAATCTGCCTTGCAACCCACGCAAAAAATCAGCGCCACCCTGTGCTGGTTTGACGCACGCGCCCTCAACCCTGCACGCAAGTACCTGCTCAAGCACAGCACGCAAACCGTGCTGGCAAAAATCAGCAGCATCGACCACGTGTGGGACGTGCACACCCTGAGCAACTTCACGGACGCCGCCACCTTGCACATGAACGATCTGGGCGAAGTGCGCCTGAGCCTGCAAAAACCCATTGCCGCCATCAGCTACGCCAGCAACAAGGCTACCGGCGCCTTCATTCTGATCGACGAAGCCACCTACCACACCGTAGCAGCAGGAATGATTCTGGCCAACACATGAAGAAGCATCCAGCAGGCGGGCAGGCTTGCACCGCAGCCCCAACCGCGCCCCGCCAGCCCCCCTGCGCCAACCACAGCTATTGACCCCACCCGCACCCCGCCACCGCACACGAGGAAGCACCATGCAACCCATTCCCCCCGAACTTGCGCAAAGCATCAACGCCCTGTCGCCCTTGCAGCTGGCCTGGCTCTCCGGCTACTGCTGGGCCAGGGCAGACGGCACACCCGCCGCCATACCGGCCAGCGCCCCGCACACTGGCGCCGCTACAACGTCCACGGCTACAGCGGCCACTGCTACACCGGAAGCTACGCCTTTGTCCGTTACCGTGCTTTCGGCATCGCAAACCGGCAATGCCCGCAAAGTGGCGGAAAACCTGCTGGGCCGCCTGCAACAGCAGGGCCTGCAAGCACAGCTTGTTGCCGCAGCAGACTACAAACCCAAAGCAATAACCGACGAGCAATTGCTGCTGCTCGTCACATCCACCCAAGGCGAGGGCGAGCCGCCAGAAGAAGCCGTGAGCCTGCACAAATTTCTGTTCGGCAAAAAAGCCCCGCAACTTGTCGGCCTGCAATTTGCCGTGCTGGGCTTGGGCGACACCTCTTACCCCCGGTTTTGCGGCGCTGCGCGCGACTTTGACGACAGGCTGGCCGAACTGGGCGGCACCCGCCTGCTGGAGCGGCAAGATTGCGACCTGGACTTTGAAGCCGCAGCCAATGCCTGGCTAGACCGCATCGCGCCCATCGTGACCCAACACGCCACACCGGCAACGCCAGCCACATCTACCACGGCCACCTCATCACCTGCGGCATTAGCAGCAGCCGATTCGGCTGCATCGGCCTATAGCAAAGAAAATCCTTTTCCCGCCACCTTGAGCGTGCGCCAAAAGATCACCGGCCGCCATTCCGAAAAAGACGTGCGCCACATCGAAATCGATCTTTCCGGCTCCGGCCTGCGCTACCAGCCGGGCGATGCGCTGGGCGTGTGGTTCAGCAACGATGCGGCCTTGGTCGATGAAATTCTGGCCGCCACATCACTGGCCGGCCATGAAACCATCACCATCCAAGGCCAAAGCAAGACCATTCGCGAAGCCCTGGTGCACGATCTGGAAATTACTCAGAACACTCCGCAATTCGTCAAAGGCTACGCCGAACTGGCGGGCAGCGACGCCTTGCGCACAGCCGTTGCCGCCAACGCCCTGGCGTTTGCCGAGCAAAATCCGATCGTCAGCATCGTGCGCCGCTACCCTGCTGCGCTGGCCGCCGAGCAGCTCGCCGCCTTGCTGCGCCCCATTACCCCGCGCCTGTATTCCATTGCATCTGCGCAAGACGAAGTGGGCGACGAAGTGCACCTCACCGTAGGCGTGCTGCGCTACGAGCACGACGGCTGCACGCGCACCGGCGGCGCATCGGGCTACCTGGCCGAGCGCGTGGAAGAAGACGGCGAGGTGCGCGTGTTCGTCGAACACAACCCCAACTTCAGGCTGCCCGCCAACACCGAAACGCCCGTCATCATGATCGGCTCCGGCACCGGCATTGCGCCCTTTCGCGCCTTTATGCAGCAGCGCGCCGCAGCAGAAGCGCCCGGCAAAAACTGGCTGATCTTCGGCAACCAGCGCTTTAGCGAAGATTTTCTCTACCAAACCGAGTGGCAAGGCTTTGCCAAAAACGGCTACCTGCACCAGTACCACTTTGCCTGGTCGCGCGATCAGGCCGAAAAAATTTACGTGCAAGACAAGATCCGCGAAAACGCCGCCGCGCTGTGGCAATGGCTGCAAAACGGCGCCCACATTTATGTCTGCGGCAGTGCCTCACACATGGCCAAAGACGTGGAACAAGCCCTGCTAGACGTGATCGCCGCGCAAGGCGCATGCAGCGCGGAAGACGCCGAAGAGTATCTGGACGAACTGCGCCAGAACAAGCGCTATCAGCGCGATGTGTATTAACCACCCCGGCCCAACAGTTGCCGCCCATGCCCACCCGCACACAAGGAATCTGCCCCATGAATACCGAGAACAACCCCCCCAAACTGTCTGACAACGAACGCCTCAAAGACCAAAGCGACTACCTGCACGGCACCATCTCGCACGACTTGGGCGAGCAAATCACCGGCGGCTTTCAAGGAGACAACTACCAGCTCATCCGCTTTCACGGCATGTACGAGCAAGACAACCGCGACATCCGCGCCGAGCGCACCGAGCAAAAGCTGGAACCGCTCAAAAACGTGATGCTGCGCTGCCGCCTGCCCGGCGGCATCATCCAGCCCAAGCAATGGCTGGGCATTGACGAATTTGCCAGCGCGCACACGCTGTACGGCTCCATCCGCCTCACCAACCGCCAAACCTTCCAGTTTCACGGCGTGCTCAAAAACAATATCAAGCCCATGCACCAATGGCTCAACGAGCTGGGCCTCGACTCCATCGCCACCGCCGGCGACGTGAACCGAAACGTGTTGTGCACCAGCAATCCTGTGGAAAGCAGCCTGCATGAAGAAGCCTACGAATGGGCGAAAAAAATCAGCGAACACCTGCTGCCGAAAACCCGCGCCTACGCCGACATCTGGCTGGACGGGCAGAAAGTGGAATCCACCGAAACCGCCACACCCACCCCGCTGAAAGACGCCGTCAAAAGCGGCGATGCCACCGAACCCGTGCTGGGCAAAAACTACCTGCCGCGCAAATTCAAAACCACCGTCGTCATCCCCCCGCATAACGATGTGGACTTGCACGCCAACGACTTGAACTTCGTCGCCATCGGCGAAAACGGCAAACTCGCCGGCTTTAACGTGCTGGTGGGCGGCGGCCTCTCGATGGAGCACGGCAACACCAAAACCTACCCCAACACGGCTGTGGAATTCGGCTTTATCGGGCTGGACAAAGTGCTCGACTGCGCCGCAGCCGTGGTCTCCGTGCAGCGCGACTGGGGCAACCGCACAGATCGCAAAAACGCCAAAACCCGCTACACCCTGCAAAACCACGGCGTTGCCAACTTCATTGCCGAAGTCGAAAAACGCATGGACGCGCAATTCGAGCCGATCCGCCCCTACTCCTTCACCTCGCGCGGCGACCGCATCGGCTGGGTGCAGGGCGAAGACAAAAAATGGCACCTCACGCTGTTTATCGAAAATGGCCGCCTGCTCGATTACCCCGGCCGCCCGCTCAAAACCGGCGTGCGTCAAATCGCCAAAGTGCACAAAGGCGACTTGCGCCTCACCGCCAACCAAAACCTAATCGTGGCCAACGTCGCCGCGCGCGACAAGGCACACATCGAACAAATCGCGCGTGCGCACGGCCTCATCAGCGACAGCATCACCCCGCAACGCGAAAACAGCATGGCCTGCGTGTCTTACCCCACCTGCCCACTAGCAATGGCTGAGGCCGAACGCTTTTTGCCGCAATTTACCGACAAAATCGACGCGCTCTTTGCCCAACACGGCTTGAGCCAAGAACACATCGTGCTGCGCATCACCGGCTGCCCCAACGGCTGCGGCCGCGCCATGCTGGCCGAAATCGGCCTGGTAGGCAAAGCGGTAGGCCGCTACAACCTCTACGCCGGCGGCAACCGCGAAGGCACCCGCATCCCGCGCCTGTTTAAAGAAAACATCACCGAAGACGAAATCCTCGCCATCATCAACGGCTGGCTGGCCGACTGGGCAAACAAGCGCCAAGCGAAAGAAGGCTTTGGCGACTTTGCCGTGCGCACCGGCATCGTCAAGCCCGTGCTCGACGCCCCGCGCGATTTCTGGGCCATAGCCGCATAAGCATGCACCCAACACCCACGGCCTGCCCCAAGACAACCCGCCTGCCCACCCGGCAGGCAGGTTTGTCAAAGCATGCGGTGCAATACTTTTAGCAAAACAACTATTTCGCCGTACCAGATAAGACGATCCCAAATTGGGAATGCAACGGCGCAAAAGAAAAAAAGCCAACCCTTGCGGGTTGGCTTTTTTCTTTAACCTGGCTCCTCAACCTGGGCTCGAACCAGGGACCAACGGATTAACAGTCCGGTGCTCTACCAACTGAGCTATTGAGGAACAGAACCAAGATTATAGCCATAAAAAAATAGATGTGCAAACATCAAATGCACTTGTTCACAAACATTTTGTGAAAAAAACACATCTGCGCACCATCTGCTCTACACTGGCTTGGCGCTCGCGCGCCCCAACAGCCCTGCATAACAAGGCTTGAAAGCAGGGCATGGAAAGGGACGAATCGCGCCATAGCCGCTCGCTAAGCACTTCAACCATTTTTCCAGCACCCCGAGAATTACAGAACCGCGCCCATTTATCCTCTTTGCCACCGTTTCGCCGCAACAAACCTCCTCCTGACTGCATGAATACGCCTCTCCCAGCAGAAAATTCGCTCACTCCGCTTTTGTTACAAGCCTGGCACGCTGTGCGCGACCCACTCATCAGCCAGCAGCCACTGGTGCATGCACGTAATTTGCATGTGCAATCCAGCTCTGGCGCTGCATTGGCAACCATCACTCTGCCCTACCCGGCGCGCAGTTTGGAAGAAAACCTTAGGCAACAGCTGCTTGCTGCATTGGCACAAGCAAACACGGCCCAGCTGCCAGCCGTGCAGATTCAGTTCGCCAGCCGTGTGCTGGCCCGCGCAGTGCCTTCCAGAGCGGCCTTGCTGCCTGGCGTAAAGAATATGGTGGCGATCATGTCTGCCAAGGGCGGCGTGGGCAAAAGCACGACGGCAACCAATTTGGCGCTGGCGCTGGCGGCAGAAGGCGCGCGCGTAGGCCTGCTGGATGCGGACATTTACGGCCCCAGCGTACCCTTGTTGCTGGGCTTGCGCGGGCAGGAGCCGCCTGTCATCGACAACACGCGCATGGTTCCGCTGGAAAAATATGGCATCAAAACCATGTCCATGGGCCTGCTGGTGGCCGATGAAAAGGCCATGATCTGGCGCGCGCCCATGGCGCTCAAGGCGCTGGATCAACTGCTGCACCAGACACAATGGGCCGCATCGCCAGAGGTTGCGCTGGATTATCTGATTGTGGACATGCCGCCTGGTACGGGGGATATTCAACTGTCGATGACGCAGCGCATGCCGCTAACCGCCGCCGTGATGGTAACGACCCCCCAAGACCTGGCCCTGCTAGACGTGCAAAAAGGCGTGCAGATGCTGCAAAAACTGCATGTACCCGTGCTCGGCGTCATCGAAAACATGGCCGTACATATTTGCAGCCAATGCGGGCATCACGAACATATTTTTGGCGCGGATGGCGGCCAGGCGCTGGCGCAAACGCACGGCATTCCCTACCTGGGCGCGCTGCCGCTTGCCTTGCAGATTCGCCAACAGGCGGATGCGGGCGTTCCCATCGTGGCGGCCGCCCCCCAAGGAGAGATTGCAGCCATTTACCGCCGTATGGCTTTGCACATGGCGGCCTCTGTTGCGGCGTTGCCGCCTGATCACAGCCACAAATTTCCGCCGATTCGTGTACAGACATGAAGCGGCTGCGCAACTTCCATGGCCAATACTTCACGCACCCATCAAACCATGCAGCCTAGATGCAAAAAACGATGAATGTTTCTTCACATTGGCTCAGGCAATTCGGGCGGGACTTCGTCATGCTCTGCTGGCTCAAGGCTGCGGGTACGGCCTTGTTCATGTGTCTGTTTTTTCAGGCGTACTTTTACCTGCTGCACAATCCCGCCCGCGCAGTAGTCACCATGCCCGCAACGGCGCTTGATCACGCCATTGATTTTTCAGCACCCTGGGTACTGGTCTACTTTTCGCTAT
>CAYUAF010000005.1:21027-36873 GCA_964442555.1 uncultured Allobrachymonas sp.
GAAGTGCGATTGATCGCGGCGTTGATTTCGGCTATCGAACGTTCGATATCGTCATCATTCATTTCGCCGGTATCTTCAGCCGTGAGGAAGGCGGACTGGATCGTAGAGGCAAACACTCCGTCCAGAATGCTGTCCGTTACCACTTCCGCCGCATTTTGGGTGCTACTAGGCATATCCCACCCCATGGCCAGCACGGTGGTGTTGTCGCAGCTACTGCCGCCCCGGCGCAACGCTTCTTCCACCATATCCGGCAGTTCGGTCGATAACGGCGTATTCACATCGGCCAGATAGCTTTGGATTTCCTCATCGCTGAGGTTGCCCCACAAGCCGTCCGAGCAGAGCAGGATGCGGTCTTTTTGCCGCAAACGGATGGGCAGCGAAACATCAAAAATCGGCCGGCTTGGCGATCCCAGGCATGTAAACAGCACGTTGCGGTTGATGTTTTCGACATTCGCCGCGAAAAACTCGCCCTGCTCCATATAGCTGTGATCGCGCGTGCGCACCAGAATTTTTCCATCCCGCACCACATACAGCCGCGAATCCCCGCAGTGCACCCACATGGCATGCCCGTTTTGCACCAACGCCGCAACAAGCGTTGTGCGCGGCGTATCGGGCAAACCCTTTTCACCTGCATAGCGCACGATGCGATGGTGCGCCGCCAACAGACTATCCGAAAGGAATTCGGCAGGTTTTTTCACAGTAGGTTGCGCCTGCTGCTGGAATTGCGCAGCCATGGTTTGCAACGCCAGTTGCGCGGCCACTTCGCCTTCGGAGTGGCCCCCCATGCCATCGGCCAGCACGAACAATGCGGCGTCGCGGGTGTAGCAATACCCCATGCGATCTTCGTTGTTCTTGCGCCCGCCTTTGCGGCTGAGTTGAAAAACATTGAATTTCATGGACGGCTTCCTGGTAACAAAAGACGCGACAAACTACCGGTTTTGCGGCCAGATGAGTCAGACGGCGCTGCATCACCAAGCACGTTGTCGATACGGCCTTTAATTCTCTGTGCTAATGGAGCCTCTGCTTCATATCGCGCCAAGTCAGATTCCATTTCTTTAACCAACGCATGCACCGACTGCGGGCGCGCCAAGGGATTGAGCGCCATGCACCATTCCACCATCTCAATCAAATGATCGGAATACACCTTGCGCATTTTGGAAAGCGCCAGACTCAACCGGTCTTTTTCCAGCCGCTGTGGCGCCGCATTGGGCGGATAGCCGAGCATGCACACAAAAATGCAGGCACCAATGGCGTAAATATCCGTCCACGGCCCCAAATCGCCCTTGCGCCGATACATTTCGGGCGCAGCAAATCCCGGGGTATACATGGGGCGTACGAAGTTAATCTCATGGTTGACAACATCGCGCGCGGCCCCAAAGTCGATCAAGATCGCCCTGTCGTCATTGGTAATAAAGATATTAGCCGGCTTGATGTCCAGATGCAGCATGCGGTATTGGTGCACCACGCGCAAGCCGGTCAAGATTTCGTCGAACAGGGAATAAATGGTCGCTTCATGAAAAATGCGCTGCTTTTTGAGCGAACGCGCTGCCAACACAAAGTCTTGCAGCGATGCGCCCTCTAGCAGGTTCATGACCATATAGACGGTTTCATTTTCGCGAAAGAAGTTGAGTACGCGCACAACCGATGCATGCGAAATTTGCGCCAGCGCACGGCCTTCTTCAAAAAAGCTTTTCAGTCCCAAACGATACAGCGACAATTTTTCAGGCTGCACCACCGGCACCTTCTCGCCTACGGCGCGCGTGCACAAAGCTGCCGGCAAATATTCCTTGATGGCGACCAACCTGCCCTTGTGATCCATAGCCTTGTACACCAGCCCAAAACCGCCTGATGCGATTTGGTTCAGGATGCGATAGCCGCCCAATTCCGTATCGGGCGGCAAAGGTGCTGGCTTGTTGTCAGGCGCTGCTGAGGCCATGGGCTGAATGTCTCAAAAAGCAAAATCCGCGTAAAGCTATACTTTCGCCGATTGATGTTTTGCTAATCAAATAAGCAGGAGGAAATTTGATATGTCAGTTTACAGCATGACCGGTTACGCCTGCTTGCATTTTTCTTATCCACAGCCTGCATCTGAAGAAAAAACGACACTTTCAGGCGATGCGCCCAGCCCCTGGCGCCTGGTGCTGGAGCTGCGCTCGGTCAATAGCCGCTTTCTGGATCTGTCATTCAAGCTCCCCGACGAGTTGCGCCCGTTTGAAGCAGCCATGCGCGAATTGCTGCAAAAACAACTGCACCGCGGCAAGATGGAATTGCGTGCCCAGCTGGAAGCCCATGGCGGCATGCACGCCGCATTGGCGATGCCCAGCCCGCACGCTCTGCACCAGCTCACTTACATTCAAAATCAGGTGCTGACCTGGTTCCCCAACGCTACGCCTTTATCGGTTGCCGAGATTTTGCGCACCGCTAGCTCCGGCAAACCCGCTTTGCCAGCGGACGCCTTGCAAGAATGGCTGCTGCAAAGCCTGCAAGCCCTCGTTGAGCAGATGCAGTCCGCCCGGCAGGCAGAAGGCACCCAGCTGGCGCAGCTGCTGCGCACCCGCACGCAACAACTGCGCGCGCTGTGCGAGCAAGCCAAGCCGCTGATTCCCCGCCTGGTTGCGCAACAGCGCGAGCGCTTTCTCGAAAAATGGCAAGAGGCCTTGCAACAGGCCGACACTGGCGGCATGTCTACCGAAGCTGCGCAAGAGCGCGCCTTGAGCGAAGCCACAGCCCTGGCGCTGCGTATCGATGTTGCCGAGGAGTTGGATCGCATCCATTCCCACCTGCAAACCATCGACACCTTGCTGGAACAAGGGGGGCCGCTGGGCAAACGCTTGGACTTTCTGATGCAGGAGCTGCACCGCGAAGCCAACACCTTTGGCTCCAAATCGGCCAGCCTGGACACTTCGCAAATCGGCATCGACATGAAAGTGTTGATCGAGCAAATGCGGGAACAAGTGCAAAACATCGAATAAACCATCACCCTCACCACATCATGAGCAAGAATCACCCCACAGCCAACCATTCCGGCAATCTGTTTGTTGTATCTGCACCCAGCGGCGCGGGCAAGTCCAGTCTGGTCAAGGCCCTGATGGAGCTGGATACGGGCGTGCGCGCTTCCATCTCGCACACCACACGTGCGCCGCGCGGGCAAGAAGTCAATGGCCGCGAATACCATTTTGTGGACACACAACGCTTCAACGAGATGGTGGCTGGCAACGAATTTCTGGAATGGGCCCGTGTGCACGGCAACCAATACGGCACTTCCCGGCAAGCCGTGCAAGATTTGCTCCAGACGGGGCAAGACGTGGTGCTTGAAATCGACTACCAAGGCGCGTTGCAAGTGCAGCAAGCATTTCCCCAGGCGATTTTGATCTTTATCCTCCCCCCCAGCTGGGAAGAATTGCGCGCGCGCCTGCAACGCCGTGGCGAAGACAGCAGCGATACCATCGAGCAGCGCCTGCACAATGCCCAAACCGAAATGTCGCATGCCCGAAAATTCGACTTTGTTATAATCAACGAGCTTTTTGAGCGCGCTTTATTCGACCTCAAAACCATCGTGCATGCACAACGTTTGAAATACACGGCGCAGTCTTGTGCGCGTTCTGCCGTATTTGCCGCGTTGAATATCTGCTAAACGACCTTCCCCAACTTTTACACATTCCTGGAGCTTGCTTCTCATGGCCCGCATTACTGTCGAAGACTGCTTGGCATGTATTCCCAACCGCTTTCAGCTGGTTTTGGCCGCTACTTACCGCGCCCGCATGTTGAGCCAAGGACACACTCCACGCGTACAAACCCGCAACAAGCCCGCTGTTACAGCCCTGCGAGAAATCGCCGATAACAAAGTGGGCCTTGAAATGCTGAAAAAAGTACCCGGCTAACAACCCGCCTGAAGGTTGCGGCAGAAAAGGTTTCAACGAACATACCGCAGCAGCCTTGTCGCCCAGCCACGCGATGGGCCAATCTATTTCCAAGCGCCGCAAGGCGCTTTTCTTTTTGCCGACGTGCACCCCATATGGACTGCGCCAAAACCGATCGGCCCGCTAAACTACTCGAAACTACCAATCAAGCAACAGCGGCAGTGCGTGTAAGATAGGAATCTATCCTATACCGTTTGTTACATTGAGGTGTGACGCTGCATGCTCCAATCTCCCGCTGACGTTGTCTCCGCATCCAGTTTTGCCAATCTTCTTACCAAACTGGACTATCTGGAACCAGACGAGATCCAGCAGGTGCGCGCGGCTTACAAGGTAGCCGATGCCGCCCATGCAGGCCAATTCCGCAAGAGCGGAGAACCCTACATCACCCATCCCATCGCCGTAACGGCCCAATGCGCCGAATGGAAGCTGGACGCCCCCGCGCTCATGGCTGCCCTGCTGCACGACACGATGGAGGACTGCGGCATCAGCAAAGCAGACTTGGCCGAGCAATTCGGCCCGCAAATCGCCGATTTGGTGGACGGGCTGACCAAGCTCGACAAAATGCGCTTCAGTAGCCGGCAGGATAACCAGGCCGAATCATTCCGCAAAATGCTGCTGGCCATGGCCAACGACGTGCGCGTGATTCTGGTCAAACTGGCAGACCGCCTGCACAATATGCGCACCATGTCGGACATGAAGCGCGAAGCGCAGGCTCGCATCGCGACCGAAACGCTGGAGATTTATGCCCCGCTTGCCAACCGCTTGGGCCTGAACCACAGTTACCGCGAACTGGAAGACCTTTCTTTCAAATACCTGCACCCCTGGCGCCATGCCGTGCTTGAAAAAGCGCTGCAAAACGCCCACAAACGCCGACGCCCGCTGGTAGAAAACGTACAAAAAGAAGTAGAAGAAGCATTTGCCGCTGCAGGCCTGAAAGCCCGCATCTACACGCGGGAAAAAACCATCTTTTCCATCTACCGCAAGATGCAGGACAAGCGCAACAGCTTTGCGCAAATCAATGATATTTACGGCTTTCGCATTCTGGTCAATAACAATCTGGACTGCTATATCGCGCTGGGCATTCTGCACCAGCGTTACCGCCCAATGCCGCACCGGCTCAAGGACTTTATCGCCATTCCCAAAGAAAACGGCTACCAGTCGCTACACACCACGCTCATCGGCCCGGCCAATATCCAGATTGAATTTCAGGTGCGAACAGACGCCATGCACCAGGTTGCCGAATTGGGCGTAGCCGGGCACTGGATGTACAAAACGCGCACCGAGCAGGCTGCCAGCGCTGCACCCCAAAGCGCCAAGCCTGCCAACTGGCTCAAAGGCTTGCTGGCGATTCATCAAGAGACGCTGGATTCGCGCGAATTTTTCGACAACGTGCGCGTGGATCTTTTCCCGGAAGACGTGTTTGTCTTCACGCCCAAAAACCGCATCATGTCGCTGCCGCGCGGGGCAACTGTCATCGACTTTGCCTACGCCATTCACAGCGATGTGGGCGACCAGGCCGTAGCCTGCCGCATCAATAACGAAGACGTGCCGCTGCGCACCGAGCTGCAAAGCGGCGATATCGTAGAAGTCATCACCTCGCCCGAATCACGCCCCAACCCGGCTTGGTTGAGCTTTGTGCGCACGGCCCGCGCGCGCTCGCGCATTCGCAGCCACCTCAAAACGCTGTCTGAGACCGAAGCTCTGCGCCTGGGCGAACGCCTGTTCATCCACGCCTACCGCGCAGAAGGCATGCAAAAACTGCCCCCCCGCGATGCCGCGCACGAGGCGGTGTGGGAGCAGCTGCTGCAATCCGCCAACAGCAAATCGCTGGAAGACTTGTATACCGAAGTCGGCCAAGGCAAGCGCATTGCCGGCGTGCTGGCCAAGCAATTGGCCAGCTTGATGACGGGCCAGGGCGAGAAACGCGATACCGTGCTGCAAAGCCAAGGGCACTTCAGCCAGGATAGTTCCGACTTCGGCCACATCATCACGCTGGACGGCAGCGAAAAAGCATCGGTCAAATTCGCGCCCTGCTGCCACCCCATTCCCGGGGATGAAATCACGGGTTATCTGGAGCGCGGCGAAGGCCTGGTTGTGCACACCGCCGAGTGCGGTATTGGCAAGAACCTGATCAGCCGGGACGCAGAACGCGCCATCGAAGTCGAATGGGCCGAACAGATGACGCGCCCGTTTGCCGTAGCCATTACCGTTACCGCGCACAACCGCATCGGCACCATTGCATCCGTTACATCGGCCATTGCGGCGGCAAGGGCGGATATCGGGTACATCAACACGTCGGACGACATCATGTACCACGACTCGCTGGATTTGCACCTGATTTTGCAGGTGAACGACCGCCAGCACCTGGCCGATGTACTGCGCGCCCTGCGCCGCGTGCCCGCCACCATTCGCGCCCAGCGGGTCAAAGCCAGCAACTAGGGCCTGTTCACCCTAGTCCAGGCGAAGGGGGCAAAAGCAGAGCCAGCGGCGCTCCGGCTTGCCCTCGCAGACGCCCGCATGCCGCACGGTTTGGCTTTGATACCGGCCAGCTGTACGCACACTGCTGCTTTTTTTACGACGCTTCTACAACGCTTTTGCTGCTACGCTTTGGAGGCCAAAACGGCTACGCATTTTCCGCGTGCTGCCTTTGGTGCCATCAGCCCAAAGCCAGCAGGCAACGCCCTTGCTTCTGCATGCAAAAAGCCCGTGGCCTCAAGCGGCGCACGGGCTTGGAATCATGCAGGATTCAGTAGCCGTTATAAACGGCTCGTTCAATGGCTCATTAGTGGCTGGCAGCCGCCTCGGCTGGCGCGGGGGTAACAGCGCCATCGACCTTATCGGCCTTTTTGCTCACGGCTGTTTTTTTCTTGGATGTTGCGCTTTGGGCAGCAACTTTTTTGGCAGGAGCAGAAGCTGTTGCCGCAGCCGGAGCCACTTCGGCCACAGGTGTGGTTGCAAATGCAGCAGCAGCAAAACCCGAAGCAATCAAGGTTACAGCGATTTTTTTCATGACGATCTATCCTTTCTGATCAAAGTCAATTTCACACATTGCATGCTTGATGCACACGCTGCGCAGTCTATGTGCGTGAACACGACCGATCAAGCAAATACGCGCCGGCATTACAAAAAATGCAAAAGTCTTGCGCCCGTTCATATTTCATAACAGGCAAAAGCATGACTTGCGCGACAGATTGAACCCTTTTGTTTCCCATACCATGCGCTAGCCCTGCCCGGGCGCACCTTTGCACGATGGGGCAACACGGTAACCGGCTCGTGCCGCAGGCGTAAAAAAAGCACGCGCAGGCGCGTGCCTGTGCTTGGCTGCCATGCGACGCAATTGAATGCGCCCCGCCCCAAGTGCCGCCAACAGCGCAATCTAGGCGGGCGCAAGCCCCTCTTGCGCCAAGCGCCCTGCCTGCAAAACCAGCTGTTGCTGGCACTGTCGAGCCAAGCCCATATCGTGCGTTACCAGCACCAAGGTGCTGCCCAGCGCTTGGTTCAAAGCAAACATCTGGGCGATGACCTCTTGCCCGGTGGCAAAGTCCAGACTGCCCGTCGGCTCATCCGCCAGCAACAAGGCCGGCTGCATGACAAAAGCCCGCGCCAACGCCACCCGCTGTTGCTCGCCGCCAGACATCAGCTTGGGATAGTGCCGCAGGCGCGCGCCCAGCCCCACCTGCTCCAGCATGGCTTGGGCACTAGCACGCGCATCGCTGCAGCCCGCCAGCTCCAGCGGCAGCATCACGTTTTCGAGCGCAGTCAGATTCGGCAAGAGCTGAAAGTTTTGAAAGACAAAGCCCATCTGCTGCCCGCGCACTGCCGCGCGCGCATCTTCATCCAACGCAAACAGATCGGTGCCTGCCACGCGCACAGAACCTTGGCTGGGCACATCCAGCCCCGCCATGATCGACAACAAAGTGCTTTTGCCCGAGCCGGACGCGCCCACAATGGCCGTGGTGCTGCCGGCAGGCAGAGCGAAATCGATATCGTGCAAAATTTCCAACTCGCCACCGGCAGACGGCACCGTCTTGAAAACATGCTCGACCACAACCATTTGCTCGGGAACCGCTGCTTGTGCGGATGGAGTAACTGACATAGACAAAGGACCTGAATCAATGCAAACCCGATTTATAGCAGCAACTATGCAATGGGCGCGCCAGTGGGGGCTTGCGGCCATGCTGTGCCTGCCCGCATGGGCATTGGCCGCCGCCCCGACACGCGCGGCAGCGCCACAGCCCGCGCGGATTCTGGTGGTGGGCGACTCCATCAGCGCGGAATACGGCCTGCCTCGCAGCAGCGGCTGGGTAGCCCTGCTGCAAAAAAAGCTGGATGCCGAGAAAAAGCCTTATCAGGTCATCAACGCCAGCATCAGCGGCGACACCTCATCGGGTGGCCGCACCCGCCTGCCGCAACTGCTGAAGCAGCATCAGCCGCACATCGTGATTCTTGAGCTGGGCGCGAACGACGCCCTGCGCGGCCTGTCTTTACAGCAAACCCGCAGCAATCTGGCGACCATGGTCACCGCCTCGCAACAAGCCCGCGCCAAAGTCTTGCTGCTGGGCATGCAAATTCCCCCCAACTACGGGCCGCAGTACACCGCCGACTTCGCCAAGGCGTTTGCCGACGTCAGCCAGGCGCACAAAACCGCCCTGGTGCCTTTTTTGCTCAAAGGCATTGCCGATGCGCCCGACAGCCAACGCTGGTTCCAGGCCGACCGCATCCACCCCAATGCGCAGGCGCAAAGCCACATTCTGAACAACGTCTGGCCCCGGCTCCAGCCCCTGTTGTGTTAAGGCTGCCGCACGAGAATTGCAAAGCATTGCCATTGGCACACGCCCGTCTGTTCACTAATCGGGTGAGTATCTTTGCAATGCCCCAAAGAAACACCAAACACCTATAGACACTGTTGGCACCTCCCCGCATCTCCCCCGCATCCTCTCGGGTGCATGCTGAGCAACAAAAAACCCGCAATGCCAATCGGCATGCGGGTTTTTGAATGGTATTCGGACGTTGCCGAAAGCAAAGTGGTGGGCGATACTGGGATCGAACCAGTGGCTTCCACCGTGTGAAGGTGGCACTCTACCGCTGAGTTAACCGCCCGAATGGGGTTTTGCGCACGCTGGCAGGCATGAAATCCGTGTGTTGCGTTTGCGAAAGACGCGCATTATAGATGCTTTTTGCGCCGCAAAGGCAGCATGTGCAGACGCTGCCGGAATTTATTCGTCGATTGATTCGTCGGCTTTTGCCGAGGCGGCCAGATTCTTCCAGAGGGTTTTGCCGCCGCTGGCTTTGTCGATGACGGCCAGCATGGCTTCGTGCGCGGCACGTTCCGTTTCGGATGCGGCCAGCACCGGCAGCACCACGTGGCTGAAGTCTTGCTGTGGTGCATGCGCAGTCGTGCCGCTGTCTTGCCCATGGTGCTCCATGAGCAGCGTCTCTTGCCCGCGCGTGAAGCGGATATAGACTTCTGCCAGCAAGCGCGCATCCAGCAAGGCACCGTGCAAGGTACGGTGGGTGTTATTGACTTCCAGCCGCTCGCACAGCGCATCCAGCGAGTTGCGCTTGCCGGGATAGCGCGCTTTGGCCATGGCCAGCGAATCGACTACGCTGCCAACGTGGCTGGCAAAGGCCGGTTGTTGCAGCAGTTGCAGCTCCCGATCCAGAAAGCCCACGTCAAACGGCGCGTTGTGGATGATGACCTCGTCCGCACCCCGGATAAAGTCCAGAAACTGTTGCGCCACGTCGGCAAAGACTGGCTTGTCGGCCAAAAATTCGGCTGTGATGCCGTGCACTGCCTGCGCCCCAGCGTCAATGGCGCGCTCGGGGTTGAGGTAGAGGTGCAGGTCGTTGCCGGTTGGCTGGCGGTTGAGTAGTTCGACACAGCCGATTTCGATGACGCGATGCCCTTCGGCAACTTCCAGCCCCGTGGTTTCGGTGTCGAGAAAGATCTGGCGCATGGCAGGTGCCTATCTCAAAAGTCCAAGTCAAAAATCAATGGTTTTCTTTGGCGTGGTTGATGGAGTATTTGGGAATTTCCACCACCAGTTCTTTTTGCCCGACCATGGCCTGGCACGACAGGCGCGATTGCGATGTCAGCCCCCAGGAGCGATCCAGCATGTCGTCTTCGGTGTCTTCTACCGCGTTCAGGCTTTCGCCCCCTTCGCGCACGATGACGTGGCAAGTGGTGCAGGCGCACACCATGTCGCAGGCGTGCTCGATGTTGATGCCATTATCCAGCAGCCCCTGGCAAATGGTGGTGCCGGGCGGCACGTCAATGGTTGCGCCTTGCGGGCAATATTCTTCGTGGGGGAGTACGGTGATGCGTGTCATGCGGAATTCTCCAGCTCAAGTTCGTGTGTTGGTCTGTATCTATCAAAAGGCGTCTACCGATTTGCCGGTGAGCGCCTGCTGTATGCCCCGGTTCATGCGGGCAGCGGCAAAGGCTTCGGTAGCTTCGGCCAGGGCGTGGGCGCCCGCTTCGATGGCGGCGGCATCGCTTTGCTGACACAAGGCGTCCAGCGCCAGCAGTTGCGCATCAATGCCTTGGCGCTGGTTGGAGTCCAGCAAGTCGCCATCGGCCTGCAAGGCGCTGCGTACCGATAGCAGCAGCCGTTCGGCATCGACCCGCGCTTCGGCCAGGGTGCGGGCGGCCATGTCTTGTTCGGCGCTGGCAAAGCTGTCTTGCAGCATGCGGGCGATGGTGTCGTCGTCCAGCCCGTAGCTGGGCTTAACTTCGATTTGCGCCTGCACGCCGCTGGTTTGCTCGCTGGCGTGAACTTGCAGCAGGCCGTCGGCATCGACCGTAAAGGTGACGCGGATGCGCGCCGCGCCTGCGGCCATGGGCGGAATGCCGCGCAGGGTAAAGCGTGCCAGGCTGCGGCAGTCTTGCACCAGATCGCGCTCGCCCTGCACCACGTGCAGGCTCATGGCGGTTTGGCCGTCTTGGTAGGTGGTGAATTCTTGCGCCATGGCCACCGGTATGGTTTGGTTGCGCGGGATGATGCGCTCGACCAGCCCGCCCATGGTTTCAATGCCCAGCGAAAGCGGAATCACATCCAGCAGCAGCACATCGTGCGCGCCGGCATTACCCAGCAACTGATCCGCCTGAATGGCTGCACCCAGCGCCACGACTTCATCGGGGTTGAGATCGCACAGCAAGGGCTTGCCAAAAAACGCGCGCATGGCTTCTTGCACCACGGGCATGCGCGAAGAGCCGCCCACCATGACGACGCCTTGCACCTCTGCCACGGGCAGGTTCGCATCTTGCAAGGTGGCGCGCACGGCTTGCAGGCAGCGTTGCGTCAGGCTGTGGGTGGCATGGGCGAAGTCGCTGCGGCTTATGGGCACCTGCACCGCTTGCCCCCCGGCAGGGGCGGAGAAGATGGCGTTGTCGCCAGCCGTTAGGGCGTGTTTGCAGGCACGTGCGGCCATGAGCCAAGCCGTGCGCTCTTCGGCATTGGCGGCTTGCGCGCCGCTGCGCTGCTGCGCCCAATCGGCCAGGGCGCGGTCGTAGTCGTCGCCGCCCAAGGCGGAATCGCCCCCGGTAGCCAGCACTTCGAACACGCCTCTTTCCATACGCAAAATGGAAATATCGAACGTGCCGCCGCCCAAGTCGAATACGGCGTACAGCCCTTCGCTGGCTTTGTCCAGCCCGTAGGCCAAGGCGGCAGCCGTAGGCTCGTTGATCAGGCGCAGCACGGGCAGGCCGGCCAGTTGCGCCGCGTCTTTGGTGGCCTGGCGCTGCGCATCGTCAAAATAAGCGGGCACGGTGATGACGGCGCCGTCTATCGGGCCGCCCAGGCTGGCTTCGGCCCGCTGGCGCAAGGCGGCCAGCAGGCAGGCGCTGATTTCTACCGGCGATTTATCGCCCTGCTGGGTGCGCACGTACACCATGCCTTGGCTGGCGTTGTCTGCCGCCAAGGCGTAGGGCAGCCACTGCCCTTGTATCGATTCGATGTCTTGCAGGCTGCGCCCCATCAAACGCTTGACGGATACGATGGTGTTGGCCGGATCGCTTGCCTGAAAAGGCAGCGCGTCGTAACCGGTGGTGATACGCGCGCGGGCGGCTGGCGCACCCGCTTCGCCGCCGGGCGCATAGTGCACGACCGAAGGCAAGATAACGCGCCCCTGCGCATCGGGCAGGCATTGCGGCAGGCTGTCGCGCATGGTGGCTACCAAAGAATGCGTGGTGCCCAAGTCAATGCCAATGCCGATGCGGCGCTGATGGGGGTCGGGGCTGGCGCCGGGTTCCGAAATTTGTAGAAGTGCCATGTATCACACCCAATAAAAACTGCTGCCAGCCGGGCAAGACTTGCCCTTGCCGGGTGGCGATCAATACCTGCAATACCTGCCATTGTCCCAGACATGGCGGCCATGCCCAATGGCGGCGCACACTATCCCACAATGCAGATGCGTGTTCATGGCGTGCTGGTTGCTCGGGCGGCGGTAAATGTCTACGCAGCCCGCGCCCTGCTGCATGCAGCGGCATGGCCCCGTTCAACAGGCTGGCGATGCCGGGCGGCAGCCACACCAAAAGCCGCCCCAAACCACTTTCATTACTGCCGCACGGCTGCGTCCAATCAAGTACAGTGTGGGTTTGAATTGAGGGGCATGGTCTGGCATGCAGGCGCATGCCCCTTGGCGCACTTGGCGCATACGCCCGGTGCGCCCGCCCCGCGCGGGCAATACCGCCCGCTGCTTACCCGTTTTTTTACTGGCTTTCATGATGGAATCTGCTTTTGTCCGCTTTGCTGGCCGCCAGCCCAACCAGCTGCGTCCTATCCGCATTACCCGCCACTACACCCGCTATGCCGAAGGCTCGGTACTGATCGAGTGCGGCAACACCCGCGTGCTGTGCACCGCTTCGGTAGAAGAGAAAGTGCCGCCTTTCCGCAAGGGCAGCGGCGCAGGTTGGGTCACGGCGGAATACGGCATGCTGCCGCGCTCCACCCACACCCGCAGCGACCGCGAGGCCGCCAAGGGCAAGCAGTCTGGCCGCACACAAGAGATACAGCGCCTGATCGGCCGCTCGCTGCGCGCCGTGTTCGATCTGAACGCCTTGGGCGAACGCACCATCACGCTGGACTGCGACGTGCTGCAAGCCGACGGCGGCACGCGCACGGCGGCCATTACCGGCGCGTATGTGGCCGCGCAAGACGCCGTTGCCCGCCTGCTGCAACAGGGCCTGATTGCGCACAACCCCATCCGCGAGGCGGTAGCCGCCATCTCGGTGGGCATTGTGCAAGACCAGGTGCTGCTGGACCTGGAATATGCCGAAGACTCCACCTGCTCGACCGACATGAACGTGGTCATGGCAGGCCAGGTGCCTGGCGCACTGCGCTTTATCGAAGTGCAGGGCACAGCCGAAGAAACCCCCTACACCCGCCAGCAACTGGATGCCATGCTGCAACTGGCCGAGCAAGGCATTGCCGAGCTGCACCGCCTGCAACAGGCGGCGCTGGCGGCACCCGCTGCCACAGAGGGCGCGCCATGAAAATCGTGCTCGCCAGCAACAACCGCGGCAAACTCTTTGAACTGCAAGCCCTGCTGGCAGGGCTGGGCGTGGAGCTGATACCGCAATCCGCCCTGGGCATTGCCGAGGCAGAGGAGCCTTTTCACACCTTTTTGGAAAACGCCCTGGCCAAAGCGCGGCACGCCAGCGCCCAATCGGGCCTGCCCGCCATTGCAGATGATGCCGGCCTGTGCGTGGACGCCTTTGGCGGCAAGCCCGGCGTGCAAACGGCTTACTACGCCACCTGGTTCGGCTACGAAAAAAACGATGCCAACAACATCAAAGCCCTGCTGGAACAAATGCAAAACGTGGACAACCGCCGCGCCGCGCTGGTCAGCACGCTGGTGGCCGTGCGCTCGCCAGACGACCCCGAGCCGCTGGTAGCCGTAGGCCGCGCCACGGGCGAAATCACCCGCGCGCCGCAAGGCGAGGGCGGCTTTGGCTTTGACCCGGTGCTGTACCTGCCGGAAATCGGCAAAACCTTTGCCGAGCTGGACGCCGACGAAAAAAACCGCCGCAGCCACCGCGGCCAATCCGCCCGGGCACTCGTCGCCCTGCTGCGCAGCCATTGGCTCGGCCAGCCCAGCGGCCCAACAGACCGCCCGGCTGACATCCCAACGGGCGGTACGCACCCCGCCCCCGCCGCGCCCTAAGGCATGAAGCCGCCGCTTGCCATTCAAGCCGCGGGGCAAGCCCCGGCCGACATCACGCACTACATGCGCCCGGGGCTGCTGCAACTGTCTGCACTGCCGCCGCTTGCGCTCTACATCCACCTGCCGTGGTGCCTGCAAAAGTGCCCGTATTGCGACTTCAACTCCCACGGCCTGCAACACCGCGGGCAAAGCGGGCAACGCGGGCAAACCGCGGCAACCCTGCCCGAAAAAGACTACCTCGCCGCCTTGCTGGCCGACCTGGAGGCCGCCCTGCCGCTGGTATGGGGGCGGCCTGTTTACAGCGTCTTCATGGGGGGCGGCACGCCCAGCCTGTTCAGCCCGGATGCCATTGCCGAGCTGATTGACGCCGTGCGGGCACGCCTGCCGCTGCTGCCCCAATGCGAAATCACGCTGGAGGCCAACCCCGGCACCTTCGAGCGCCAACGCTTTGCCGCCTTTGCGCAAGCGGGCGTCACGCGCCTGTCGGTCGGCGTGCAAAGCTTCAACGACGCCATGCTGCACGCCATTGGCCGCGTGCACAGCGCCGCCCAGGCCCGCGCCGCACTGGAAGAAGCCGCCCGCCACTTCCCCACCTTCAATCTGGATTTGATGTACGCCCTGCCCGGCCAAACCCTGCCCGCCTTGCAGGATGACCTGGCGCAGGCGCTGGCCTTTGCCCCGCCGCACCTGAGCATTTACCACCTCACCATCGAACCCAACACGGTATTTGCCACCCGCCCACCGGCGCATCTGCCCGAAGACGACCTGGCCTACAGCATGCTGGACGCCATCACCGCCGCTACCGCGCAAGCCGGGCTTGAGCGCTACGAAGTATCGGCCTATGCCCGCGCCGGCCATGCCTGTGTGCACAACCGCAACTACTGGGAATTTGGCGACTATTTAGGCATTGGCGCCGGCGCCCACAGCAAACTGAGTTTTGCCCACCGCATCGTGCGGCAAGTGCGCCTGCGCGACCCGCAGCGCTATATGCAAAGCGCGCTGGCCGGGCAGGCTCTGGCGCAAGAGCACGACGTGCCTCATGCGGATTTGGCGTTTGAATACATGCTGGGCGCCCTGCGCCTGCGCCACGGCTTTGCGCTGGCCGACTTCACCGCCCGCACGGGCTTGAGCGCCGCCAGCATCGAGCCTATCTTGCGCCAGGCCGAATCCCAAGGCTGGCTGGAACGCGACTGGCAGCACGTGCGCCCCACCGAGCGCGGGTTTGATTTTTTAAGCGATCTGCAAGCCCTGTTTTTGCCAGATTAATTTTTGCCGGATGAAGGCCGGACGAGCGCCAGATGAACCTTGCGGAATCCGCTTGACTGCACCCGCCTTGCCGGGCTACGCTCTTGCCAGATGCCATTCGGCGGGCGGCGCACGGCGCACAGCAGCTTAACAATTCGGCCCAACCATGCCTGCCGCGCCCTCATCTGCCGGGCAAGCCGCTCTTGCTACAGCCGCTGCGGCCACCGCGCGGCTTGCGCGCATGCGCCATGCCGATTACAAACACAGGCAACAGGGGAATAACCATATGCCCCAACCATTCGGCGCTTTGCTGTAGCATTGCGCCAATCACATCGTTTTTTTCCAGTTTCTGCCATGCATTCCGACCCTACGGTGACCGAAAACACCACCCCCGCAACCGATGAGGACAGCCCCATCCTTTTCACCGACAGCGCCGCCGCCAAAGTGGCCGAGCTGATTGAAGAAGAAGGCAACCCCGACCTGAAGCTGCGCGTATTCGTGCAAGGCGGCGGCTGCT
>CAYUAF010000006.1:0-36047 GCA_964442555.1 uncultured Allobrachymonas sp.
GGGAAGAAAATTTCATCACGACTGTTTGTCACAAAGCCAGGGCATCGGTTTCAAATGACAAAATAATGTCCGAAAATCATAACTTTATTCTAATGTATGCAAGAAGGCTTGATCTTATTTTTGATAGAAGGCATGAATTTGGTCTTGCTCCTGATTTGACTGGCTTCGATATGGAAGATGAAAGGGGATTTTATAAATACGCGCCAGTTGATGGTCCAGGCGGGGCGGCAAAAGGAAATCCATACTACACGTTTGAAGGTGTCTCTGGATATTGGAGATTTTCACAGGATAAGATGCAGCAAATGTTTGAGGATGGACTTATTGTTAAAGTGGGGTCAGGGCTTCAGCAAAAAAACTATCTTGAGAAAGCAAAAAAATCAAGAAAAACAGATACTACGTGGTGGGATTTTAAATATTACACGTCAACGGCCACGACGAAACTGAAAGAACTTGTTGGCCTAGATATTTTTAGTAATCCCAAACATGTGGATTTGATAAAGAGAATGATGGAGTTGTGGGTAAGAGGAGAACAAGATATTGTCCTCGACTTCTTTGCAGGCTCCGGCACCACCATGCAGGCGGTGATGGAGTTGAATCTGGAAGATGGCGGCAGCCGTCAATGCATTTGCGTGCAGATTCCGGAAAAGCTGGAAGAAAACACCGAGGCCTACAAGGCCGGCTACCGCACCATTGCCGACATTACCCGCGCCCGCATCGGCAAGGTGATTGAAAAGCTGAAAAAAGAGCAGCCAGACAAAACGCAAGACCTGGCCTGTGCGCAGTTCACATTGGCGCCCAGCAACTTCAAGCAATGGCGCAGCGATGTGGGGGCTGCCGATTTGCACGAGCAGCTGGAGATTTTTCAGCAGGCGGAAAAAGTTTCGCCGCAAACGGCCAGCGCGCAAACGGCCATGCTGGCCGAGCTGTTGCTGAAAATGGGGCTGGGGGCCTTGGGCGTGCAGGCGATTGTCAAACCCAAAACCGTGGCAGGCGTGACCATTCACCGCGTGCTGTTGCCCGATGACCGCGTGCTGTGGCTGTGTTTTGAGCCTTATGTGGCCGAGCTGAAGGACGAGATAGTCAAAGCCCGCCCGGCGCAGGTGGTGATGCTCAACTCCTGCTTTGTGGGTGACAAGGCCGATGAACAATTGGCCAATTTGCAATTGGAATTGCAAGGCCTGGATATTGGCCTGACGGTGATTTAAGGGGGCCTGCCATGAGCGAGCAAGACAAAGCCCATACCCCCGAGCATGCGCAAGCCGGCGCCCATAGCGGTTTGCGTTTGCAATTTGTCCATCAAGACTATCAAAGCCGCGCCGTGCAGGCGGTGGTGCAGGCATTTGACGGGCAGCCAATGGCAAGCGCGGCGTTTGAGCTGCAACAAACGCCCGGCAGTGTGGACTATGCGCCCGATGGCAGCATTTCCAACCGCCTGCTGATTGCAGAAGCGCACATGCTGCAAAACGTGCAAAAGGTGCAAGCGGCCCATGGCATAGCGCCTGTGGCTGAATTGGCGGCAGACCGCGCGGAAGACGGCGCGGCAGATAAGCGCTTTTGCCCGCATTTCACGCTGGAGATGGAAACTGGCACGGGCAAGACCTACACCTTTATCAAAACGATGTACGAGCTGAACAAGGTGTATGGCTTCAAAAAATTCGTGATTGTGGTACCCAGTGTGGCCATACGCGAAGGCACGATGAAAAACCTGGCCGTGACCCGCAGCCACTTTGCCCAAGATTATGGCCGCGTGCCTTGCGTGCAGATTTTGTATGACAGCAGCCGCTTGAACGATTTGCGCCATTTTGCGCAAAGCGATGCCTTGAGCGTTCTGGTGATCAATATTGACAGCTTTGCCAAGGATGCCAACAAAATCAACCAGCAGGGCGAGCGTGCGTTTGCGCCGATTGAGTACATCAGGGCCGTCAATCCCATCGTGATTGTGGACGAGCCGCAGAATTTTGAAACCGATTTGCGCCAAAAGGCGTTGCGCGCGTTGAATCCGCTGTGCACCATTCGCTATTCGGCTACGCATAAAAATAGCTACAACCTGCTGTACTCACTCAATCCGGTGCAGGCGTATGACTTGGGGCTGGTCAAGCAAATCGAGGTAGATGGCGTGCTGGGCCATGACGGCCACAACCAGGCCTTTGTTGAATTGCTGGCGATTGAGGCCAAGGCCAAAAGCATGAGTGCACGCGTGCGCCTGGACGTGAATGGAAAAAGCGGCGTGCTGCGTAAAGAGATGGCGATCAAGCCCGGCGATGATTTGCATGACAAATCAAAAGGGCGCGAGGCGTACCGCGAAGGCTATGTGCTGAACGATATTCGCGGGGATGAGATTGAGTTTTCCGGCGGGCGCGTTCTGCGTCTGGGCGAGCGGCAAGACGCGATGCAAGATGCCGTGCTGCGCTATCAGATCGAGCGCACCGTGGCGGCGCACTTTGCCAAGTTGAAAAAACTCAAGCCTTTGGGCATCAAGGTGTTGAGCCTGTTTTTTATCGACAAAGTGGCGCATTACCGCCAATACGATGAAGATGGCCAGCCCCAGCCGGGAAAGTTTGCACTGTGGTTTGAAGAAATATTTGCCCAATATGCCGCCAAGCCGCAGTACCAGGGCTTGATTGCGCACCCGGCCTCTGAGGTGCATAACGGCTATTTTTCTGGCGACAAAAAGGGCAAGGGCAGCCAGGCGCGTACCGTGTGGAGAGACACGGGCGGCAACACCGCCAAGGATGACGATACTTACGCCCTCATCATGCGGGAGAAAGAGCGCCTGCTTTCTTTGGATGAGCCGCTGCAATTCATCTTCAGCCATTCGGCGCTGCGCGAAGGCTGGGACAACCCCAACGTGTTCCAGATTTGCACGCTCAACGACACGCAAAGCACGCTGAAAAAGCGGCAGGAAATTGGCCGCGGCCTGCGCCTTTGCGTTAATCGCCTGGGCGAGCGCGTGCACGACAAGGCCATTAATATTTTGACCGTGATTGCCAATGAAAGCTACGACAGCTTTGCCCGCAAGCTGCAAGCAGAGATTGAGGAAGACAGCGGCATCCGCTTTGATGGGCGGGTGAAAAATGCCCGCCAGAAAGTGCGTGTGCAGCGCAAGCAATTGAGCGCCGAAGAACAGAAGCTGTTTGATGCCATCTGGCAAAAAATCAATTACCAGACGCGATATAGCGTCAAGCTGGACACATCCAGGCTAGTGGCCGAATGCGTGCGGGCATTGGCCGATAGGCAGCAATACCCTGCGGTGGTCAAGCCCAAAGTGCTGGCCAGCAAGGGCAAGATCGTGATGGATGCAGAGGGCGTAGCGGGCGTGGCAAGCGCCGTGAATGAACAGGAAATGGATTTGCCAGCCGTGGTGCCCGATGTGTATGCCTACATTCAAAGCCGCGTGCATATCAGCCGCGCCAGCGTATATGCCATTTTGAAAGGCTGCGGGCGACTGGATGAGTTGCTGGTGAATCCGCAGGCGTTTCTGGACATGGCGGTGGAAGCCATGCGCAACACCTTGCAGGCTTTACAGGTTGAAGGCATTGAATACCGCGAGGTGAATGGCCGCCGCTATGAAATGACGCTGTTTGACCCGCTGGAAACCTACTTGAGCAGCGTGTATCCGCAAGCCGAAGATTCGCGCACCACGCCCTTGAGCAAAACGCTGATGCAGGCGCAGCCGCTGGATGTGCACGATGAGGCCGTGCCGTTTGATTGCGTGCTGAGCGACAGCGAGGTGGAAAGCCGCTTCGCCCGCGATTGCGCCTTGGACGAGCAGGTGCGCTTTTTCTTCAAACTGCCCGGCAGCTTCAAGATCAATACGCCGCTGGGCACCTACAACCCCGACTGGGCGGTGGTGTTTGAAGGGGATAAGCGGGTTTATTTTGTTGCGGAGACCAAATCCAACACGAACGAAAAAGATTTGCGGCGGGATGAGCGGTTAAAAATTCGCTGTGGCGAAAAGCATTTCGCGCTGGCGGATGGGCTGAGGTTTCAGGCTGTGCCCGATTTGCAAACACTTAAACAACACGGCACAAGCCATCAAAGCGGCAGCGCCAGCAAACTAGGCATGTAGGCTGGTGGCGCATTAGCAGCTAGCCACTAGCCACTTGGGGAAATCTTCCGCAACACTTGCAGCACTGCCGCCGCACCGTCACCGCTTTGGCGGCTTGCACGCGGCGAGGGTAGCGAAGATGGCATCTTTTTTCTGTTGTGCAAGGTGGGTTGGGGTTTGCTGCGCTAACCGTTTGGCACCCAGGCTTTTATCAGCTGCTTGTACGGTTGCGTGCGAAAGTGGCGGTAATGGGTAATAGGCCATGCGGCTGGCGATTCGTTGTGTCGCTGGCCGGTTGCTTAGCGCATTTCAAACAACTCCTGATGAAAGCGTTTGCTTGGCAGGCCGTGCGCTTGCAGATCCTGCTGTATGGCTGTGCCAAACGCAGTGCCGCCGCAAAACCACACGCTGGCTTGCTCCCAGTTGCTTACCCGTTCGCGTAGGTGTTTGCCGGTCAGGCGGCAGGTGTTTTGCGTGGGCCAAAGGTGCAGGGTGACTCCGACGGCCTGCGCGTGGTGCTGCAACTGGGTGAGCAGTGCTGGCTCCATCTCGCGGGAGCAGTAAAACAGATCAATGGTTGGTTGGCGGCGGTTTGCGCCTTGTGGGTGGTTATTGGCCAGTTCTTCCAGCCGCGCCATGAACGGGGTAATGCCGATTCCTGCCGCAATCCAGATTTGGGCGGAAGCGTCGTCTGCAAAGGTGAAGCGGCCGTAAGGGCCTTCTATTTCGACCATGTCGCCTGTTTGGTAGTGGGCGGCAAACTGGCAGGTGTAGTCGCCCAGATTTTTTACCAGCAGGCGCAGCTGTTGGCTGCTCTGGTTCCAGGCAGAGGCAATGGTGAAGGGGTGCGGGCTTTCTTTGTCCCTCAGGTTGCGTACAAAGGCAAACTGTCCGGACTGGTGTCCGCCCCAGGCCGGGGCATGCAGCACCAGCTCGTAGCCATCCATTTGCGGATAGCTTGTGATGCCGACTACTGTTGCTGTGCTGCGCCGCGCAATGCCTGTGCGTTTGAACAATATCAGTGCGGCAGATACAGTGCCAGCGGCCATGAGCATGGCCATTAGCCAACCGATGGGTTGCTGCCAATAGGCAAATTTCATCAACACCACGCTGTGGAATACCAAAGCCAGATAGCCCAAGGCCAGCCATTTGTGGTACTTGACAAACCAGCGGTAGGGAATGCGCTTGACCAGCGCAACTACCATCAGCACCAAAGCGATGTAGAAAGCCCACTCGCCAACGTCTTCTGCCACATCGCGCAAGCCGCGCAGCCATTGCTCGAAAGTTTGCGCGCTGTTGGTTGCTGTGCTGCCCGGCGGTTTGCCGGGGCGTGCGAGGCGCGTCAGCCACCCCCAACCCACCATCCATTTGGTGCCCTGGGCAAACCAGAAATGCGCCAGCGCTGTAACCAGCGCAGTAATGCCCAGCCACTTGTGCAGGCGGTAGCCTTTGTCCAGCCCGTTGAGCCAGTTTTCCAGCCAAACGGGGCGCACGGCCAGCAGCATGCACAGACTCATGGCGCCTATGGAAAGCACGCCACTGTATTGAACGAAGACAGAGCGAAACGAAAAATAATGAAACGGCTGCGGCCACAGCGTATCCGCCAGCAGCCACAAGGCGCTTGTGCCTGCAAGAAAGCCCCACAGCCCCAGTTTGATGTGCTTCATGTCTGCTACTCCTTTGCCGTGTGGCGTCGCATGGTTGAAGATGCGCGAGCTACGTGTGCCAAGCACCTTATTTTGGTGCTAGATCGCTTGTTTGATGCAAAGTTCGCTGCCCTGCGCAAAATATTCGGGTTGTTGCCGTTGGGGGCAATACGTATCTAAAAACATCCTAGGAATTGATACCGTTCATCTGATTGGGTGATGCTGCCTGCCGTATAGCCGTCATTGCACGAAAGGCGGCCAAGGGCCGCATCAATGCCATGCACGCCAGTTTCATGCTGGGGCGGCTTGAAAGGCCGCATGCATGCTTGTGTAGGCGTGGCGTTTGTTGTGGAAATGGCATGCCGCGCCATACCCTGCCCCGCCCATAACAGGCAAGGCCGTTAGCCTTTTGACCGTTAATTGCGGTTGCGTTGCCAAGGGTGGATTTGCACGGATTTATTTCGCAAAATCCGGCCTGTTTACCAGCCAGCACGCCAGCAGCAAGGCCGCTGTTGCCAGCGCCGCGCCAACAAAGCCGATATATGGCAGGCCGAGCTGGCCTTCGGCGTAATGTCCCAGCAGCGCGCCGCCGCCAATGCCCACATTGAACAGGGCTGAATAGATGGAGGTGGCTACATCCGTAGCGTCGGATGCAAAATGCAGCACCCGCGACAGCATGGCCAAGCCGAGCGCAGAAATGCCCGCGCCCCACAGCAGGCACAGGGCGTATATCGCAGGCGCAGAGCCTGCCAGTGGGCGCAGCAACAGCATGGATGCCACCATGACTGCGCAGCAGATCAGAAAAAAGGCCTTGCCGTGCCCCGCAAAGCATTTGCCAAACAGCAGCGAGCCGGCAAACCCCGCCACGCCGTATACCAGCAACAGCGTTGTGACTTGCGCGGGCGCAAAGCCGCCCACTTGCAGCACGAAAGGTTCGATATAGCTATAGGCGGTGAAGTGCGCGGTAACCATCACCACGGTAAAGGCGTATAGCTGCAACAGGCCGCCGCGCTTGAGCAGTAGCGGCAAGCAGGCTAGCGAGCCGCTGTTTACGCTTGGCAGTTTGGGCAGGTTTTTGGCGAGCACGGCGGCGGTGAGTAGCGCCACCACGCCGATCAGCAAAAAGCTCAAACGCCAGCCGTAGCTGTTGCCAATCATGCGGCCCAGCGGAATGCCCAGCACCATGGCCAGCACCGTGCCCATGCTCAACAGGCTTAGCGCCTGGTTGCCCTTGCCCTGGGGCGCAACACGCACCGCCAGGGCAGCCGTGATCGACCAAAAGACCGCATGCGTGAGCGCAATGCCGATGCGGCTGAGCAACAGCACGGGAAAGCTCCAGGCAACATACGACAGCACATGGCCGGCGGCAAACAGCCCGAACAGCGCCAGCAGCAGCGCGCGCCGCTCAACTGTGCGCGTGAGCAACATCAACGGCAGCGACAGCAAGGCCACTACCCATGCGTATACGGTGATCATGATGCCTGTTTGCGTGGGCGAGACGGCAAAGCTGCGGCCAATGTCGCTGAGCAAGGCGATTGGAATAAATTCGGTGGTGTTGAAGATAAACGCGCCAAAAGCCAGCGCAAATACGCTGAGCCAGCGGGAGGTGTCGGTGGAAGGCATGCGGCTACTTTTGACTGTGTTGGGTGGCGATGGGGGCAATGGGGCTGGCGGGGCGAGTGGCAATGTGCAAGTTGGTGTGTGGGTCGCAGCGGGGGCATCTTAAGACAGCGCGGCGTGCAAACGGGGAGTCAGGCAAGCAGAGCGGCGTGCAAATGGGAAACAGGGCATGTCTGATTGCCTACCAGTTGCCTTGCCGGTACCTTTCTGTCTATGTTTTTTGCTGGCCGCAGGCCGGGCGTATGCCGGTTGGGTGATGGCGCTTGCTGTGAAAAACATGGCGCTTGCTAGGCATGAGGCATGCGCCAGGCATTGCCAGCCAATGCATATCTATATGCCCCGTGCCGGGCGGGGTTAGGCAAAGCTTTCCTGCAGCACGTGCAGCACTACCGCCACTTTGGCGGCTTGCACGCGGTGGGGGGTTACGGCGTAGATGGCTATTTCGGGCAGTTGCCAATCGGGCAGCACGTGCTGCAAGCGCCCGTCAGCCAGTGCATGGGCGATTTCGCCTTCTACCATCAGCGCCAGCCCCAGGCCGGCCAGGGTCAGGTGGTGCACGGCAGAGAGTTGGTTGCAGTACAGGCTGTTGTCGATTTCCAGCCAGAAGTGTTCGCTGCCCCGCGCCATTTCGGTGCGCACGGGCAGGTAGTGCAGCCAGCGTTGCTTGAGCAAGTCGGCCGGCGCATGGATGGCGGGCGCTTGCACCAGATATTGCGGCGCGGCGCAGATTTGCCAGCGCCAGCGAGCCAGCGGCCGCGCGACCAGATCGGGTGCGTCCAGCGCATGATCGCCGCCGCGCAGGGCAATGTCGATAGCGCCTTGCTGCAAGTCGGTAATTTGCTCGCCAAAATGCAGATGCAGGCGGATTTGCGGGTACTCGGCAGCCAGCCTGTGCAGGGCGGCCTGAAAAGCCGGAGCGCAGGCCATGCCGGTGGGCGCGGCCAGGCGCACATCGCCTGCGGCTTCTTCCTTCACGCCGTCCAGCGCGGCGTGCGCATCCAGCCAGCTTTGGCGCAGGCGGCGGCAGTGCTGCCCCAGCGTGTGCCCCGCCTCGGTGGGCGTGAGGTGGCGGGTGCTGCGGTTGAGCAGCTTGATGCCGTGCAGCGATTCCAGCCGCGTGATGTGCTGGCTGACGGCAGAAGGCGTCATGCCCAGGGCTTGGGCTGCGCCGTTCATGCTGCCGTGCTCTAGCACCGCGGCAAATACCAGCAGGGGTTTGATGTCTTGCATATTCCGGTCAGGGGGCGTTTAAAAATAATCGTGCGATAGCGGTTGCCGGGCCGCCAAAAGTTTTCATCCGCTTCTTTTGTTTTTGGCAAAGTAAAACAGCCACACCAGCGCATACCACCACAACGCATTCAGCCCGATGAACAGCCACGAGCCGCCCATGTATCGGGAGATGACGAGCGACAGGTACGAAAACGGCGCGGCCAGCATGAAGGCGAGCAATCCGCCCCAACTGCCCTCAAAGCCTGCCAGTTGAATGCACAGGCCTATCAAAAGATACAGCAGGGCAGCGCCCGTGGCGGCAGTGTGTGGTTTCATCCTTCGGCCTCTGTTTGGGTTGGGCAAGGGGCGCGTGTTGTGCCATTCATGGCTGGTGCCACCCATTGCCGTGTAATCCGGGCAGCGCAGGCTGACAAAGGCAGGCGGCGCAAAAGCAAAGCGGCAAAAGCCAGCGGCACATGGCAACACCTTTCTCCCCAAGCATGGGGGTACGAAGCATATTATTAAGTTTGGCTACACACAAAAATCAGTGCAAAGGGAATAGTCTTTTGTCTTTGTGCTTTGCATAATAAGCCCATCTTCACTTCAAACAAAGGAGCTTATGATGCAATTCGCAGTAATCGGTGCAACAGGGTATGTGGGCAACGCCGTGGTAAAAGAGCTGGCGGCCCGTGGGCATCAAGTCGTGGCATTTGCCCGCAACACCGGCAAAGTGTTTCAGGCCGATAACGTTCGGGCCGTAGCTGCCGACGTACATGCGCCTGGCTTTGCCGAACAACTCAAAGGTTTTGATGCCGTGGTCAGCGCCTTCAACCCGGGCTGGACCAACCCGAACATCGGCACAGATTACACCCGTGGCTACGACGCCATATTGGCCGCGGCCCAGACGGCGCAAGTGCCCTACCTGCTGGCAGTGGGCGGCGCAGGCAGCCTGTACGTAGCGCCCGGCGTGCAGGTGGTAGATACGCCCGACTTTCCCAAAGAAATTTACGACGGCGCCAACGCCGCCCGCCATCTGCTGGCCAAGCTGCAAAACCGCCGCGATGTGAACTGGGCGTTTGTCTCGCCGCCCGCGCGGCTGGGAGCCGAAGCCGGCTTCAGCGAAGCGCGCACCGGCCAATACCGCCTGGGCCAAAACGATTTGCTCATGGCAGGCGACGCGCCAGCCGGCATCAGCGTAGCCGACTTGGCCGTAGCCATTGCCGACGATGTGGAGCAAAAAGCGCACCTGCACCAGCGGTTTACGGTGGCGGCTGCCTGAAATGCCCAGCGCCACAGGCCTTGGCAACAGGAGCCAATCCACCAAGGCCGGGCGCGCCGTTTATGGCAATCTGGCACGTTGTAAAGCATGTCATGCCAACACTTCACATCACGTATTTCTTTGACCCGCTGTGCGGTTGGTGCTATGGCGCGGCACCGGCTGTGCAAAAGATGGCGGAGCACTATCCGCTCACGCTTGTTCCGACGGGCGTGTTTTTTCGCAGCGGGCGCAAACTGGATGCGGACTTTGCCCGCTATGCATGGAGCAACGATCAGCGCATTGAGCGTCTGACGGGGCAGCCGTTCAGCCTGGCCTATCGGCAAAACATCTTGCAGAAAAACGGCGATTTTGATTCCGAAAATTGTCTGCTTGCGCTTACTGCCGTGCGCCAAGCCGCGCCCGAGCGGGAGCTGAACGTACTTGCCGCTTTGCAAACCGCACGCTATGTCGCAGGGCGCGATAACACCAATCTGCATGTGATTGGCGAGGTGCTGCAAGAACAAGGGCTTGGCGATCTGATCCCATTATTGACGGCGCAGTCCACCCGCAGCGCCCTGATGGAGCGCATCGCCAATGGGCAGCGGCTTGCGCGGCAACTGGGCGTGCAAGGCGTGCCGCATGTCGTCGTGCAGGCGGCTGATGGTTCACGACCAGCCAAGGCCGTACCCGGCAGTGTGCTGATGGGCGCTACGGCCAATGTGGCAGGCGCGATACGACGTATTTACAGCGAATAGATATATTCCATTGGAGGGGCGGAATATTTCTGCGCCGCCTGTTGGTGCCCGTGTGTGTTTTTCTGCTGGGCATGCCTTTTTGCCAGAAAATACAGCCCCGTTGCCCGCCGCTTGCGCTTGCCGTCATGCCTGTGGCCTGGCAGGCGGCTGGCCTGCGCGGCTTGTTCTAGCGCCGTAGGCCAGGCGGTGCAAGGGCAAAGCATGCAGTGCATGCGATTGCATCAAGTCCCGTTGCGTGCCGCTGCGTTCCGTTTTAACGCAAACCCATCGCAAAGCCCGCAGGGCATACCCTTCATCAGGATCAAAAACATGAGCGAATCCCTATTGCAGATGCGGCCTGGCAAGGCGCTTTTCATCACGGTGGCCATTGTGGCGGTGATGGGTGTGACCATGATCGGCCTTGGCTGGCTGCCGCACATCTCGGTCACGCTGGTGCTGTGCGGCCTGTTTGCCTACGGCAAACTGAGCGGCCAGAGCTTTGATGCCATGCAGCGCAAAATGGCCGCAGGCGTCATGTCGGGCATTGGGGCGATTTATCTGTTTTTCTTTATCGGCATGCTGGTGTCGGCGCTGATGATGTCGGGCGCGATTCCCACGCTGATGTATTACGGGTTTGATCTGATTTCGCCGCGCATTTTCTATTTGTCGGCGTTTGTGTTGTGCTCAATTATCGGCGTGACGCTGGGCAGTGGCTTTACCACTTGCGCCACGGCGGGCGTGGCGTTTATCGGCATGGCGGCGGCGTTTAACGCCAACCCGTCCATTGTGGCGGGCGCTGTGGTATCGGGCGCGCTGTTTGGCGACAAGATGTCGCCGCTGTCTGACACCACGGGCATTGCCGCATCCATTGTGGGCATTGACCTGTTCGACCACATTCGCAACATGATGTTTACCACCGTGCCTGCGTGGATCATCACCGCCGCGCTGTTTTTGATGCTGACGGGCGACGTGGCCAATGCCGACCTGGGCAATATCTCTGCCATGCAACAGCAACTGGTGCGAAGCGGCCTGGTGCACGGATATGCCTTGCTGCCGCTGGTGCTGCTGCTTGTGCTGGCGGTGTGCAAGGTCAATGCGATTTACACCATCATCTGCACCGTTATCGCCTCTCTGATCGTGACCTATATGCACAGCACCCCCACGCTAAAGCAGTTGGGGGAGTGGTTCTTCAGCGGCTACAAACCAGCCGCGGGGCTGGATTTGGGCGCGGTGGGCAAGCTGGTTGCGCGCGGCGGCATGGAAAGCATGTTCTTCAGCCAAACCATCATCATCCTGGCATTGAGCCTGGGCGGCCTGCTGGGCGGCCTGGGCGTGCTGCCCGCCTTGCTAGACGGCGTGAAGCACCTGCTGACCAACGCGGGGCGCGCCACATTTGCCGCCGCCATGACGGCTACCGGCATCAACGTACTGATTGGCGAGCAGTACCTGAGCCTGCTGCTGACCGGCAACACTTTCCAACCGCTGTACAAGCGCCTGGGGCTGCACCCGCGCAACCTGTCGCGCACGATTGAAGATGCAGGCACCGTCATCAACCCGCTGGTGCCGTGGAGCGTGTATGGCGTGTTTCTCACGGGCATTCTTGGCGTGCCCGTGATCAGCTATGTGCCCTACGCCTTCTTCTGCTACCTGAGCCTGCTGCTGACGCTGGTATTCGGCTTTACCGGCCTGACCATTAGCAAGGTGGAGACGTCTCAGGCAGAAAATGGGTTTTAGCGCCTTTCTTTAATTGCTGATCAATCGCTTGGCTGTATCGGTCAACGCATTTGCTTTTTTGCTCTTCTATGTATCGATAGATGCCAAAAGACAAACGCGGCGGCAGAAGCATATTGTTTTGCACCACAAGCTGAGTCCGCCAAGCAGTTCGATGATTGCAAAAGGGAAGCCCAAAATTGCGAACGGCCCGGCTATTTTGATCAGCCCGGCGTGTACTGAGGGTACAGCGACAAGAGAAGCAATAAGGCCGCAATCCAACGCAGCCAGCAAGACAGGTGACCGAATAATGCTCTGATGAGTCATTTGCATGTCTGCATGCCTGAAGCCAGCCCGCAAGCGGTGGCAAAAACATCCACCCGCGTTATGTTTGCCGGTTACGGGCGCAGTAACGGAGCATGCCGCGCATTGGCTGTGTCATCTATCTGCGCCATTTTCTCTATCTGCTGCCATGGCACTGCACGGCGTGAGCACGAAGAAAAAGCGCACAGGAAAGAGAATGACTAGTTGCCATGCCAGCCGGGTACTCGCCTTTTCACTTCTTCCATGCGACGCATATGCTCAATCAGGCGATCACGGTGCGGGTCGCCTGTTTTGGCTAAACCTGCTGCGCCAGCTGAGCCAGCCGGCCCGTTTGCCTGTTCGGTGTAGTCGATATGGCAATTTTGCCAACCGTTGCGCTGGCAACTTTGCAGGGCTTGCAAACCCAGTTCTTGCACATCGTCATAGCCTTCCACCCAACGTACTTCCGCCTGATAGCGTCCTGTTTCTGCGTTGTATCCAACAGCCACGGCGGCGCTGTTCATATTGAGTGTTCCGCCCCAAGTCAGCCAGCGTCCGGCTTTTTTGCCGCCCCATGTCGGACAGCCGTTTTGCTTGCGCTTGCAGAGCATGTGCGCGTGGCTGATTGCAGATGATTGGGGATTGCTGCCCCCGCGCCAGCTTGCGCCTGCGCCTACACCTTTTTCGGTATTCAAATAGTATGCGCCCCAAATAATCGGGGGATAGCTTGGTGCCTGATAACCGGGACATTGAGAGTTGGCGTGCCCAATGTGCTGGCAATAGGCAAGAACTTGATTACCGGGATTGTCTTGCTGCGCGATAGCAGGGGCACTCAAACCAAGGGCGGCGTAGGCAAAAAGAGCGGTCAGAAAGGCGCGGGAGCGAGATGTTTTCATGCCGCGCACTGTACCCAAAAAAACGAAACCCACTTGCCTACGACCTGCGTTTTTTTGTTACCGTACATGGGTCGAATCGCTTTGCATCCATCATCCAATTGCCTGATGTCGCCATCAACGCCACAACCGGCGGTCAAACCAGTTTGAAGATTCCCGCATGCCCCTCAAAGCCGGCGCCACTATTTTGCAAAAATGGCGACGGAGTGGCGACTTTGTCCGGCATCTTGTCATCATCTCTGCCGCTAAGATGCGGCATGCATACCATGATGATTGAACGAACATTGAGCGATGAAATTTTCTGTAGCCCGCATTCTTTTTCTGCTGCTTGGCGTTTGTAGCGGCGCCTTGCAAGCCGCACCGCTGGATAGCGCACGTTTGGTCCATGATGCACGCAGCCAGATCGGTGTAACCACCAGCTATGACCCGGCTTACCGCGTGCTGCCCTTCCCGATGGGAGATGTGCCCGCCCATACCGGTGTATGCACCGATGTGGTGGTGCGCGCTTACCGCCGCCAAGGCATTGATTTGCAAGCCCTTGTGAATCAGGGCATGCGCACGGCCTTTGCCGTTTACCCCAGAAAATGGGGGCTGCGTGCGCCCGACCGCAATATCGACCACCGCCGCGTGCCGAATTTGCAGGTGTTTTTTACGCGCCACGGACAAAAGCTGCCGGTCACGCAACGGGCGGCCGACTATCAGGCGGGTGATTTGGTGACGTGGATGCTGCCCGGCAACCTGCCGCATATCGGCATTGTTTCGCACAAGCGCAGCGCCAGCGGCACGCCGCTCGTCATCCATAACATTGGCCGCGGCACGCAGGAGGAAGATGTGCTGTTTGCCTTTCCCATCACCGGCCACTATCGCTATCGCCCGACTATGGCGCGGCCTTAGTGTTTGTGTATCTACTGCGCATCGCATCGGCCTTGTCAGGCAAGTGGCAAAGCCTATCCATGTGTGCCTTCTGTGTGCTCCTGTTTATGGGATGGCTGTGGAAGTTGGGCGCGCCGCATGGCGGTTTTTTAAAGGTGCAGCTAAAGCGCCACTTGTGGGGCGCTTGTGGCTCCAGGCGTGTTATTGGCAGGCGCTGCGGGCGCGCCCTTTTTGCCCAGCGCATCGGAATTGCATATCCGCGCCCATGCACGGCAAGGCTGATCTGATAAGTTCTTCCTTGCGCGTACTCGTAAAGATCCGTAAAGAGATGCCAAGCAGGCTTTTCGGGTTTTTGATAGGCGCGTGCTGTGGTGCGGCTTACGCCGGATACAAACACCCCAGCACCCGCGCGCCGCGTGCGCCGGTAATGGCCTGCATATCCAGCGGCAGGCATTGCAGGGTGTGCAGGCCCAGCCAGGCAAAGGCACTGGCTTCTACCGTTTGCGGGTCTACCCCCAGTGTTTGTGATGACAGCACCTGCACGCCCGGCATGGCCTGGGCCAGTTGGCGCATGAGTGTGCCGTTGCGCACGCCGCCGCCGCACACGATCAGGCGTTGTATGGCCGGTGCGAAACGCTGTACGTGCAAGGCGGCGGCCTGCGCGGTGTAGGCGGTGAGTGTGGCTTGCACATCTGCCGGCGCAAGGTGCGTAAAGGCGGCCAGTTGCTGCGCCAGCCATTGGGGGTTGTACAGGTCGCGCCCCGTGCTTTTGGGCGGCGCTTGCTGAATAAAGGGTTCTGCCAGCATTTGCGCCAGCAGGCCAGTGTGCACTTGGCCTTGCGCGGCCCAGGCGCCATCGGCATCGTAGGGTTGGCCGGTGTGGCGCTGGCACCAGGCGTCGAGCAGGGCGTTGGCCGGGCCGCAATCAAAACCCAGCGCGCCATGCCCGGGGTGCAAAATGCTCAGGTTGGCAATGCCTCCCAGATTGAGTACGGCCAGGCCGGTGCTGTGGGCGCTTGTGTGGCTGCCGCTGGCTGCGCCCCACAGCGCCTGGTGGAATACTGGCACCAGCGGCGCGCCTTGCCCGCCTGCGGCAATGTCGCGGCTGCGAAAGTCGCAGGCTACGGGGATGCCGGTGAGCTCGGCCAGCAAAGCGCCATTGACCAATTGCAGGGTGTAGCCTGTGCCATCAAACAGGCCGGGGCGGTGGCGCACGGTTTGCCCGTGCGCGCCGATGACGGCGATGTGTTGCGGCGCAATGGCGGCTTGTGCGCACAGGGTGTGCACGCATTGGGCGTACAGGCGCATCAGGGCGTTGGCGGCCAGGGCGGCGCGGTGCAGTTCGTTATCTGCGGCGGTGTTGAGGGCGAGCAGCTCTTCTTTCAACGCCGCAGGCATGGGGGTGCTGGCAGCGGCCAGTTGGCGCAGTTGCCAGCCGCCGGGGGCGGCAGGGCGTAAAGAGCTGGGCAAAGACGCAGGCGATGCAGGCGGCACGATGACAGGCGGTGTAATGGCCAGCAGCACGCCGTCCACCCCGTCCATAGAGGTGCCCGACATCAAACCTATGCACAAGAGCGAATCCGTATCAGCAATCATGCGCCAAGTGTATAGAAAGCCAGGCCTCTGCCGCGCAGCAGCGCCAGTAAGCGGCTAGGCTGGTAAATAGACCACACGGGTAAACAGGCCAAAAGGGTGCGCTGTACGCCGCGTGGGGCATGTGCTGTTGCGGGCGCCGCTTGCTGCTATCTATTGTGCTGTTGTATGTGCCGCTGCATGCGTCATGCGTGCGGCGCAGCGGGTGGTTGGTTTGCTGCTTGCAGGGTGTTGGGTGGGGTTTGGGTGGCGTACCGATGCCGCCATGCATACAATGCCTGCTTGGCCTTTGGGCTATGTCTCTTGTTTTGTGCGGCGCGTGGCCGCTTTTACGTATCCATTGATTTCCACATTGACCATGTCTGCTTCTGCCTCTACGCCTGCTCCGTCCGTTTCTGCCACATCCACCCCCAGCGAGGCCGTGCAACACGCGCTGGCCGTTACGCTGCGCGGCTGTGATGAGTTGATTCCCCAAGAAGACTGGCAGCACAAGCTGATGCGTGCCGAGGCTACGGGCAAGCCCCTGCGCATCAAGCTGGGGTTGGATCCCACCGCGCCGGACATTCACCTGGGCCACACCGTGGTGCTCAACAAAATGCGCCAGTTGCAGGATTTGGGGCATCAGGTCATTTTTCTGATCGGCGACTTTACCGGCCTGATTGGCGACCCCAGCGGGCGCAACAGCACCCGCCCGCCGCTGACGGTCGAGCAGGTCAAAGCCAATGCAGAAACTTATTACAAACAGGCCAGTCTGGTGCTGGACCCCGCGCGCACCGAAATCCGCTACAACAGCGAATGGTGCGATCAACTCGGCTCGCGCGGCATGATTGAACTGGCGGCCAAATACACCGTGGCGCGCATGATGGAGCGCAACGACTTTCACAACCGCTTTCACGCGGGCAGCTCCATCAGCTTGCACGAGTTTCTCTACCCCCTGCTGCAAGGCTATGACTCGGTGGCGCTGAAAAGCGATATCGAGCTGGGCGGCACCGACCAGAAATTCAACCTGCTCATGGGGCGCCACTTGCAGGCAGAGTACGGGCAAGAGCCGCAGTGTGTGCTCACCATGCCTTTGCTGGAGGGGCTGGACGGCGTGGAAAAAATGTCCAAATCCAAAGGCAACTACATCGGCATTACCGAAGAGGCCAACACCATGTTTGCCAAAGTGCTGTCCATTTCGGACGAGCTGATGTGGCGCTGGTACACCCTGCTGTCGTTCAAAAGCATGGCCGAAATTGATGCGCTCAAGGCCGAAGTGGCTGCCGGGCGCAACCCCAAAGAAGCCAAAGTCATGCTGGCCAAGGAAATCACCACGCGCTTTCACAGCGCGGCTGCGGCTGATGCGGCCGAGCAGGACTTTATCAACCGATCGCGCGGCGGCGTGCCCGATGAAATCCCCGAAGTGCAGCTGGCCGCAGGCGAAGGCGGTTTGGGTATTGGCGTGTTGCTCAAGCAGGCGGGGCTGGCGTCTTCTACCAGCGAGGCCAACCGCCTGATTGATGGCGGCGGCGTGCGTGTGGATAGCAGCGTGGTCAGCGACAAAGGCCTGAAGCTGCAAGCGGGCACTTACGTCGTGCAAGTGGGCAAGCGCAAGTTCGCGCGGGTAACGCTGGCATAAGCCCGCCAGCCCTGCCAGGCGCATGGGGCTACACGCATGGGCGGGCAGGGCGGCAAAAGCAAAGCCTTGTCGCAAGGCAGGGCGCAAAAAATCCTGCCACCCGAAGGTGGCAGGATGTGGCAGTCAAAACACCCTTGTGCCCGCAGCGCAGACCAGGCGTGGCCTGCGGCGGGCAAGCGGCCAGATCAGCCTTGGTGCGGGCGCTTGCCGGGGTTCTTTTTGCTGCGGATGTGCGAGCCGCGCTCTTGGCTGCGGCGCTGGCCGGCACCTTGTTTGATGCGGGGTGCGCCTGGCAGGGGTTTGGTCGCTTTGCGATCGGCTTCGGTAACGATTTTGTTGCCCATGATATGTCCTGAAAGAATAATTGACTGGCTGAAAAACGGCCAATGATACCTGATTCGCCGCCGGGCGCGCGCCAGATGCGCGCTTGCGTCTGCATGGCGCGGGCGGTTCATCAGGAAACTGTTGTTTGATGGCCGTTGTTTTCATCCTCTGCCGTATCGTCGGGCAAGGCGAATGCGCCCCGCTCAAAAGCGGCGAGCAGCTGTGCGGCCTGCTGCGCTTGCGATTGCGGCACGCGGATTTTGGCGCCGCCCAGAGCCAACGTGATTGGCGAGAGGATTTGCACAAGCGTGGTGTCGCCAGCCTCGGCCCGGATGCCGCAATGGCGCAAAAAGCCGGTGAGCAGATGCGCGTGGGTGGGCGTCAGGTCGCGCTTGAGAATGACCATTTCGCCCAGGCCCTGCGTTGCCGGCGTCTGCTGGTTCGGAGTGGCTGTAGCGCATATGGGGCAGCGGCATGGCGACAGGACGGCAGGCCGCCGTGTACGGCGGGTGCGGCGCTTACAAATTCAGCATCAACATCAGGTTTTGCACGGCAGCGCCGCTGGCGCCTTTGCCTAGATTGTCCAGGCGGGCCGTGCATACGGCGTGGAACATGTCGTCATGGCCGTGCACGCGGATTTCAAGCAGGTTGGTGTTTTTCAGTGCCACGGCATCCAGCTTGCCGTTGGCGGGCGCGTCTTCTACTCGCACCCAGCCTTTGCCCTGGTAGTGCTTTTCGTAGGCGGCGTGCAGGTCTTGCAGGCGCGGGCGGTCGGGCAGGGTATCCAGATGCAGGGGCAGTTGCACGATCATGCCTTGGTCGAAATTGCCAACGCTGGGCACAAAAATCGGGCGGCGTTTGAGGCCGGTGTGCGCCATGATTTCGGGCAGGTGCTTGTGGTTCAGCCCCAGTGCGTACAGTTCGTAGGGGGGCGCTGCGTGTTGCTCGTAAGCCTCGATCATTTGCCGCCCGCCGCCGGAGTAACCGCTAACTGCGGGCAGGGTTACGGGGTGGTCTATGGGCAGAATGCCCGCGTCTATCAGAGGGCGAATCAGGGCAATGGCGCCCGTGGCGTAGCAGCCGGGGTTGGCTACGCGCGGCGCATTGCGGATGGCGTCTGCCTGGCCCGCGCACAGTTCCGGAAAGCCATATACCCAGCCGGGCGTGACGCGGTGCGCGGTCGATGCGTCAATGATGCGCGGCTGCTGGCTGGCGGGCAGGGCATCAATCAGCGCAACCGATTCGCGCGCGGCATCGTCGTGCAGGCAGAGGATGACCACATCGGCCTGCGCCATGAGGGCTTGCTTGGCCGCAGGGTCTTTGCGCAGCGCGGGGTCGATGCTGAGCAGCTCGATGCCCGCCATGTCTTGCAGGCGGTCGCGAATTTGCAGGCCGGTGGTGCCGGCTTCGCCGTCGATGAAGATGCGGTGCGTATGTTTCATGGGCATATTAATCAAGGTCATGGTGTGCGGGCGGTGTGGCTGGGCGTGTTGGGGCGAATGGCTTGGGTACATCCATCGGGTACATCCATCATGCCCGCCGTGCCGGATTGGCGGCTTGGGCTGCTGCGCGTTGCAGGCATTGTTCCGCTGCCAAGCATGGTGCTTACCCTAGTTTGCGGCAAGATACGGGCGCCTGCGGGGCAGAATCCAAAGTCGGCATGTTACAGTACCCAGTTATATCTAGGGTCTGTTCACCCTATTTTCGGAGGTGCGAACAGGCCCTGGTAGGCCTTGATTGCGCCCCTGCGGCCCAAGCGCTTCAACCCGTTGCGCGTAGCTGCATGGCGTATCCTGTGCATCCGCCTTTATATCCATTCGGAGAATCCGTCTATGAAAATCCACGAATACCAAGGCAAAGATATTTTGCGCAAATTCGGCGTGCCCGTGCCGCGCGGGATCGCAGCGTTTACCGTGCAAGAAGCGGTTGAGGCTGCGCAAAAACTGGGCGGATCGGTCTGGGTCGTCAAGGCCCAAATCCATGCCGGCGGACGTGGCAAGGGCGGTGGCGTCAAGGTGGCCAAATCGATTGACGAAGTCAAAGCGCGCGCCGAAGAAATTCTGGGCATGCAGCTGGTTACCCACCAAACCGGCCCCGAAGGCCAGAAGGTGCGCCGCCTCTACATCGAAGAAGGCGCAGATATCCAAAAAGAATACTATCTGTCGTGCGTAACCGACCGCGGCACGCAAAAAGTGGCTTTCATTGCCTCCAGCGAAGGGGGGATGGACATTGAAGAAGTCGCGCACAGCCACCCCGAAAAAATCGTCAAGGTGTTTGTGGACCCCGCTACCGGCCTGACCGATGCCCAGGGCGAAGAGCTGGCGCGTGGCGTGGGCATGCCCGATGACTCCAAGGCGCAGTTCATCGACGTGTGCAAAAAACTCTACACCTGCTACATGGAAACCGACGCTTCGCTGGTGGAGATCAACCCGCTCAACCGCGACAGCCAAGGCAACATCATCGCGCTGGATGCCAAATTCAATTTCGACAGCAATGCGCTGTTCCGCCATCCCGAAATCGTGGCCTACCGCGATTTGGACGAAGAAGACCCCGCCGAAGTAGAAGCCAGCAAATTCGACCTGTCCTACATCAGCCTGGACGGCAACATCGGCTGCCTGGTCAATGGCGCGGGGCTGGCCATGTCTACCATGGACACCATCAAGCTCTATGGCGGCGAGCCGGCCAACTTTCTGGACGTGGGCGGCGGCGCCACCACCGAGAAGGTAACGGAAGCCTTCAAGATCATGCTGCGCAACGAAAATGTGAAGGCCATTTTGGTCAACATCTTCGGCGGCATCATGCAGTGCGACACCATCGCCAATGGCGTGGTATCGGCATCCAAGGCCGTGGGTCTCTCTGTGCCGCTGGTCGTGCGAATGAAAGGCACCAACGAGCAAGAAGGCAAGCGTATCCTGGCTGAAAGCGGCCTGCCCATCATCACGGCAGACACCATGGCCGAAGCAGCCGAAAAAGTGGTGAATGCCGCCAAAGGGGTAGGCGTGCAGGCGCCAGCCGCTGCGGCGACCGCTGCCGCTGCTGTAGCTGCCGCCCCTGCGACAACGGCTGCTGCCGCACCTGTTGCAACACCCGCCGCCGCAACACCTGCGGCCGCCAAGCAAGAACCCGAATCCACCGCTGCCGGCTGGGGCAAATGGGTGTTTTTGGCGGCATTGGCGGCGCTGGCGCTGCTCATGTTCAAAATGTGCGGCAAAAAAGACCTACCCGCACCTGCGCCAGCTCCTGCTGCATCGCAAGTTGCTGCTGTGGCTGAAAGCGCCTCTGCGCCAGCGGCTGCAACGGCCATCTCGCTGGGCGACTGGCTGGCCAGCGTGGCAGACGGCAAGCTCACGTTGAATGGCAAAGTCGCCAGCCAAGAAGCCAAAGACCAGCTCTTGGCTGCGGCAGGTGCGGCGTTTGGTGCGGACAGCGTGCTGGATCAGTTGAATATCGACAATACGCTGCCTGCTTTCCAGGGCAGCAACGCATTGGGCGAATTGTTTGCCTGGCTCAAAACCCATACGGGTGTAAGCCTCAAAGCAGAGGGTAATCGCTTGGCTTTTGCCGGCCCGTTGGGCGAAGCGCTGATTGGCGATTTGGCCAGCAAAGCGCAGGTTTGGTTTGGCGATAGCGCCGTGGTCGATACCAGCGGTTTGGAAGCGCAAGTCATGAAAGCCACCGACGCCTTGCAAATGGGGCTGAAAGAATTCCGCATCAATGTGGAATTTGATACAGGCAAAGCAACCCTGCGTAGCAGCAGCAAGGCGGAGCTGGACGATCTGGCCGAGGCGCTGAAAGCCGCAGGCATTGCAGGTGAAATCGCCGGTTATACCGACAACACCGGCAACGCCCAAAGCAATCAAGAACTGTCGCAGCAACGCGCCGAAGCTGTGAAAGCCTATCTGGTTGAACGCGGCGTCGCCGCCGACAAGCTGACCGCCAAAGGCTATGGCATTGAAAACCCCATTGCCGATAACAACACCGAGCAAGGCCGCCAGCGCAACCGCCGTGTGCAGTTCCGCGCGCAATAATGCCCTTTATCTGGAGTCATCATCATGAGCATTCTGATCAATAAAGATACCAAGGTCATCACACAGGGCATTACCGGCAAAACGGGGCAATTCCATACCCGCATGTGCCGCGATTACGCCAACGGCAAAAATTGTTTCGTGGCCGGGGTTAATCCCAAAAAAGCGGGCGAGGATTTCGAGGGCATTCCCATCTACGGCAATGTGACGGAAGCCAAGCAGGCTACGGGTGCGACCGTATCGGTGATTTACGTGCCGCCCGCCGGTGCCGCCGCCGCCATTTGGGAAGCGGTAGAAGCAGATTTGGACCTGGTTGTGTGCATTACCGAAGGCATCCCCGTGCGCGACATGCTGGAAGTGCGCAACCGCATGAAGGCCAAAGTGGCCGCAGGCGGAAAAAACACGCTGTTGCTAGGCCCCAACTGCCCGGGGTTGATTACGCCTGATGAAATCAAAATCGGCATCATGCCGGGCCATATTCATAAAAAAGGCCGCATCGGCGTGGTCAGCCGCTCGGGCACGCTCACATATGAGGCCGTGGCGCAACTCACGGAAATTGGGCTGGGCCAGTCCAGCGCGGTGGGCATTGGCGGCGACCCTATCAATGGCCTCAAGCACATTGATGTGATGAAAATGTTCAACGAAGACCCGGACACCGACGCCGTCATCATGATCGGCGAGATTGGCGGGCCTGACGAGGCCGAAGCAGCACGCTGGTGCAAAGACCACATGAAAAAGCCGGTCGTAGGTTTTATCGCCGGTGTGACAGCCCCTCCCGGCAAGCGCATGGGGCACGCAGGCGCGCTGATTTCTGGTGGTGACGATACGGCCGATGCCAAACTCGCCATCATGGAAGCGTGCGGCTTCAAGGTCACGCGCAATCCGTCGGAAATGGGCAAGCTGATCAAAGGACTGCTGTAATTCTTATGTCCTGCGAAGGACAGCTTTTCAGCATTTCACGACCATGCTTGTGACATATGGATGCCCGGTTGTTTTGTAGGTTTTGAAAAAATGAAAACTTGTTGCTTCATTTTTATGTAACAATACCGAGCATTCATAAATATATCATTTCATATTTCGTTCGGGGGATACCATGCTGCATTTGCAGAACAGGGGAGCGAGATATTGTCACAATAGTTCGGTTGCAAGGATCGAGGCATGGCCAAGCTAATCATTTCGCTAGATGGCGTAACGGTACGCGAGGTTGTGCTGGATAGAGACCACATCTCGTTGGGGCGTAGGTCTTATAACCATATCGTCCTTGATAACTTGGCCGTGAGTGGCGATCACGCTGTTTTTCAGTACATAGATGGTGCTTTCTATGTGGAAGATTTGCACAGCACCAATGGCACATCGGTAAACGGTGTAAAAATCAAGCAGCAAAAGCTCTGGCATAACGATGAAATCGGCATTGCCAAATTTCGCTTGCGTTTTGAAAACCCGGCGGATGAAGAGCAGGTTGCGCCGCAGGTAACAGGCATGCTCAACAGCTCGATTCGGGTTGTTTCGGGGGCATCGGCTGGCCGCACGGTGAAATTGTCCAAGCCGGTTACCACATTTGGGAAACCGGGCATTGCTGTCGCGAGTATTACTCGCCGTGGCGAGAGCTTTGTGTTGCGTTATATCGAAGGTTCGCGGCCATTGACCTGCAATGGCAACGTGATTGCGGCGCGTGAGCATGTTTTGACAAATGGCGATGAAATCGACCTGGCCGGCGTGCACATGTGTTTTGAGCAAAACTTTGGCGCGTAAGGAGCTGGGTGCTTGCGGTGCGGCAATATGCCGCGGGTTGCAAGCCGTTGGCGCTATAGTGCGCGGGCTGGATGCGGCTATTGCGTGGCAAAAATGTGAAAGCAGTCCGAGGAATCGGGCTGCTTTTGTTATGTTTGGCGTGGTGGTAGGCAAGGCATGGCGGTAGGCATGGGCGATGCGGCGTCTGTCTTCTCGCGGCTGAAAGGGCTTTGGCGCAGGCGGCGGCCGCTGCACTGGGCATTCAGCACGCGTTTGCGCAGCCTCATTATTCTGTTGCCATTGCTCATCGTGCTGCCGGCGGTGCTGGGGCTGGCGGAATATGAAACCATTGATCGGCTCGAGCAGCGCATTTACGACCGCAGGTTGCGCTGGTTTGATACGACTAGCCAAGCGGATGAGCGCATTGTCATCATCGATGTGGATGAGGCCAGCCTCAAGCAGCATGGGCGCTGGCCGTGGCGGCGGGGGGTGTTGGCAAGGTTGAGTGATGAGCTGCTTCAGCAGCAGCAAGTGGCTTTGCTGGGCTTTGATATGTTGTTCTCGGAGCCGGAAGACGATGCCTATGCGGATATTCGGCAATGGCTGCAAGACAACAGCCAGCATCAAGACATAGAAGCCGTGCGTTTGCGGCAGCTCCACGCTTTGACGCATAACGACAGCAAGCTGGTGGATAGCCTGCGCGGCCAGAAGGTGGTGCTGGGTTACTATTTTTCGTCCAACCGCGACAGCGGCCAGACAGGCAGTTTGCCTACGCCTTTGAATGTGAAAGAAACAGGGCAGCCGCCCGTGGTGGGCTTGCCTGCCATGCAGGGCTACACGGCCAATATGCCTGCGTTGGCGGCAGCCGCGCCTGCGGCTGGTTTCATGAATGCACTGACCGATAGCGACGGCTCGCTGCGCAGCGTGCCCCTGCTGGCGCAGCTGGAGCAGGGCGCGGGCAGTAGCCGGCATCGGTACTACCCGTCGCTATCGCTGGCCATGTTTTTGGCGTTGCTGGGGCCAACGGAAGTGGAGCTGGTACCGGTTTCGGGCGGCGGCATGTCGCGGCAAACCCGGGCGCATTTGGGTGGGCTGAATTTGCGGCAGGGGCAGGACGTGTTGCACATTCCCACTGATATTCACGGCGCGGCGCTGGTGCCTTTTCGCAGCAAGGGCGGCCAGGCGGATGGGCGTTTTCGCTACATCTCGGCAGCCGATGTGCTGGGCGGCAAGTTGCAGGCCGGGCAATTGCGGGGAAAAATCGCCTTGCTGGGCACGTCGGCACCGGGCTTGCGCGATTTGCGCGTGACGCCGGTCAATCCTTCTTATCCCGGGGTAGAGGTGCATGCCACGTTGCTGTCGGCCATGCTGGACGGGCGCTTTATCTATGTGCCCGATTACGCGCGGGGCTACGCGTTGGTCATGCTGCTGCTGTCCTCGCTCATCTTGCTGGTGATGCTGCCCCGCATGGGCGCGGCGGGCGCGTGGTTTTTGTGCCTGGGGCTGGGTGCGGCGCTGGTGGCCATCAATGCCTGGGCGTATGTGCAGGCGCATGTGGCTTTGCCGCTGGCGGCCAGCCTGGTGATGGTGGCTTTGACCTATGTGTTCCATACCAGCTACGGCCTGTTTCTGGAAACACGCGCCAAAAAGCAGTTGGCCTCTTTGTTCGGGCACTATGTGCCGGCCGCGCTGGTGAGCGAGATGGTCAAGCGCCCGGATGCATACACCACAGCGGTGCAGTCGCGCGAGCTCACCATCATGTTTTGCGATATTCGCCAGTTCACGCGCATTGCCGAAAACATGGAGCCGCAGCAGGTGCAGGCGCTGCTCAACCGCCTGTTTGACCGCATTGCCGCCGTGATGGCCGCCAACCAAGGCACGATCGACAAATACATTGGCGACTGCGTCATGGCCTTTTGGGGCGCGCCGCTGCCTGTGGCAGAGCATGCCTGGATGGCTGTTAAAACCGTAGGCGATATTGCGGACATGCTTGTGGACTTCAACGCCGAGCAGGCCCGCTTGGGGCAGGCGCAGATTCGGCTCAACATCGGCATCAACAGCGGGGTGGTGAGCGTGGGCGACATGGGCTCGACCATCCGGCGCAGCTACACGGTGCTGGGCGATGCAGTCAATGTGGCCGCCCGGCTGGAGCCTTTGGCCAAGCACTATGATGTGCCGGTTGTTGTGGGCGAGCGCACGGCCGAGCTTGCGCCGCAGGTGCACTGGCAATGGCTGGATTGCGTGCGGGTGGAAGGCCGGGCGCAGGCGGTGCAGGTGTACGGCGTTTTTCAGCCGCAGCAGCCCACAGGCCCGTTGGACGCGGCGCAGCAGCACGAGGCGGCGCTGTGGCAGCAGTTCCGCGAGGCGTACCAGCGCCGCGCCTGGAGCGACGGCCTGCATCTGTTGCAGCGCCTGCAAGCGCAAAACCCCGATAAACGGCTGTATGCCCTGCATCGGGATCGCCTGCGCGCCTTTTTGAACCAGCCGCCCCCGCCTGATTGGGACGGCGCGACCGACGCTGCGAAATAAAGACACAGCGAAATAAGACACGGAAGACACTGCGGAAGAACCATGTTGCGTTATGAAATTCTGCCGGTAACGGCCTTTGTGCAAAACTGCTCCATCCTGTGGTGCGACCAAACCATGGAAGCCGCCGTCATCGACCCGGGCGGCGAAGAAGACCGCATCATGCAGGCCGTGATGCGGCTGGGCGTGCAGGTGCGGCAGATTTTGCTGACCCACGGCCATGTGGACCATTGCGCAGGAGCCGCCAGCCTGGCGCGGCAGTTGAATGTGCCCATCGTGGGGCCGCATCCGGCAGACCAGTTCTGGCTGGAATCTTTGACCCAGGTGGCGGCGGGCTACGGCTTTCCGCCAGCCGAATCGTTTTTGCCTGCCCGCTGGCTGCACGATGGCGATACCGTGCAGATCGGGCAGGAAACAATGCACGTGCTGCACTGCCCCGGCCACACGCCCGGGCATGTAGTGTTTTACGCGCCTGCCATCGGGCATGCCTTTGTGGGCGATGTGCTGTTTGCCGGCTCGGTGGGGCGCACGGATTTTCCGCAAGGCGACCACGGGCAACTCATCCACAGCATCACGCACAAGCTGTGGCCGCTGGGCGACGGCACCACGTTCACGCCGGGGCATGGCCCCGAAAGCATTTTGGGGCACGAGCGCGCCACCAATCCGTTTGTGAAAGGGACTTGATTTGTCGGGCCACGCAACAGAAAACGGGCGCAGCGCCCACACGCCTGCCGATCAAGCCGAAGAAGGGGCCGGCCAATCCGCGCCTGCCGGCGTGCCAGCGCACACCGGTAGCGCGTACGCACAGCAGGCGCAGCGGCAGATGACCGCCCAGCCGGAGCCACGCGCGGCGCAAGAGGCGCAAGCACTGCACGCGGCACAAGCGTCACAAGCGCCACAAGCGCCACAAGCGCCGGAGCGGGCGGCGGTGCCGGCCAGGCGCTCTTCGGCCATCGGCTCCTGGCTGCAATCGCTGCGGGTGTATCTGGAGCCTGCCAGCCTGCGCATGTTGCTGCTGGGCATGTCGGCAGGCCTGCCTTTGCTGCTGGTGCTGGGCACCTTGAGTTTTCGCCTGCGCGAGGCAGGCATTGATCGCGCCACTATCAGCTTTTTGGGCTGGGTGGGGCTGGCCTATGGCTTCAAGTGGATTTGGGCGCCGCTGGTAGACCGCATGCCCATTCCGCTGCTCACGCGCTGGCTGGGGCGGCGGCGCAGCTGGCTGCTGCTGGCGCAAATCGTCACCATGCTGGGGCTGGTGGGCATGGCGCTGCACAGCCCGCAACAGGGCGTTACGGCGCTGGCGCGGCTGGCCCTGCTGGTGGCGTTTGCATCGGCTACGCAGGATATTGCGCTGGATGCATTTCGCATCGAATCCGCCACGGCCGACCGGCAAGCCATCTTGGCGGCCAATTACCAAACCGGCTACCGGCTGGCCATGATCTGCGCGGGCGCGGGCGTGTTGAGCCTGGTGGCCTGGATCGAAAAACGCTATTTGCCTGCGGGCACGGGCTACCACAACCAGGGCTGGATGATCGGCTATTTGGCCATGGCCGCCCTCATGCTGGTAGGGGTCGTCACCGTGCTCTTTTCGCGCGAGCCGCAAGCGGCGCGAACATCCGCCCCGGGGCAGGCCGAGCCAGACCCCGTGTACCAGCAGGCGCTGCAAGACGTGGCCCGCCAAGGCGTGGCCGTAACGGGCATGGCGGCGTTTGTGGCCTGCGCCTGCACCGTGGTGGCCGTGGTGGCCGATGCCGCCAAGGCCGAATGGATACAGCCCTTGCAACGCGCCTGCCAAGGCAAGCTGGTGTGGCTGCTGCTGGCGCTCAGCGTGGTGTTGATCGGCGCGACGTTCGGGGGCAAAGGGCCGCGCTGGCGGCCTGCGCCACAAAGCGCCAGCCATAACGTGCTGGCACGCATGCAGGCTTCGTTTGTGGCGCCGTTTGTAGACTTTTTCACGCGCTACCGCTGGCAGGCAGCGCTGATTCTCGGGCTCATCGGCATCTACCGCATCAGTGACGTGGTGATGGGCATCATGGCCAACCCGTTTTATGTGGACATGCAGTTCAGCAAAGAGCAGGTGGCGCTGGTCAGCGGCGTGTTCGGCATCTTCTTTACCCTGCTGGGCACATTTATCGGCGGCGTGCTGGCGCTGCGGCTGGGCGTGATGCGGGTGCTGATGCTGGGTGCCGTGCTGTCTTCGGCCAGCAATGTGCTGTTTGCCTGGATCAGCAGCCACCCCGACCTGGCGCAGAGCCTGTGGCAGTTTTCCGTGCTGGGGCAAACATTCAGCATTCCCGGCACGCTCACGGCGGTGATTGCGGCAGACAATCTGTCGGGCGGCATCGCCTCGGCGGCGTTTATCGCCTACCTGTCGAGCCTGACCAGCATCAGCTACTCGGCCACGCAGTACGCGCTGTTTAGCTCCATCATGCTCTTGCTGCCCAAATTCATTGCGGGCTTTTCCGGTAAGTTCGTGAATCTGTACGGCTATCCCGCATTCTTCATTGGCACGGCCTTGCTGGGCGTGCCCGTGGTGGTGCTGGTGTGGTTGGCCGGGCGACAATTCGGACGGCCATCCGGGCGAGAACCATCGCGCCCGTAAAACCGCAGGGCGCGCGCAGGCTTGGCGCCTACTATTGATATTGGAATAAACCGCTATGCATATCTTGTTGGTAAACCACGCGCCCATTCCCGTTTTTGCCTATGGCGGCACCGAGCGCGTGGTGTGGGATTTGGGCAAGCATCTGGTGGCTTTGGGGCATAAGGTGAGCTATCTGGTGCCGCCCGGCTCGCACTGCGACTTTGCGCAGGTGCTGCCCCTGAGGCCCGATCAGCCTTGGGATGCGCAGATACCGCCCGATGTGGACATTACCCACTTCCAATTCGATCCGCATACCTTGCCCTCCAGCCCCTATGTGGTGACCGAACACGCCAACGCGCGCGCGCCCAAGCCATTGCCTCTCAACACGGTGTTCTTGTCGCAAAACCATGCGCAGCGTTATGGCTCGACCGAATACGTCTATAACGGGCTGGATTGGGATGCCTACGGCCCCGTGGATTTTGAACGCCCCCGCAGCCATTACCATTTCTTGGGCAAGGCCGCCTGGAGCGTGAAAAATGTGCGCGGTGCCATCGCCGTGGCACGCCGCGCCGGGGTGGAATTGGATGTGCTGGGCGGCAAACGCTTCAATATCAAAGGGGGCTTGCGCCTAACGCTTTCGTCGCGTGTGCACTTTCACGGCATGGTGGGGGGCTGGCAAAAATTCGGTTTGCTGAATGCTTCACGCGGACTGATTTTGCCGGTGCGCTGGCACGAACCGTTCGGCCTGGCGATTATTGAAAGCCTGTACTTTGGCTGCCCTGTGTTCTCTACGCCTTACGGCGCTTTGCCCGAGTTGATTGCGCCGGAATATGGCGCGCTGGCCGATAGCGCGCAGGCCTTGGCCGATGCCATCCAGCAGCGGCAGTTTGATGCCCGCGCTTGCCACGCCTATGCCAAGCAGCGCTTTCATGCGCGCACCATGGCGCAAGCGTATGTGCGGGTGTATGAGCGTGTGCTGGACGGCGAGCAACTGAACCCGCAAGCGCCCTTGATGCAGGGGCAGGCACGCAATCTGCCGTGGAGGCATTGAGAGGCGTGCGCAAGCGCCCTCTTGCCGTGCGGCGCTTGCGGCTGCGTTGCTGGGGTTGGGCTGCGGGGGCAGATGTAGTCAATGGCAGCCAGTTCCATCGCTGGTTGAGGGGCTGCCGCCATACTGGATGGACACTTCTTGGCTTAATTGGCCTTAGCCCTGATCGGGCGACAAGCGCCTCTTGTTAGCGCCTATTGGCAGCGTTCATTGGCAGCGTTCATTGGCAGTGCTTATTGGTAATGCCAATCGGCACCTATAACACCTATTGGCGTCCGCCAACGTTTGTTTGCATTTGCCAGCGCCCGTTTATCCCCAGAGCGCAAACAGCTTCGCGCAAACGCTTTGTCAGCTATGCCAAGGCAGATTACGAGCCGGGTTTTGAATGACAGGGGGCTGGGCGTTGAGCGTTTCCCCGTCTAGCACGCGCTGGTACATCGTCAGGTAATTGCGCGTCATGGTTTCTGCATTGAAATGCTGCTTGACGTGCTCATGGCAAGCCCGCGGGTCGAAGCGGTTGGTGCGCACGGCTTCTGCCAGCTCGTGTGCGTGGGCAGATAGCACGCCGCATTCCGCAGGCACCAGCTCCGGCAAAGCGCCGTAAGGCGTGGCAAAGACAGGGCAGCCAAAGTACAGGCTTTCAATAATCGCCAGGCCGAATGGCTCGTGCCAGCGCACCGGAAAGATCAGCCCGCGCGAGGCATTCAGCAAGCCGAATTTTTGCTCGCCCCCCACCATGCCGTGGAAATGAATCTTGCGCGAAAAGGTGAAGCGAAACCCGCGCTTGAACTGAAAGCGGTCGCCGCCCAGCACATCCAGCTCCACCCCGGCCATTTTGGCGACTTTGATTGCACCGCGCACATTTTTCACGCTCCAGGCGGCCTTGCCCAAGAAATGGTAATGGCTGCGGGGGCGTTCAAAATCCACGGGGCCGTAGGCATCCCAATCCAGCCCGTTATAGACGTATTCGGTCGAGCCGTAACGCTGCGCATGGTTTTGCGACAAGAACACCGTGTTGCGCGGCAGGGGTTTGGCTTTGCGGGCGTTGCCGTGTTCCGTGACCAGATAGGGGCGATCCAGTTCGACATGGGGATTGAACTGGAAGTGGGCTATATCGACATCGGCGGGAATTTGCTCCGCCCAAGGCCGCTCGGGCGCAATGGGCAGCACGCGGCCAAAGTCGCAATGCGAGCCGGCTGGCACCAAATAGCTCACCTGGTGCCCCAGGCGCACCAGGGTTTTGCCCAAATCCCAAATCACGCGCTCGGTGCCGCCATACCCGTAAACGGGAATGGGAGAGTTGTTGATCAACAGAACGTGCATGGCAGATAGACGTTGTAGATAAACGTGTGCAAAAGGTTGAAAAATCAGGCGGCAGGCCGCGCAGGCGTGCTGGCACTTGCTGGCCGGGGCGCATCGGCGCGCTCCAGCAAAGCCATGATAAAGGCAGCCAGATAAAAATACATGACAACGGTGCGGCTGCTGGTGATGTGCGTATCGGTCAGGCCAAATCCCGCAAACAGCACAGGCAGCAACATGCCTGCCGCGCACAGGGCTTGCCGCTCGGCAGCGTCGCCGGTTTGCGGCTGCCGCTTGGCGGCCCGCCAGAAATACAGCAGGCAGCACAGGTGGCAGGCCAGCAGAATCAGCAGGCCGGGAATGCCGCGTTTGGCCGAGGCATCCAGATAATCGTTATGGGGGTGGTTGAATTCGCCCAGCAGCGGGTCTAGCCGGCCTTGTTCAACTTGCTGCAAGCGTTCGGCATCGTAGCCTTTCTGACCCCAGCCGGTCAGGGGGCGCTGGGCAGTCAATGCGCTGGCAAACTGCCACATTTGCAGGCGCGCGCCCACGGATGTGGCGGCATGGCCTTGCAGGCGGTAGCGGTTGATTTCCTGATGCATGGCTTGCAATCGCGCATGAATCGGGCCGTACTGCGCCATCATGATGCAAGACGCGCCCATGCACACAACCAGCACGGCCAGTAAGCGTTTGCTGTGCTGACCCACATACCACCAGCCCAAAAAAGCCAGCGCGATCAGGCCCGCCAGCCAGGCACCGCGCGTGCCGGATAGCACGCTTCCGGTAATGCCCAAGGTAAAGCCCGCAATCAGCAGCGCCACCAGCAACATGCGGCGCGGGTGCCGCCATACGGCCTGCGTGCCGCACAGGCACAGCAGCGCCAGCTGGGTAGAGGTGTCGCCAAACTCGATGGGGTTGATGTACGTGTCGCCCGCGCGGGGGAGATGCAAAACCTGCACCTGATAAATGGCGACCAGCCCGCAGGCGATGGCGCCCAAGGCCGCGCCCAGCCACAGCCAAACGGCCTGGGGCGGGCGGCGCAGCAGATACAGGGCGCAAGGCACCAGGGCGATGATTTTCAGCGCCTTGTCCAGCCGCAGACCCTGGCCGCTGAGCAGGCTATCCAGCAGCCAGCTGATGGCCAGCAGGCACACCGCCCAGCAGAACCAGCGAAACTCGCGGGGCAGGGCGGCCAGCTCGCGCTTCCAGCTGCGCCAGGCCGGCACGCTGGCGGCCAGCAACATCAAGGGTGCCAGAAAATTGCTGGGCTTGATCAGCATGGAACAGCTCAGCAGCAGAAAGAGGGCGATATTGCTCCAGTGCGCGGCAAGCGCAGGCGGAACAGGGGGAATGGCAGGCATGGCGATGCGCATTACTGATCGGGGGTATGCGTGGGGGTGCGCGGCGTGCGGGCCAGCTCCAGCAGCTTGGCCTCGCCCAGAAAACCATAGCCTGCTTGCAGGCAGGCGTAAACAAAGCCCGGCAGGCCTTCTTTCCAATAGCCGCGCAGCAGCCAGTAACGCACAAAGTAGCTGGCGGGCGACAGCAGTGCTTTGCCGATGGAGCCGCGCTTGCCCGCGTTGTGTTTTTGTTGCGCCTTGAGGCCGGAGTAGCTGTTGATTTTGCCCAGCGCCTTGGCAATGGTGTCGTTGCCGTAGTGCAGCATGTGCGGCGCGATGCGGCTGGTGGGCTGCTGCACTTCCACATGCTCGTGCACCAGGCGCACCAAGTCCCACTCGGCCTTGTCTTTGCGGTACAGGCGCATCATCTGGTCGCCGCGGCTGCGGGTCATGGGCCGGCCCATAAAGACTTCGTGCCGGGGGATGCTGAAGCCGTTGTACGGCGTATCGGCAATCAGCTGGCGGATGTGGGCGATGGCGCCTGCTTGCAGCACCTCGTCGCCGTCCATGCTCAAGACCCATTCGCCCTGGCACAGGCTCATGGCATATGCTTTTTGTTTGGAGAAGCCCGGCCAGTCGTTATGCACCACGCGGGCGCCGTAGCGGCGCGCGATATCCTGCGTGCCGTCGGTTGAGCCGGAATCGACCACGACGATTTCATCCACGCCCTGCAACCGTTCCAGCACCTGGGCCAGGTGGGCGGATTCGTTCAGGGTGATCAGGTAGGCAGACAGTAGCATCTTGTGTTTCAAACAGGCCAAGGCATACGCAAGCCGTTACGGCTGGGCTGGCGTTGGCGTTTTCTGGAGTTGATAGATGTTTCCGCAATACGGGCATTGCGCCCGCCCGTTGCTATCCGGGTGCAAGTAAACATGCGGATGGCTGGCCCAGGCAGGCATGCCCGCGCGGGGCAGGGGGCAGGCTACGGCGCCGTGCGGCGCCAGGTCTGCCTCAGTAAGCTCGATCACGGCAATGGCCGAAGGGGCGGCGGTAGTTGGCGTGGTTGTTTGCATAAATCTGGTGGATGGTGAGAGGCCAACAAATCCCGATAAACAAGTTCCGATAAACAAAGCCCGATACATGGCGTGGCGCGGGCGCGCCAGGGCCTAAATTCGTTAAACCAGCGTCAGCCAGTGCGCATATTGCGGATTGCGGCCATTCACGATATCGAAAAATGCGCGCTGGATTTTTTCGGTGATCGGGCCGCGGCAACCCTGGCCGATTTGGATGCGATCCATTTCGCGAATGGGCGTGACTTCAGCCGCCGTGCCGGTAAAGAAGGCCTCGTCGGCAATGTAGATTTCGTCGCGCGTGATGCGCTTTTGTACCACTTCAATCCCCAAATCCCGGGCGATATGCAGCACGGTGTTGCGCGTAATGCCGTTGAGCGCGCCGGCAGACAGGTCGGGCGTGTAGATCACGCCGTCTTTGATGACGAAAATGTTTTCGCCCGCACCTTCGCTCACAAAGCCTGCGCTGTCCAGCAGCAGGGCCTCGTCGTAGCCGTCGTCCGTGGCTTCCATATTGGCCAGAATGGAATTGGTGTAGTTGCTCACCGTTTTGGCCTGCGTCATGGTGATATTGACGTGGTGGCGCGTGTAGCTGCTGGTTTTGATGCGAATGCCTTTGTTCAGGCCGTCTTCCCCCAAATAAGCGCCCCAGGCCCAGGCCGCCACCATGGCGTGCACCCGGTTGCCCTTGGGGCTGATGCCCAGCTTCTCGCTGCCCAGCCACACCAGCGGGCGGATGTAGGCGCCACTTAAGCCGTTGGTGCGCACCACTTCTTTTTGCGCTTCGTTGAGTTGTTCCTGGCTGAACGGAATCTGCATGCGCAGAATTTTGGCGCTGTTGAACAGGCGCTGGGTGTGCTCTTGCAGGCGGAAAATGGCCGTGCCCTTGTCTGTTGGGTAAGCGCGCACGCCCTCGAATGCGCCGCAGCCATAGTGCAGGGTGTGCGTGAGCACGTGCACCTTGGCATCGCGCCAGTCAATCAGTTGGCCGTCCATCCAGATGGAGCCATCGCGGTCGGAAATGGCGGGAAGTGCGCTCATGGCAAAAGAATCCTTGTGTGGTGTGAGGGGTGTGTGCGCCAGCGCATGGGTATATGCATGGATATATATGCGGGGCGCGGCATCGCCGGAAAAGCAAGGCGGCCAGCCGTGTTGTCGGCCCTGTTTGCCGCCGAGTTGGCACAGTAGTGTACTACCGAAATTTGCGCGCCCCTGCCGCAGCGGCGGGCGCGGCGATGGCATGCGGTAGCTACAATGCGCGCTTTTGCCTTGTTTGCGCCATGACTGATACCACCTGGCCCGTGCCGCCCGCTTTACTGGATGAATCTTCCGACCCTGCCGCTGCCGAAACGCAGGCGCAGCAGGCCAAGGCGCGCCGCGAAGCGATCAAGCTGGAGAAGCGCCTGTGCCGCCTGACCGGGCAGGCGATTGTGGACTACAACATGATCGAAGCGGGCGACCGCGTCATGGTCTGCATCAGCGGCGGCAAAGACAGCTACACCCTGCTCGACATTCTGCAAAAGCTGCAACAGCGCGCGCCCGTTGCGTTTGAGCTGGTGGCCGTCAATCTGGATCAGAAGCAGCCGGGCTTTCCGGCCGATGTGCTGCCGGCCTATTTGCAGGCGGCGGGGGTGCCGTTTCATATCGAAACGCAAGACACCTACAGCGTGGTCAAAAAAATCGTGCCCGAAGGCAAAACCATGTGCAGCCTGTGCTCGCGCCTGCGCCGTGGCATTCTGTACACCGTGGCGCGCCGCCTGGGTTGCAACAAGATTGCGCTGGGGCACCACCGCGACGACATTGTGGCCACCTTCTTTCTCAATATGTTCTTTGGCGCCAAGCTCAAGGGCATGCCGCCCAAGCTGGTGAGCGATAACGGCGAATTCATGGTGATTCGCCCGCTGGCGTATGTGAAAGAGGCCGATACGATCAGCTGGGCGGAGCATCGGCAGTTCCCGATCATTCCCTGCAATCTGTGCGGCAGCCAGGAGCATTTGCAGCGCAAGCAGGTCAGCCACATGCTCAAGGATTGGGAAAAGCAACACCCCGGCCGCACCGAGATGATTCTGCAAGCGCTGCAAAACGTGGTGCCCAGCCATTTGATGGATCGGCAGCTGCACAACTTCCGCGATTTGCAAACCACCGGCATTCCCGATGAGCAGGGCGACAAGGCGTTTGATGACGAGCCGCTGGCGCCGCCCGTGCTGCGCATTGATGCAGACAGCATCCCGCTGATGCCGCGCCGCGCGGAAGCGGCATCGTAATGGCGTAATACGGGGCGCTGCCCGCGCCCGCAAGCAGCACGGGGCTTGGGGCTGCCCGCGCCGCATGACGCCGTCTGCGTTTTGTGCCGTGTGCCAGAAACCGGCACGGGCCGGCAGGCCAGCAGGCGATGCGCCACGCCTATCAGCAGAAATAGGGCATAGAAACGGGGCGCGTTTTGCCTGACCGAATGTGGGGCTGCCCGCTACTTCGCCAGTGTTTTGAGAGCCTGCTTGATGCCTTCGCTCACGCTGATATCTGCGGGCAAGGCCTTGAGCGCCGCCTGCGCTTCTTTCTCGTTATAGCCCAGCGCCAGCAGGGCCTGTTCAATATCGC
>CAYUAF010000007.1:0-25356 GCA_964442555.1 uncultured Allobrachymonas sp.
GCATGGGCACCGCCTGCCGTACCTTGGCTGGCCGGCAGCCTGACGGAGCGATTGCCCGGCGCGGCTGTTTGTACGGGTGTGTGCGCGGGTGTTTGCGCCCCTGCCAGCACCACGCGGCGGCGCGCGCCGGTGCGGGTGGCCGCCCTGCCCGCAGAGGGTGCGGCAGCAAGGCCGGTGCCTGCCCAGTTGGGCGCAGCGCCCGGCTGCAACGTCTCGTAAATGGCCAGCACGGTGCGCACATAGCCTTGCGTTTCGGCATAGGGCGGAATCGCCATGCGCTTACGCACCGCGCCCGGCCCGGCGTTGTAGGCGGCCACGGCCAAATCGGTGCGGCCACCGAATTGTTGCAGCAGCTGGCTGAGGTAGCGTGTGCCCAGGCGGGCGTTGGTGGCGGGGTCGGTCAGCTTGTCTTCTACCGTTTTGTCTTTGTCGGCTCGCAGGCCCAGCATGCGGGCGGTGTCCGGCATGATCTGCATCAACCCCACGGCGCCGGCAGGCGATACGGCCCGCGGGTTAAAGCCCGACTCTGCCGCCGTAATGGCCTTGACCAGATGGATGCTCAGCCCGTGCCGTGCGGCCTCTTGGTGCAGGATGTGGCGCACCTGCCGAAAGGCTTTGGACTGGTTCATCAATGCCACCAGGCGCTGCGCTTTGACGCCCGCTGCCGCATCGGCCTTGGGGTTGAAGGCCAGCCGCGAGCGATTGACGATGACTCTGCCCGTGCCTGCGCCTGCCGCGCCATAAGCGGGCAGAGGCACGGGGCCGGTTTGGGTTTTGAAGTACAGCTGATAGCGCCCGTCGATCTGGCGCGTGGCAAAGTGCGTGTCGCCGTTTTCGTCCACATAGCCCCACACGTCGGCATGCGCGGCAGTGCCGCCCAGCGCCAGCCAGCAGGTAAAAAGCCAAGGGAAAAAACGTTTATGCATCACGGGCAATCAGAAAAAGAATGAGCAGAATGGGCGCAGCCGGCAGATAGCAGAGGGGGAGCGGAAAGCAGATCGGGGGGCAAAACCCAAGCATAGCGGGGCGGCGGCAAGCGGCTGTTTGCGTCTGTAACGCCGGCGCCTGGCGGATGGGTGGCACGCAGGCGCAATGTGTAATGCGCAACAGGTAGCGCGCAACGGGGAACGCGTAACAGGTAATGCGCAACGCGCCGCCGCGTGTGTGTGCCGGTGCGTTGGCAGCGGCCAGCTGGTGCTTGCCCGCTACACATCCACTTCCACCGTATCGCCAAACGCCTCCATCAGCTCGCGGCGGGCGGCGGCCTCGCCTTTGCCCATGAGTTTGGTCATTTCGGCGGCGGTTTGCGTCCAGTCCAAATGGCCCAGCTGCACGGGCAGCAGGCGGCGGGTGTCGGGGTTGAGGGTGGTTTCCCACAGCTGGGCGGCGCTCATTTCGCCCAAGCCTTTGAAGCGCGAGATGCTCCACTTGCCTTCGGGCACACCGTCTTTGCGCAGCTTGTCGAGTATGGCTTGTAGCTCGCCTTCGTCCAGCGCGTAGAGCTTGGCGGCGGGCTTTTTGCCGCGCGCAGGCGCATCTACCCTGAATAGCGGTGGGCGCGCCACGTACACATGGCCGGCTTCGATGAGTTTGGGAAAGTGGCGAAAGAACAGGGTCAGCAGCAGCACCTGGATGTGCGAGCCGTCCACATCGGCATCGCTCAGGATGCAGACCTTGCCGTAGCGCAGGCCGCTCAAATCCACCTCGTCGTTGGGGCCGTGCGGGTCAATGCCGATGGCTACGGCAATGTCGTGGATTTCGGTGTTTTTGAAGAGCAGGCCAGGCTCCACTTCCCAGGTGTTGAGCACCTTGCCGCGCAGGGGCAAAATGGCTTGCGTTTCCTTGTCGCGGCCCATTTTGGCACTGCCGCCGGCGCTGTCGCCTTCGACCAGAAAGACTTCGTTCAGGCGCGTGTCGCGGCTTTCGCAGTCGGTGAGCTTACCGGGCAGCACGGCTACGCCGCTGCCTTTGCGTTTTTCAACCTTTTGGCCCGCGCGCTGGCGGGTTTGCGCGGCTTTGATGGCGAGTTCGGCCAGGCGCTTGCCGTGTTCCACATGGGCGTTGAGCCACAGCTCCAGCGTCGGGCGCACGTAGCTGCTGACCAGGCGCAGTGCGTCGCGGCTGTTGAGGCGCTCTTTGATCTGGCCCTGGAACTGCGGGTCCAGCACCTTGGCAGACAGCACGTAGCTGGCGCGGGCGAATACGTCTTCGGGCATGAGCTTGACGCCCTTGGGCAGCAGCGCGTGCAGCTCGATAAAGCTTTTGACGGCTTGAAAGAGGCCGTCGCGCAGGCCGCTGTCGTGCGTGCCGCCCGCCGTGGTGGGGATGAGGTTGACGTAGCTTTCGCGCACGGGCGCGCCGTCTTCGGTAAAGGCCACGGCCCATTGCGCGCCTTCGCCTTCGGCAAAGCTGCCGTCGTCTTTGCCCGCGTAGCCTTCGCCTTCAAACAGGGGGATGACGGCATCTGCCGGCAAGGTTTGCTCCAGATAGTCGCGCAGGCCGCCTTTGTACTGCCAGCTTTGCTGGTCTTTTTTCTTCTCGTCTACCAGTTGCACGGTGACGCCGGGCATGAGCACCGCCTTGCTGCGCAGCAGGTGCACCAGCTCGCCCGTGGGCAGGGCGCTGCTTTCAAAGTATTTGGCATCGGGCCACACGCGCACAGTGGTGCCTTGCTTGCGGTCGCCCGCCGCTGCGCCGCCATTGGCGCGCACGGCCAGCGGCTCGGCCACATCGCCTGCGGCAAACACGATGCGGGCGGCCTGGCCCTCGCGGTAGCTGGTGACTTCGAGCCGTTTGGACAGGGCGTTGGTCACGCTCACGCCCACGCCGTGCAGCCCGCCGCTGAAGCTGTAAGCGCCGCCTTGCCCTTTGTCGAACTTGCCGCCCGCGTGCAGGCGGGTAAACACCAGCTCCACCACAGGCGCTTTTTCTTCGGGGTGCAGGCCGAAGGGAATGCCGCGGCCGTCGTCTTCCACACTCACCGAGCCGTCGCCATGCAGCGTGACCTTGATCTTTTTGCAAAAGCCCGCCAGCGCCTCGTCGGCGGCGTTGTCGATCACTTCCTGAATGATGTGCAGCGGGTTGTCGGTGCGGGTGTACATGCCGGGGCGTTGCTTGACCGGCTCCAGCCCTTTGAGGACGCGGATCGAGTGTTCGGAATAAAGTTCTTTGCTGGGCTTATTCGACATGCGATTCCTGTTGCGATATTTGTAGATTTGTAGAAATTTCTGCAAAAAAACCTGCCCGCCGTCATGCGTGGCTGCACTGGCAGCCAGTATGTGGCGGAATGGCCGCATTGTCGCACTTGTGGCATTTAAGGTATTTGTGGCGCTTGCCAACGGCCTGTGCACATGCGCTGGCTGGTTTTATGGATGGCCAACGCCATGTGGGCGCGGTGATGCGTGGTCGGCGGGGTGATGTTGGGGCTGTGCAAGGCCAAACGGCTCGTAATAAAAGCGCTTGCGGGCAGCCACAGGGCAGAAGGGGGCGGCAAGATGGGAGAGAAAACCGCCGAAAACTGCTTGGCACCTGAGCGTTTGGGTGCGCCGTTGCCGCCGCTGCCATCTTGGACGGCATGGCGACGGGGCAGCGGGGCGGATGGCGGCGTGCGCCAGGCGCTTAGTGCAACATCTGTTGCAGGCAGGCATCCAGATGTTCGGTGGGCAGGCGTCTGAATTCGGTTCGCACGTAGCGCTGCATGCGTCCCACGGCAAAAGCCAGCATGACCGAACTGCGCACTTGCGCATCTACGCTGGGGGTGGCCGATGCGCGCGCCTCCGCCACTTGGCGCAAGTGCTGGCGCAGGCTGGATTCGACCTTGTCCAGCATCAGATTGATGCGCTGTTGCAGCCTTTCGTGCTCCAGCACCAGGGCGTCGCCCACCATGACGCGTGCCATGCCGGGGTTTTTTTCTGCAAACTGCAACAGCATGGCCAAGATGCGCGAGGCGCGCGCTTGCGGGTCGGCTTCGCGTTCGCCAATCTGGTTAATCAGATAAAAAATGCTTTGTTCGATAAAGTCGATCAAGCCTTCGAACATTTGCGCTTTGCTGGCAAAGTGGCGGTACAGCGCCGCTTCGCTCACGGCCAGTTCTGCCGCCAGCGCGGCCGTGGTGATGCGCTCCGAGCCGGGCTTTTCGAGCATGCGCGCCAGTGTTTCCAGAATCTGCTTGCGGCGCTCGCCAGGCGGCGGGCGCTTGCGCACGGCTGCCGCCGCCGGCGTGGCCGCTTCATCCGATGTAGCCTGCTGCGGCAAATCGTTGTTAGAAGATGTCATGGGTGCTATCAATGCTTGCTAAAAACTGAATGGATTTTCGCACACCGCCATGCGGTATGAGGTCTGGCAGTAAATATCTGCGGTATGGAACATAGGGGATGGGCGTTGTTATAGAGGCGTTTGGGGCGGGCGGCGCGGCGGTGTTCGATAATTCGGCGTGTTTTGTTGATTTTTTTGCGCAGACCGCGTCAAGCGGCTGCGATGGGACTGCGACTGTATGAACATGATTCCTGCCACCATCATCACCGGCTTTTTGGGTGCGGGCAAAACCACTTTGCTCAAGCGCATTCTGACGGAAGCGCACGGCCAGAAAATCGCCGTGATCGAAAACGAATTTGGCGAAGAAGCCGTTGATAACGAAATTCTGGTGACAGATGCCACCGAGCAAATCATCCAGATGAACAACGGCTGCGTGTGTTGCAGCATTCGCGAAGATTTGCGCAGCACCCTGACCGAGCTGGCCGACAAGCGCCGCCAGGGCCGCTTGCAGTTTGACCGTGTGGTGATTGAAACCACTGGCCTGGCCGACCCCGGCCCGGTTGCGCAAACCTTTTTCATGGACGATGCGGTGGCCGAGCAATACATGCTGGACTCCATCATCACTTTGGTGGATGCCAAGTACGCACACCAGCAGCTGGATGCTCGCCTGGAGGCGCAGCGCCAGGTAGGCTTTGCCGATCAAATCTTCATCAGCAAGGCGGATCTGATCACCGAGCAGGAACTGGCCAGCCTGCAACGGCGACTGGCGCGCATGAACCCGCGCGCAACCCAAAAAGTGGTGCATTTTGGGCAAGTGCCTTTGCAGGAAGTGCTGGACTTGCGCGGCTTTAACCTCAACGCCAAGCTGGAGCTGCATCCCGAATTTTTGGCAGCCGAAGCGGCTGCGCACCACCATGCGGGGTGCAATCACCAGCACGCCCCGGGCGAAGCCTGCAACCACGATGCCGCTGATGCCGCGCATGAACATGGGCATGCACATGCGCACGCCGCCCACCAGCACGGGCATGGATGCGGGTGCGGCAGCCACGGTTGCAGCCATGGCCATCACCATCATCACGCCCACCACCATGTGTACGAAGACGATGTGCAAAGCTTTGTTTTCCGTGCGGATCGCCCGTTTGACCCCGCCTTGCTGGAAGACTTTTTGGGTGCCATCGTCAATATCTACGGCCCCAAGCTCTACCGCTACAAAGGGGTGTTGCACATGCAGGGCACCGAGCGCAAAGTCATCTTTCAGGGCGTGCATCAGTTAATGGGCAGCGACTTGGGCGCCCCGTGGCAGCCCGATGAGTCGCGCGTGAGCAAAATGGTCTTTATCGGAACGGAACTGCCCAAAGACATTCTGGAACAGGGTCTGCGGCAGTGCTTGGCGTAATGGCTGGCACACTGGGCGGTCGGCGCAGGCCAGCCAAGGCCGCAGTGGCCAGGTGTGATGGTCTGGCCGGCGTGTGCTTGAGGCAATGCATATAAATGGCCTAAAATCGCCCGGCGCTGCAACGGCCTGGACTCTGCCAAGGGCTTGCAGCCGTGCCGACAGCGGGACGGGCATCAATGCCGCAGTCCATGGATATTGACTATATTGAATCTGAATGAGCAGACCTTGATTGGCTGTTCATCATTTCTATTTTGGAAAGGTGTACGTTAGTGGCCCGCACAATCAAAACCTCTCCCGCCCATGCTGCCACCAAGCCTGCCAAGGCCGGGGGCGCATCCAGCACGACTTCTAAACAGACTACTCAGGCTGCCCAACCCAGCCTTGCCGTGATGCAAAAAGATCCCAAACTGAGCAATAACTGGAAAAAGAAAGCACCGCACGAGCTGACGGACGCCGAAGTGCTTTCCATGCCCGATAGCGAGTACATGAACGATGCGCAGCTGGGCTTTTTCAAGCACAAGCTGCAAGCGCTGCGCCAGGAAATTCTCAATCACGCCGGTGAAACGGCAGAGCATTTGCGCGAAGACGCTGCCGTGGTGCCTGATCCGGCCGACCGTGCCACGATCGAAGAAGAGCACGCGCTGGAGCTGCGCACGCGCGATCGCGAGCGCAAGCTGCTTAAGAAAATCGAGCAGTCCATTCATCTCATTGATGCGGGCGAATACGGCTACTGTGAAGAAACCGGCGAGCCCATCGGCGTGCCCCGGCTGCTGGCGCGCCCCACGGCTACGCTGTCGCTGGAAGCGCAGCAGCGCCGCGAGATGAAGCAGAAACTGTTTGGCGACTAATTGTTTGGTGACTAAAGGCGTATGGGTAGCACGCCGCCGGGCGTGCAATGATTACTGGATCGGCAGGTCATGGCGCAAACCGACAAAGATAAAAATACCTTTCTGAGCAAGCTGGCCCGGTTTGTTGCCAACCCCACAACCGATTGGTCAGCGCTGGACAAGGCCTCTCAAGGTCAGAAAGGCCATGCCGGCGGAGAGGGGCTGGAGCTGACGCAAGAGGAAATATTCGCTTTGCGGCACCAGCGTCGCAAAGACAATCGCAACATCCGCATCAAAGAATTTGCCATCTTGCGCCAGATTCGCGTGGGCGCCAGTGTGCCCGGCGCGCTCAATGCGAACAGTGACCCCTCGGCAGGCAGCAGTGCTGGTGCCGGGCCGGTTCTTTTTTCTGCGCAAGCGCAGGCAGCAGCACCATTACATAGCAATATTGCAGCCGACTTTCGGGTGAGTGAAATTGGCCGCATCGAAGAGCAAATGGCCGGACAATGGTGGGGAACGAAGGGAGGTGTCCATGCGCCGACAGAGGCACAGAAAACCCAGATGCTAATTGAAACGCAGATTGGGGAGGTTGATGTAGAAATTGAATCACAAGACGGTGATTTGATCGCGTTTGATCCGGCATTTCTGGCCCCGCAACATGCGCAGCCACCATCTGTAGCGCAACCTGTGCCCCCAGTCCAACGCACTGAAAAACCGCCTGTTGCCCCGGTGCATGGAAGCGGTGAGCAAGTGGACTTTTCCGAAAACAAGAAGGCGGCGCAACAGCTGGCAACCTTTGTCTATCGCAATGCCTTTAGCGATTTGGCAGAAGATGATCATGGTATCGCTGGTGCAGGCAATGCTTTGCCCCCAGAAGAAGGGGGGCGGCTGCAACCTTTGGCGCAAGCCGATGCGCAATCCATGGCGGCAGCCCAGGCGGTGCAAGACGAATTGGTTGCCGATAGCGACTTTCAGTCAGTAGTGTCGCCGCCAGAGTACACGCCGGAGGACTTGCCGGAGTGTCTCAATGAGCCTGCCATACGTTTTGCGCAAGGTGACAATGCGCGAACAGAAGCGCAATTGCTGGAATTGGCGCAGGCTGAGCAAATGGGGGTGCAAGCCGGGCTGGCTGGTGATGAGCCGCATGTTTCTCTGGCGTTGCTGGATTTTTATCGTTGCACTGAACAGGAAGAAAAATTCGAGGCAGCCAGCATCCAGATGGTGCGGCATTTCGACCGTTCCGCCCCGCAATACCAAGGGGCGGATTTAGGTGAGGCAACGCTTATCCTGAGTACGTTAGGCACTTTTCCTGAAATTGATTACAGCTTGCAAAACGGCTGGCGTTGCCCGGTGGAGCTGGATTCGACGGATGTCATGCTGCTGCGTTCGCAACTTATTACATCGCCAGCCCAGGTGTTGCTGGATTGGCGCGCCTTGCAAGCAATTTTGGACGATGCGGTCGAACCGTTGCTGGATCAATTCCGTGATTTGGCAGGGCGAAAAGTCGATTTGCTGATGTGGGGGGGCGAGCGTTTGCTGGCCTGTTGCGCGCAAAGAATAGATGCACTGAACGGTACAGGCTCGCCGGTATATCCCCTGCTGTGGCTGTTGCGGCTGGAGTTGGTGCGCATCATGCACGGGCAAGAAGAGTTCGATCATCTGGCGCTGGAATATTGTGTGGCGCTGGAAGAGTCGCCGCCTTCATGGGTGCGTACCCGCTGCCATTTCATTGATGCGGAAAATGCGCTTTCCATGTTGGAGCGCGGCGAGAAAGAAAACGCTGCACCGCAGGATGCCACCGCTGGCGCTTTGTCCAAAGACGAAGAGGAAACGCTCAAGCACCCGCTGCAATGGAAAGGTACGCTCAAAGGCGATATACGGAACCTGTTGCAAGCAGTCGGCGCAGCCAGCACGGGCGATTTCTGCATCATCGATTGCAGCCAACTCAATAGCATGGATTACCAGGCCGCAGTTACGTTGCTGGAATGGTTGATGGCGCCACAAAACGAGCAGCGCCATGTGCAGTTTGTTCAGGTGAATCGTTTGCTGGCTGTTTTCTGGCGTGTGATGGGCATTACGGCGCAAGCAACAGTCAAACTGCGGCGCGATTGATGCCGTGGCAGACTGTGTGCCTTGTATTGATGCACGTGTGCTGTATTAAAAACAGCCCGCATGTGCCGAAAGTCAGGCGCATGCGCGATCGGGCACACGTTCGAATGGCTGAGCGCTATATCAAATAGCCAGTCAGTCGTAACCAGGAATAGATATATTGTTTTGCAGCATAGGCCGCTGTTGCATTTGAACTTTTGATTTTGAATGCGCATGCACAGAGGCTGTGCCGCCAATTTGGGAGATTTTTTCATGGAGCAGTTTCACGGAACAACCATCGTCAGCGTGCGGCGTCAAACCCCTAACGGGGTGGAGGTGGCGCTGGGTGGCGACGGGCAGGTGACTTTGGGGCATGTCGTCGTTAAACACTCGGCCCGCAAAGTGCGCCGCTTGTACAAAAACCAGGTATTGGCAGGCTTTGCCGGCGCTACGGCGGATGCCTTTACGCTGTTTGAACGCTTTGAAGCCAAACTCGAAAAACACCAAGGTCACTTGGTGCGGGCGGCTATTGAACTGACGCGCGATTGGCGCACCGACCGCGTGTTGCGCAAGCTGGAGGCCATGCTGGCCGTTGCCAACAAAGACGCATCCCTCATCATCACGGGGAATGGCGACGTGCTGGAGCCAGAGCAGGGCATTGTTGCCATTGGTTCCGGCGGCTCTTACGCGCAGGCTGCTGCGCGCGCCTTGCTGGACAACACCGATTTGAGCGCCGAAGCCATCGTCCGCAAGTCCTTGGCCATTGCGGGCGAACTGTGCATCTATACCAATATGCACCACACGGTCGAAACGCTGTAAGGCCTGCCGCGCCAAGCATGCAGGCTGCTGATGGCGCGCGTGTTGTTTGATGTTGCATGCCCCGTGTACTGGGGCATTTGCTTTCATGTTTCATTTTTTGCGAGTGAATTTGCCATGTCTTCCATGACCCCACAAGAAATCGTTTCCGAGTTAGACCGCCACATCGTCGGACAGCAAGACGCCAAGCGCGCCGTTGCCATCGCATTGCGCAATCGCTGGCGCCGCCAGCAAGTGGACGAAAAGCTCCGCACCGAAATCACACCCAAAAACATCCTCATGATCGGGCCAACGGGCGTGGGCAAAACCGAAATAGCCCGCCGGCTGGCGCGGCTGGCCAATGCGCCTTTTATCAAGGTGGAGGCCACCAAGTTCACCGAAGTAGGCTACGTTGGCAAAGATGTGGACTCCATCATTCGCGACTTGGTGGAAGTGGCCATCAAGCAAACGCGTGATGCGGCGGTGCGCACCCAGCAACACCGTGCCGAAGAAATTGCCGAAGAGCGCATTCTGGATATCCTGCTGCCTTCGGCTCGTGGCGCGGACGGCTCGCAGGCAACCGATGTGCAAGCGCAAGCGACAACAACGGGCAACGCTACGCGGCAGGCGTTTCGCAAAAAGCTGCGCGAAGGGCAGCTGGACGACAAGGAAATCGAAGTGGATCTGCCCGATGCCGCGCCTTCCATGCAGATCATGGGGCCGGCCGGCATGGAAGAAATGACTGAGCAGCTGCGCTCCATGTTCAGCAGCCTGCATCAGGACAAACGCAAAACCCGCCGCCTCAAAGTGGCGGAGGCTTTGCGCCTACTGACCGAAGAAGAAGCCGCCAAATTGGTGAACGAAGAAGACATCCGCAGCCAAGCCATGAGCAATGCCGAACAAAACGGCATCGTTTTCATCGACGAAATCGACAAAGTAGCCGGCTCGGACGGGCGCAGCGGCGCCGATGTGTCGCGCCAAGGCGTGCAGCGTGACCTGCTGCCGTTGGTGGAAGGCACAACGGTGAGCACCAAATACGGCATGGTCAAAACCGACCATATCCTGTTTGTGGCCTCGGGCGCATTTCACCTGAGCAAACCCAGCGACTTGATTCCCGAGCTGCAAGGGCGCTTTCCGATTCGGGTGGAGCTGCAAAGCCTGTCGGTGCAGGATTTTGAAGCCATCCTGACCCAAACACACGCCTCGCTGGTCAAGCAATATCAGGCCCTGCTGGCAACCGAAGGTGTGACGCTGGACTTTACGCCTGACGGTATCACGCGCTTGGCGCACATCGCTTTTGACGTGAACGAACGCACAGAAAACATTGGCGCGCGTCGCCTCTCAACCGTAATGGAGCGCTTGTTGGACGAAATCAGCTTCGCGGCCACGAATTGGCAGGGCCAAACCATCACCATCGATGCGGCTTATGTGGACGCCCGTTTGGGCGAGTTGAGCCAGAATGAGGATCTTTCCCGCTACATTTTGTGACGATTTTGTTGTCATTCAAGCAATACTTTTATAAGCACTTATAACTCTTTCTTTTCCAAGAAAAAACTGTTCTCAGTAAGCGCTTTTTGCTTGAGTGTTCGTTACTAATATATTGATTTTATTAGGAAAAATTCACACTCGTGATATTGCGAGTGCATGGGTTTGCTGGTAAAGTGTCAAAAAGTGAAGGAAAGTGGCGAAAAAGGTCATTTTTCTTTCGGAAAAACATTTTTTACCCAGGAAAACCGTGTTCGAAGGTGCCAGCACCCTTTCTGTCGATGCCAAAGGCCGGATCGCCATCCCGACCCGCTACCGTGACAGCTTGGTCGAAATGGCTGCTGGGCGCTTGCACATCACGCGGCACTTTCAAGAAGACTGCCTGCTACTGTTCCCGGAAACGGAATGGGTGGCTTTTCGCGAGCGCGTGGCTGCGTGGCCCATGTCGGCCTCGTGGCAAAAGCGCATTGTGTTGAGCAATGCCATGGCGCTGGAAATGGATGCCGGCAGTGGTCGCATCCTGCTGTCGCCAGAGTTGCGCGAAGCTTCTTGCATGGGCAAAGAGGCGCTGTTGCTGGGCAATGGCAGCCACTTCGAGTTGTGGGACAAACAGGTGTACGCGGCCAAAGAAGCGCAGGCGCGCGAACAGCCCTTGCCTGAAGCCTTGGTCAATTTCGTGTTCTGAGGCGGCGCATGAATACCCTCACAACACATATCCCCGTCCTGCTGCAGGAGGCTGTAGCCGCCTTGGTGCATCGCCCCGATGGCAGTTATGTAGACGGCACATTTGGCCGCGGCGGGCATAGCCGGGCCATTTTGGCGCAATTGGGGCCTGGCGGGCGCTTGCTGGCGTATGACAAAGACCCGCAAGCCATTGCCCATGCGCAAGCGGTTATGGATGACGCACGCTTTGAAATTCGCCACGCCAGCTTTGCCGACATGCGCGAGTTGCCAGCGCAGAGCGTGGACGGGATTTTGCTGGACTTGGGCGTGAGCTCCCCGCAGATTGACACGCCGCAGCGCGGATTTTCTTTTCGACATGACGGGCCGCTGGACATGCGCATGGACACCACGCGCGGGCAAAGCGCGGCCGATTGGCTGGCTACGGCCGATGTGCAGCAGATAGCGGAGGTAATACGTGATTATGGAGAAGAACGGTTTGCTGCACAGATTGCAAAGGCGATTGTTGCTCGCCGGCAAGCACACGGCCCACTCGAGCGCACATCCGAACTGGCCCAACTCGTGGCTGGCGCGGTCAAAACCCGCGAGCCGGGTCAGGACCCTGCAACGCGCACATTTCAGGCTATTAGGATTTTCGTCAATGCCGAGCTTGAGGCACTCCAGCAGGCGCTTGACGCCGCGTTGCTGATCCTCAAGCCGGGGGGCGTGCTGGCGGTCATTTCGTTCCATTCGCTGGAAGACCGCATCGTCAAGCAATTCATGCAGCGCCATTCGCGCGAGGAGCTGGATCGCCGCCTGCCCGCCATCGCGCAGCGCAGCAAAACATCCATGCTGTTGCGCGACGTGAAGCGCGTGCGCCCTTCGCAAGAAGAAGTGCGCACCAACCCCCGTGCACGCAGCGCCATTTTGCGCACCGCCGTACGCAGCCAGGAGGTGCTGGCATGATGCGCCTGGCAATCATCTTGCTCACCGCTGTGCTGGCCAGCGCCTTTTATCTGGTGCGGCTGCAATACCAATCGCGGGTGCTGTTTACCGCGGTAGATCGCGAGCAGGCTGCGGCACGCAGGCTGGTAACCGAGCGCGATGCGCTGGATGTGCAAAAACGCGCGCAGGCAGCCGCTTTGCGTGTGGATGGCACGGCGCGTGCGCGTTTGCAAATGCGCGAGGCAACCCCTTCCATCACGCAATATGTGATGGAGAAAAAAGGCGTGGTGATCGTTAGCGGCCCGGCCGCGGCGATTCGCTCCGAGCCGGTTGAAGGCGCGCAGCCAGCGCCTGTGCAGCGGAGGCAGCCATGACGCGGTGGTGGAACTTCAAGCAGTGGAAAAGCCGCAGGCAGGAAAAGGCGCTGCAAAAAAGCCTGCGCGGCATCACCAGCGTCAACGGCGTAAAAAACGTTTCGCTGGGCGTTAACCCCTTGCTGACCAGCCACACGCCGCTGTGGCGCAGCCGCCTGATTGTGGCGGGGCTTGCGCTGGGCTTTGTGGCCTTGAGCGTGCGTGCGGCCTACATCCAGATTATTGGCAATGACTTTTTTGTGCGGCAAGGCGAAGTGCGCTTTGCGCGCACATTGACGTTGCCTGCCAACCGTGGGCGCATTCTGGATCGCAACGGGCTGATTCTGGCTTCCAGCGTGCCGGTGCAGGCGATCTGGGCCTTTCCTGAAGAGGTGAACCAGCAGGCCGATCGCGCCAAGCTGGCGAAGATGGCCAAGCTGCTGGGCATGCCGCTAAAAAGTATCGAAGCCAAGCTGGCCAATGACGAAAAAAACTTCGTTTACATCAAGCGCCAGGTGGATGAAGATGTGGCCAAGCAGATTGCCGATTTGGGCATAGCCGGCATCTATCAACGCAAGGAATACCGCCGCCAATACCCCGAAGGGGCGGCGGTTGCGCACATTGTCGGCTTTACCGATATTGAGGACAAAGGGCTGGAAGGCGTCGAGCGCACCTTCAACGAGCAGTTGGCGGGCAAGGCGGGTTCGCGCCGCGTGATTCGCGACCGTTTGGGGCGTGTAGTAGAAAGCGTGGGCGATGGCATTCCGCCGCTGGACGGCAAGGACTTGCATTTGACCATCGACAGCAAGGTGCAATATTTCGCCTGGCAAAAACTGCGCGATGCCGTGACGGCGCAACGCGCCAAAGGCGGTAGCGTGGTGGTGCTGGACGTGCAAACCGGCGAAGTACTGGCCTTGGCCAACTACCCCAGCTATGACCCCAACAACCGCAAGAACCTGACGGGCGAGCAGCTGCGCAACCGGGCGCTGACCGATATTTTTGAGCCCGGCTCGACCATGAAGCCGGTAACCGTGGCCTTGGCGCTGGAGCAGAAAAAGGTTACGCCGCAAACCGTTATTTCTACCGATCCGGGGCGGATGACCATTAACGGCGCAACGATTGGCGACGTGCATAACTACGGCGCGCTCACCGTGAACGGCGTGGTGCAAAAGTCCAGCAACGTCGGCACGGTCAAAATCGCGCAGCGCATGTCCAGGCAGGATATGTGGGAAAACTTCCGCAAAGTCGGCCTCGGGCAAAAGCCCGATTTGCCGTTTCCGGGCATTGCCAGCGGTCGCCTGCGTCCCTGGAAGAGCTGGCGTCCCATCGAGCACGCCACCATGTCGTATGGCTACGGCTTGTCTACCAGTCTGTTTCAGATCACGCGGGCTTACTCGGTGTTTGCCCGTGATGGCGTGTTGATGCCCGTGTCATTGGTGCGTGAGGGCGCGGCAGATGTCAGCGGCCGCTATCAATCGGTGGATGCCTCGCAAGGCGTGCGGGTGTACAGCTCCAAAGTAGCGCGCGATGTCATGAACATGCTGCATCTGGTGACGTTGCCGGGCGGCACGGCGCAGCAGGCCCGCACCAGCGGATATTCGGTGGGCGGCAAGACCGGCACATCGCGCAAGCAAATGGGCAAGAGTTATTCCGACAAGCACTATCGCGCTTCGTTCGTAGGCGTTGCGCCGATTGAGGCGCCGCGCATCGTGGTGGGCGTCATGATCGACGACCCGCGCGGCAGCATTTATGGCGGCGCGGTAGCCGCGCCCGTGTTCAGCGAAGTGGTGCAGCAAACCTTGCGCTTGTTGGGCGTTGCGCCCGATATGTCGGTGCAGCCGGGTGTGGTGGTAGATGCTGCGCAGGAGTCGCTATGACGATGGATACATTGAAATTGACACACCCAACCGTTTTGCGCACGCCAGACGAAGCGGCTGCCTGGTTGCAGGCGGCGCAAGCCAGCCGCTTGCAAACCGATAGCCGCTACGTGCAGGCGCACGAAGCCTTTATTGCCTGGCCCGGCGCGGCGCACGATGCCAGAAAGTATGTGCGCGAGGCCTTGCTGGGGGGCGCAGCGGCTTGCCTGGTAGAAGCGCAGGGCGCGGAAGCGTTTGACTTTATGCAGGCAGGCGCGCTGCCGGCTGAGTACATGCAGCGCTTGGCGCTGTACCAAGGGCTGCGGCAGGATACGGGCGAAATTGCCGCCGCGTTTTACGGCCGCCCTTCGCAGGCGCTGGATGTCATTGCCGTAACCGGCACCAATGGCAAAACCAGCACCACATGGTGGCTGGCGCAAGCCTTGGCGCAGGCGCACCCTGCTGGAGCAGGTCTGGTCGGCACCTTGGGCGTGGGATGCGTAACAGGCGGCAAAGCCACCGTGAAGCCTACCGGCCTGACAACGCCCGACCCCGTGGTGCTGCAACATTATTTGCGCCAGTGGGCGGATCGCGGCGTGAAAACCTGTGCGATGGAAGCATCATCCATCGGCATTGCCGAACATCGCCTGGCAGGGGTGCAGCTGCATACCGCCGTGTTTACCAATTTCACGCAAGATCATTTGGACTATCACGGCTCCATGCAGGCTTACTGGCAGGCCAAGCGCAAGCTGTTTGCCTGGCCCGGCTTGCGTGCGGCAGTCATCAATATCGACGATCCGCAAGGTCTGGCGCTGGCAGCAGAGCTGCAAGGCAGCGCCCAGCGGGACGATCTGGACGCCCTCCATATCTGGACGCTATCGAGCCAAACCGGCGCAGCCCAGCCGGCGAGATTGCAAGTAACCCGTGTGCAACACAGCGCCGAAGGCTTGGCATTTACCGTGCAAGAACAGGACGGCGACAGCGTGCACCTGCAAACCCGGCTGATCGGGCAATACAACATCAACAATATGCTGGGCGTGCTGGCGTGCTTGCGGCAACGCGGCATCTCGTTGCAACAGGCGGCCAATCTGTGTGCCGATTTGCAACCCGTTCCCGGCCGCATGCAATGCGTGCAACAGGCAGGCCAGCCCTTGGTTGTGGTGGATTACGCGCACACGCCAGACGCGCTGGACAAGGCGCTTGCCGCCCTGCAGCCGCTGGTGCAGGCACGCGGCGGCAAGCTGTGGTGCGTGTTTGGCTGCGGGGGCGATCGCGACCCGGGCAAACGCCCGCTCATGGGCGCGGCTGCGGCGCGGCTGGCCGATGTTCCGTTCATCACCAGTGACAACCCGCGCAGCGAAAATCCTTTCGCCATCATCGAACAAGTCCGCGCAGGCGTGCCGTCTGCTGCCGTTGCGCAACTGCGCGTGTGCGAAGACCGCGCAGCCGCCATCGCCCAGGCAGTGGCCGATGCCGCCGCCAGCGACGTGATTCTGATTGCTGGCAAAGGGCATGAGGATTATCAGGAAGTGCACGGCGTGAAGCGGCCTTTTTCAGACATGGCGCAGGCGCAGGCGGCTTTGGCACAGCGCATGCAAGGGGGCCGGGCATGAGCATGCGCGAACTTTCTTTCACAACCGGCGCCATGCCGGAGCTGGCCGCCCTGCTGCCGCAACTGCCGGGCGCGCGCGTGGTGGGCAGCCTGCCGCACGATATGCGGCGCGTGCATACCGATACGCGCAGCCTGCAAGTGGGCGACCTGTTTGTGGCCTTGCGGGGCGAGCGTTTTGACGCACATGCATTTTTGCCGCAGGCCAAGGCGCAAGGCGCCGTGGCAGCACTGGCTGAAAGCAGGCTGGCCGAAGCGGGCCTGCCTGGCGTGGAAGTGCCCGATACCCGCCTGGCCCTGGGCCAGCTGGCGCAACTGTGGCGCCAGCAATACCGGCTGCCCTTGATTGCCGTGACCGGCAGCAATGGCAAAACCACCGTTACGCAAATGGTGGCTGCCATCTTGCGTGCGGCCGCCGGGCAAGCCGCCGATGCGCGCGTGCTGGCCACGCAAGGCAATCTGAATAACGACATCGGCGTGCCGCTGACCCTGCTGCGCTTGCGCGCAGAACATCAATACGGCGTGGTCGAACTGGGCATGAACCACCCAGGCGAAATCGCCTACCTGGCCGGTTTGGCGCAGCCCCAGGTGGCTTTGGTGAATAACGCCCAGCGCGAGCATCAAGAGTTCATGCACAGCGTGGAAGCCGTTGCGCGCGAAAACGGTGCGGTTATTGCGGCACTGCCCGCTGATGGTGTGGCGGTGTTTCCGGCAGATGATGCCTACGCGTCGCTATGGCGCGAATTGGCCGGGCAACGCGCCTGCCTGTGTTTTGCCCTGCAAGCGCAGGCCGATGCGCAGATCTACGCCCAAGACATGCAATGGCTGGGCGACCACTGGCGCGTGCACATGCGTACGCCGGCTGGCGTGCAAACGTTTACCTTGCAGGTGCCGGGCCGCCACAATGTGAAAAACGCCTTGGCCGCTGCGGCTTGCGCCCATGCGGCGGGCATTGATTGGGCGCACATCGTGGCTGGGTTGGCCGCCTTTGCGCCGGTGCAAGGGCGCTCGCGTGCGGTTAGCGTGTTGTGGCAAGGCCGCGCCTTGTCTTTGATTGACGATAGCTACAACGCCAACCCCGACTCCGTGCGTGCCGCCATCGATTTGCTGCGGGAGCTGCCCGCGCCGCATGTGCTGGTGCTTGGCGATATGGGCGAAGTAGGCACGCAAGGCGCGGCGTTTCATGCCGAGGTGGGCGCATACGCAGCCGAGCAGGGCATTGCCCATTTGCTGACTTTGGGCGAACTGGCGCAGCACAGCGCCGCCAAACACCCGCACGCCCGGCACGCGGGCAACAGCCCGCAAGACTGGCAGCGCCTGTGGCAACAGCTGGAACCTTTGCTGCCTGCGGCTGGCAGCGTGCTGGTTAAAGGTTCGCGCTTTATGGGAATGGAAAAAATTGTGCAGGCCCTGCTGCAAGCAGCAAGCGCCGTGCAGGAAGCAACCATGCAGACACAACAACAAGAACATACGGGGCATACGAAACATATGCCGGAAAACATGCCGGAAAGGAAGACGCCATGCTGCTGATCCTGTCGCAATGGCTGATGCAGATGTACCCCGAGCTGGGTTTTCTGCGCGTCTTCCAGTACATCACCTTCCGCGCGGTCATGGCTGCGATGACGGCGCTGCTCATCGGCCTGGCTGCCGGCCCTTGGGTGATACGGCGCTTGCGGGCGCTCAAAATCGGCCAGCCCGTGCGCGACTATGCGATGGAAACGCATTTGGTCAAAAGCGGCACGCCCACCATGGGCGGGGTGCTGATTCTGCTGTCCATCACGATTTCGACCCTGTTGTGGTTTGAGTGGAACAACCGTTTCGTATGGCTCGTGCTGATCGTGACGCTGGGCTTTGGCGCCATTGGCTGGGCAGACGACTGGCGCAAAGTCGTGCGCAAAGACCCCGAAGGCATGCGCTCGCGCGAAAAATTCTTCTGGCAAACGCTTATTGGCCTGGGCGTGGCGCTGTTTCTGGCCTTCAGCATCTCTGAAAGCAACAACTACCGCGTGCTGCAACTCATGCTGGACTGGGTGCGCTCGGGCTTTAGCATCAGCCTGTCGCCCAAGGCCGATTTGCTGGTGCCGTTTTTCAAGCAAATCAGCTACCCCCTGGGTGTTTGGGGCTTTGTGGTGCTGAGCTATCTGGTCATTGTGGGCAGCAGCAATGCCGTGAACCTGACGGATGGCCTGGACGGCCTGGCCATCATGCCGGTCGTCATGGTGGGTTCGACCCTGGGCGTTTTTGCCTACGTCACCGGCCACCGCGTGTATGCGGAATATCTCTATCTGCCGCATATTGCCGGCGTGGGCGAGTTGATGGTGTTTTGCGCGGCGCTGCTGGGCGCTGGGCTGGCTTTTCTCTGGTTCAACGCGCATCCGGCAGAAGTGTTCATGGGCGACGTAGGCGCATTGGCGCTGGGCGGCGCGCTGGGCACGATTGCCGTCATCGTGCGGCAAGAGATCGTGCTGGCCATCATGGGCGGCATCTTCGTGGTGGAAGCGCTCTCGGTCATGCTGCAAGTGGCGTACTTCCGCTACACCAAAAAGCGCTACGGCACCGGGCAACGTCTGTTCAAAATGGCGCCGCTGCACCATCACTTTGAGAAAAACGGCTGGCGCGAAACCCAGGTGGTCGTGCGCTTCTGGATCATCACCATCCTGCTGTGCCTGGCAGGGCTGGCCACGTTGAAGCTGAGGTAAGGCGATATGCAGACTTTGCAACAGCAACACGTTCTGATTCTTGGCCTGGGCCTATCGGGCCTGGCCATGGCGCGCTGGTGCGCGCGTTGGGGCGCGCAGGTAACGGTGGCAGACAGCCGCGCCGCGCCCCCGCAATGGCCCGTTTTGCAGCAAGAAGTGCCCACTGCCCGTTTTGTTGCGGGCGCGTTTGACGCCGCCGGCTTGTTGGCTGGCGTGCAGGCCGTATATATCAGCCCCGGCTTGAGCCCGGCTGCCACCTGCGCCGTGCGCGAGCAGGCCGGTCAGCAAGGCATTCCGGTCGGGGGCGAGCTGGATTTGTTCATGGCCGCTTTGCACGCTTTGCGGCAAGAGCGGGCCTACGCCCCGCACATTCTGGGCATTACCGGCACCAATGGCAAAACCACGGTCACCTCGCTGCTGGGGCAGTTGCTGCAACGCGCGGGCCAAACCGTGGCGGTGGCAGGCAATATCGGCCCCACCTTGCTCGACACACTCGCTGCCGCTTTGGATGCCGATGCGCTGCCGCAGAACTGGGTGCTGGAGCTGTCCAGCTTCCAGCTGCACGGCTGCGCGGTGTTTGAACCCAGCGCGGCAACCATCCTCAACATTTCGCAAGACCACCTCGATTGGCATGCCGATATGTCAGAGTACGTGGCTGACAAAGCACGCATCTTTGGCCGGCAAGGCGTTGCCGTGCTGAATCGGGACGATGCCGAAGTCATGGCGCTTTTGCCACGCTTGCAGGCCCAGGCTGCCGAAGCAGCGGTGCCCGCCCAGGCAAGCGCAGGCAAAAAAGCCGCCAAAACGGCGCAGCCGCCCGCGCGGCGTTGGGCCAGCTTTGGCGGCGACATGCCGCAACGCCCGGGCGATTGGGGGCTGGAAACGATTAACGGCATGACCTGGCTGGTGCGCGCCGTGGCGGAAGAAGAAACACTGCGCCCGCGCCAGGCGCGCAAGGATGCGCCTGCCACAGCCGTGCAAATGCAGCGTTTGATGCCGGCAGAAGCCTTGCGCATACGTGGCCGCCACAATGCCTGCAATGCGCTGGCCGCTTTGGCCTTGGCGTGTGAAACGGGTGCCGCCCTGGCACCCATGCTGCACGGCTTGCGCGAATATCGTGGCGAGCCGCATCGGGTAGAGCCGGTCGGCATCATCGACGGCGTGGAATATTTTGACGACAGCAAAGGCACCAATGTCGGTGCCACGCTGGCAGCCTTGCAGGGCTTGGGGGCCGAGCGCAAGCTGGTCGCCATTTTGGGCGGCGAAGGCAAAGAGCAGGACTTTGCGCCGCTGGCGCCTGCCGTGTTCAGCCACTGCCGGGCCGTGGTATTGATAGGGCGCGATGCGCCGTTGATCGAGGCCGCGCTGGCCAAGTGCGACGTGCCTGTGCTGGCGGCAGGCTCGCTGCCAGCAGCGGTGGAACTGGCGGCAGGGCAGGCGCGCATGGGCGATGCGGTGTTGCTCTCGCCCGCCTGCGCAAGCTTTGACATGTTCCGCGACTATGTGCACCGTGCCGAAGTGTTTCGGCAGGCAGTGGCCGATCTGGCGCACAAGCATGGCGTTACGCTGGAGGGCGGGGCATGAGCGCAACCGTGCACCAGCAAAAAACCGGCTGGCTGCCGCGCCTGTGGGCGCGTGTGCAGGGCTGGCGCAGCGGCGCAGACGACTCGGACTTGCCCGTTCGCATGCCCACAGCCACGCACGGGCGCATGTCCAAATCCGCGCCCACGCTGGCGCAGCTGGGCATTGACCAGGGCCTGCTGTGGAGCATGGTGTTGCTGCTGCTGTGGGGGCTGGTTATGGTGTATTCGGCATCCATTGCCATGCCCGACAACCCGCGCTTTGCCAACTACAAACCCACGCACTTTCTCATTCGCCATGTGTTTGCGCTGCTGATGGGCACCATCGCCTCGGTCGTGGCTTTTCAGATTCCGGTGCGCCTGTGGGAAAAATGGGCGCGCTGGCTGTTTCTCGGGGCGCTTTTCCTGCTGATCATCGTGTTGGTGCCGGGCATTGGCAAAGGCGTCAATGGCGCGCGGCGCTGGATTGGCCTGGGCTTCATGAACTTTCAGCCGTCCGAATTTGCCAAGCTGGCCATGGCGCTGTATGCGGCCGATTACATCCGGCGCAAGATGGATGTGCAGGAAAAAACCAAATACATGGGCGATGTGGAACGCTTTGTGCGCGCCGTGGCGCCCATGGTGCTGGCGCTGGCGCTGACGGGCACCTTGCTGCTGGCTGAGCCGGACATGGGCGCCTTCATGGTGATTGCCGTGGTGACCATGGGCATTCTGTTTCTGGGCGGCGTAAACGCGCGCATGTTCTTTCTGATTGCGGTAGTGCTGGTCATGGTGTTTGCCACCATCATCGCCACATCGCCCTTCAGGCGCGAGCGCATCTTTGCCTATCTGGATCCCTGGAGCGCCGAGCACGCGCTGAACAAGGGCTACCAGCTCTCGCATTCGCTGATTGCCGTGGGGCGCGGCGGCCTGTTCGGCGTGGGGCTGGGCGGCAGTGTGGAAAAGCTGCACTGGCTGCCCGAGGCGCATACCGATTTCTTGCTGGCCGTGATTGGCGAGGAGCTGGGCTTCATCGGCATTCTGGTGCTGGTGTGCATGTTCTTCTGGCTGACGCGCCGCATCATCGAAATCGGGCGGCAAGCCATTTTGCTGGAGCGCACATTTGCCGGTCTGGCCGCGCAAGGTGTGGGGCTGTGGATGGGGTTTCAGGCCTTCATCAATATCGGTGTGAACCTGGGCGCACTGCCCACCAAGGGGCTGACCCTGCCGTTCATGAGCTACGGCGGCTCGGCCATTCTGATGAATATGGTGGCCATGGCCGTGGTGCTGCGCATCGATTACGAAAACCGCATCATGATGAAAAGGGGCAGCGTATGAGCACGGCACAGCCAAGCCCTAAAACCGCCTTGATGGTCGCCGGCGGCACCGGCGGGCATATCTTTCCCGGCCTGGCCGTGGCGCACGCCCTGCGCGAGCAGGGCTGGAACGTGCATTGGCTGGGCGGGCCAGACAGTATGGAAAGCCGCATCGTGCCCACGCAGGGCCTGGCGTTTGAAAGCATCGCCTTCAGTGGCGTGCGCGGCAAAGGCGCAGCGGCCCTGCTGGGCATGCCGGGGCGTTTGCTCAAAGCCATTGCGCAAAGCCGTGCGGTTTTGCAGCGTTTGCGCCCGCAGGTGGTCATCGGCATGGGCGGCTACATCACCGCGCCGGCCGGGTTGGCGGCGGCATCGCTGGGTATACCGCTGGTGCTGCATGAGCAAAACTCCGTAGCCGGCATGGCCAACCGTTGGTTGCGGCCATTTGCCAAGCGCGTATTCACGGCCTACCCCGATGTGCTGGGCAGCACGTCGCAGGCGGCCGAGCACCGCGATGGCAAAGTGCAATGGATCGGCAACCCCCTGCGCGCTTCTTTCTTACGGCAGCCAACGCCGGATGAGCGCATGCAAGACCGCACGGGCGCGCTGCGCCTGCTGGTAGTGGGCGGCAGCCTGGGCGCGCAGGCGCTGAACGAGACCGTGCCGCAGGCGCTGGCTCTGCTGCCGCTGGAGCAACGCCCGCACGTGATGCACCAAAGCGGTGCCAAACATATTGATGCCCTGCATGCCGCCTACCAACAGGCGGGGGTAGAGGCGGAATTGACGCCTTTTATCGAAGATACGGCGCAAATGTTTGCCATTGCCGATGTGGTGGTATGCCGCGCAGGCGCCAGCACCGTGACTGAACTGGCCGCCGTGGGCACGGCAGCCGTGTTTGTGCCGTTCCCCTACGCGGTGGACGACCACCAGACCAGCAATGCCCGCTATCTGGCCGATGCGGGCGCGGCCTGGTTGCAGCCGCAGCCGCAGTTCACGCCGCAATGGCTGGCGGGCCTGCTGCAAAGCGTGACCCGCGCGGAGTTGCTGGACAAGGCGCGCAGGGCCAAAGCCATGGAAAAGCTGCACGCAACGGAAAAAATCGTGGCAGCTTGCGAGGAGTTGAGTCAATGAAGCACGCAGTCAAGCATATTCACTTTGTCGGCATCGGCGGCTCGGGCATGAGCGGCATTGCCGAAATTCTGCTGAACCTGGGGTACACCGTCTCCGGCTCCGACCTGGCCGCCAACAGCGTGACTGCGCGCCTGGCGGATTTGGGCATACGCACCTTTGCGGGGCATGCGGCAGAGCATATTCAGGGCGCGGATGTGTTGGTGACCTCCACCGCCGTCAAGGCCGACAACCCCGAGGTGCTGGCGGCCCGCCAAGCGCGCATTCCGGTCATTCCGCGCGCGCTGATGCTGGCGGAGCTGATGCGCTTTCGCAAAGGCATCGCCATTGCGGGCACACACGGCAAAACCACAACCACCAGCCTGGTCACCAGCGTGTTGGCCGAAGCGGGGCTGGACCCCACCTTCGTCATCGGCGGCAAGCTCAACAGCGCAGGCGCCAACGCGTATTTGGGCAAGGGCGAATACATCGTGGTGGAGGCAGACGAGTCGGACGCATCGTTCCTCAAGCTGCTGCCCATCATGGCCGTGGTGACCAATATCGATGCCGACCACATGGAAACTTACGGCAACGACTTTGGCGCGCTCAAGCAGGCGTTTGTGGATTTTCTGCACCGCATGCCGTTTTACGGCCACGCCGTGCTGTGCGTGGACAACCCGGCGCTGCGCGACATTCTGCCGCAGGTGACTTGCCCGGTCACGACCTACGGCATGAGCGAGAACGCGCAAATCCGCGCCGTCAATGTTCGTGCCGAAAATGGCCGCATGCGCTTTACCGTGCAGCGCCGCAACGGCGCGCAACTGCCCGATCTGGATGTGGAACTGAATCTGGCGGGCGAACACAATGTGCTCAACGCGCTCTCGGCCATTGGCATTGCGCAGGAGCTGAACATTGCCGACGATGCCGTGCTGCGCGCGCTGGCCGGCTTCAAAGGCGTGGGGCGGCGCTTTCAGCATTACGGTGAGGCGCCTGCCAATGGCGGGGGCAGTTTCATGGTCATCGACGACTATGGGCACCACCCGGTCGAGATGGCCGCTACCATTGCCGCCGCGCGCGGGGCGTACCCGGGCCGCCGCTTGGTGCTGGCGTTTCAGCCGCACCGCTACAGTCGCACGCGCGATTGTTTCGAAGACTTTGTCAAAGTGCTGGGGCAGGCCGATATGGTGCTGCTGGGCGAGGTCTATGCCGCTGGCGAAGAGCCCATTGTGGCGGCGGATGGCCGCGCCCTTATGCGGGCCTTGCGCGTGGCAGGCCGGGTGGAGCCGGTGTTTGTGGAAGATGTGGCCGCGTTTCCGGCAGCCGTGCGCAGCGTGGCGCGTGACGGAGATGTGGTGTTGTGCATGGGCGCAGGCTCCATCGGCGCAGTGGCCGGGCAGCTGGCAGCCGGCGCAGGGAGTAATGGCAAATGAGTGGGAAGAATATGCATGCGATTGATCCGAAAAACTTGGGCAAGGTAGCCGTGCTTATGGGCGGGCGCTCGGCCGAGCGCGAGGTGTCCCTCATGTCTGGCCGGGGCGTGCTGGAAGCCTTGTTGAGCAAAGGCGTGGATGCGCACGCCTTTGACCCCGCGCAGCAAAACCTATTCGCCTTGAAAGAGCAGGGCTTTGCCCGCTGCTTCATCACCCTGCATGGCCGCTTTGGCGAAGACGGCACAGTGCAAGGCGCGCTGGAGCTGATGGGCATTCCGTACACCGGCCCGGGCGTCATGGCGTCGGCAGTGGCCATGGACAAAACCATGACCAAGCGCATCTGGCTGGCCGAGGGCATCTCCACCCCGCGCTATGTGGAACTGGCAGCCGGGCAATGGCAAGAAGAACATGTCGAGCGCGTGATCGACCATCTGGGCTTGCCCATGATCATCAAGCCGCCGCATGAAGGCTCCTCCATCGGCGTAGTCAAGGCCATGGATGCCGACGGCGTGCGCAAAGCCCTGCAAGACGTGGCGCAAATGGACAGCTCCGTACTGTGCGAAAACCTGATCGTGGGCGACGAGTTCACCTGCCCGGTGATCGGCACGGGCGCAGACGCCCAAGCCTTGCCGCTGGTGCGCATCATGGCGCCGCAGGGCGACTACGACTACCAGAACAAATACTTCGGCGATGCCGTGCAGTACGCCTGCCCCAGCGGCCTGCCCGAGCAGGTGGAGCACGCCATCCAACAGCAGGTGCTGCACGCCTACCGCGCCTTGGGCTGCCGGGGCTGGAGCCGCATCGACGTCATGCTGCGCGCCAGCGACCAGATGCCCTTCCTGCTCGAAATCAATACCGCGCCGGGCATGACCAGCCACTCGCTGGTGCCCATGTCGGCACGCGCCGCCGGCATCGAATATGCCGATTTGTGCCTGCTGATTCTGGCAAGCGCCTCGCTGGACCATGCCTTGCCGGCA
>CAYUAF010000007.1:25456-34358 GCA_964442555.1 uncultured Allobrachymonas sp.
CATGAGCGAGCAAACCGCATCTTTCGACACCACCATCAGCACGCGGCTGATGCAAAGCACCGCCAATGTGCTGCTGGCGCTGGTCGTGCTTGCGTGTGTGGTTGCGGCGTGCTGGCGCGTGATTCATCTGCCGGTGTTCAATTTTTCGCGCGTGCGCATCGTGGGCGAAACCGTGCACAGCAACGAATCCGATCTGCGCGACCAGGTGCTGCCGCAGTTGCGCGGCAACTTCTTCACGATGGAGCTGAACGAGGCGCGCACCGCCTTCCAATCGCTGCCTTGGGTGCGGCACGCCGTGGTGCGCCGCGTCTTCCCCAATCAGCTGGTGGTGCAGTTGCAGGAGTACCAAGAGGCTGCTTACTGGGGCAGCGAAGAAGAAGGCTTCAGGCTGTTGAGCAACGACGGCGTCATCTTCGACGTCAACACCGATGAGGCGCAACGCAGCAATTTGCCGGAGTTGAGCGGCCCCGACGAGCTGGCGCCGCAGGTGCTGGCGACCTACCATCTGCTCAACCCCTTGTTTGCCCCGGTGCACGGGCGCATTGCGCGGTTGGCGGTAGATACGCGCGGCAGCTGGTCGCTGGTGCTGGACCAGGACACCCAATTGATGCTGGGCACGGCTGCGCCCGAAGAGCTGGCGCGGCGGGTGCAGCAGTACGTGCAAACAATCGGCCCGGTAGTGGCCCGCTACGACCGGGGAATGAACGATGTGCAATACGCGGATTTGCGCTACAAGTCCGGCTATGCCCTGCGACTCAAAGGGCTGGCGACCTTGGGCGCGACAACGACTGAAAACAAGCCCGAATCGGGCGGGAGATAAGACACTGTGGCCAAGGAATATCGGGATCTGATCGTTGGGCTGGACATTGGCACCAGCAAGATCATGTGCGTGGTGGCGGAAATACAGCCGGACAATGCCCTGAAGGTATTGGGCTTTGGCGTGGCGCCCAGCAACGGCATGAAGCGCGGCGTGGTCGTCAATATCGAAGCCTGCGTGCAAAGCATTTCGCAGGCGGTGCGCGAGGCCGAATTGATGGCGGCCTGCAAAATTACGCGCGTGGTCACGGGCATTACCGGCAGCCATATTCGGGGCCGCAATTCGGTAGGCATGGTGGCCGTGCGCGACCGCGAAGTCACACCTGCCGATGTGGCCAAAGTGCTTGAAACGGCACGCGCCATCAACATCAGCACCGATCAGCGCCCGCTGGTGGTGGAGCCGCAAGAATTCGTAATTGACGGGCAAGAAGTTAAAGAACCCATCGGCATGAGCGGCATCCGGCTGGAATCCAAAGTGCACATCGTGACCTGCGCCCAAAGCGCGGCAGAAAACATCCTCAAATGCGTGCGCCGTTGCGGATTGGAGGTCAATCACCTCATGCTCAACCCCCTGGCGGCCAGCATGGCCACGCTGACGGAAGACGAGCGCGAGCTGGGCGTGGTGTTGATCGACATCGGCGCAGGCACAACGGACATTGCCGTGTTTTCGGGCGGGGCCATTCGCCACACTGCCGTGCTGCCCGTGGCGGGCGAGCTGATTACCAGCGACATTGCCATGGCGCTGCGCACGCCTACGGACGATGCCGAAGACATCAAACTGCAACACGGCTGCGCCAAGCAGTTGCTGGCAGACCCGGAAACCCATATCGAAGTGGCGGGCCTGAGCGGCCGCCCCCCCAGACTGTTGAGTAAGCAAGTGCTCTCGGGGGTGATTGAGCCGCGCATCGAAGAAATCTTTTCACTTGTGCAAAAAGAAGTGCAAGACGCGGGTTTTGAACACCTGGTTTCTTCCGGCGTGGTGCTCACGGGCGGCAGCGCGCTGATGCAGGGCATGGTCGAGCTGGGCGAAGACATCTTCCTCAAGCCCGTGCGCGTGGCCCAGCCGCAATATGGCGGCGCCTTGGCCGATATGGTGGCGCATCCGCGTGCATCGGTCGTCATGGGCATGCTGGAAGACGCTCGCCTGGCACAGCAACGCGGCTACGCCAGCGGCAAGAAAAAAATCGCAGGTTCTGCCGGATGGTTGGCACGTTTGAAAGATTTTGTTGTAGGGAATTTTTGACATGCACGCCAAATTTCTCACCGAACCCCTTCACAATACCGGACAAATTTCTTACCCGCGATGGTGCAGTCGCAATCAAGGAGAGGAGGAGCCATTATTGAAACCGCCCACTTGAAACTTTTGACAGCAGCGCGCCTTGATAGCAGGGCTGCATCATTCAACGAAACAGTTTTTCAATAATTGCAAGGAGAGAGATATGCCAATCGAAATGATCGAAAACGAAGACTTCCACGCGGGCACCAGCATCAAAGTGATGGGCGTAGGCGGTGGCGGCGGCAACGCCGTGCAGCACATGATCGACCGCCAGGTCAATGGCGTGGAATTCATCTGCGCCAACACCGATGCGCAGGCGCTGGCACGCAGCGGCGCGCACCACACCATCCAGCTGGGCACCACCGGCCTGGGCGCAGGCAGCAAGCCCGACAAAGGCCGCGACGCAGCCGAAGCGGCTGTGGATGAAATCCGCAGCGCGCTGGACGGTGCGCACATGGTCTTCATCACCGCCGGCATGGGCGGCGGCACCGGCACCGGCGCAGCGCCCGTCATTGCGCGCGTGGCACGCGAAATGGGCATCCTCACCGTGGGCGTGGTGACCAAACCGTTTGAGTGGGAAGGCGGTCGTCGCATGGCCAATGCCGACACCGGCGTGGCCGAGCTGGAAGCCAATGTCGATTCGCTCATCGTGGTGCTCAACGAGAAACTGCAAGAAGTGCTGGGCGACGACGTGACGCAAGAAGAAGCCTTTGCGCACGCCAACGACGTGCTCAAAAACGCCGTGGGCGGCATTGCCGAAATCATCAACGAATACGGCCAGATCAACGTTGACTTTGAAGACGTAAAAACCGTCATGGGCGAGCCAGGCAAGGCCATGATGGGTACGGCCTCTGCCAGCGGCCCGGATCGCGCCCGCATTGCGGCTGAACAAGCCGTTGCCTGCCCACTGCTGGAAGGCATCGACCTGTCTGGCGCGCGTGGCGTGCTGGTGCTGCTGACTGCGGCCAAAGGCAGCCTCAAACTCAAAGAGTCGCAACTGGCGATGAACACCATTCGCGCCTACGCTTCGCCCGATGCGCACATCATCTATGGCGCGGCATACGACGACAGCATGGGCGACAACGTGCGCGTAACCGTTGTGGCTACCGGCCTGAGCCGCCAGGGCGTGCGCCGCAATGCGCCCCCCATGCAAGTCATCAGCCGCACGGGTACGGATGACTTGACCGGCTTTGTACCTGCCTCTACCGTAACGGCTGCGCCGCCCGCAGGCGCTGCCATTCCGGTAATGACCAATGTGTCGCCAGCCGGCAATGTGGGTGCCAGCGTATGGCAAACAGGCCGCGTGGCCAGCAGCGAGCCGGTGGCTAACCCCGCTTCGGTGCGCGTGAGCCAGCTGTCTTCCAGCGGTTTGGACGACTACGAAATCCCGGCCTTCTTGCGCAAGCAGGCTGACTGAAACGCGTAGCGGTGCAAGGGCGCGTGGTGTGATGCGCCTTGCATCCCGCGTGCCGCACCGGGGGCGGGTTTTGCGCAGAGTTGCTTGGGCTGAAAAACGGCATAAAGGCAGCATAAAAGCGGCATAAAAGGCAGCACGTCTGTTGCGAACAAAACCTTTGCAAACACTCGCGTATCCCGGTGGCTTTTACAATAAGTTCATGCTAGAACAACGCACACTCAAAACCCTGACCCGCGCCGTGGGCGTGGGCTTGCACAGCGGCCAGCGTGTGGAGCTGACGCTGCGCCCGGCTGCTGCCAATACCGGCATTGTGTTTCGTCGCGTGGATTTGCCCAATCCGGTGGATATTCCGGTATCGGCCCATGCCGTCAGCGATACCCGCATGGCTTCGACCATCTCCAAAGACGGGGCCAAGGTGCACACCATCGAGCACATCATGTCTGCTTGTGCCGGGCTGGGACTGGACAATCTGTATATCGACATCACGGCGGAAGAAGTGCCGATTCTTGATGGCTCTGCCGCCTCGTTCGTCTACCTGTTCCAAAGCGCCGGCATCGTCAAGCAGCGCGCGCCCAAAAAGTTCGTGCGCGTTTTGCGCCCTGTGGAGGTGCGCGAGGGCGAAGGCGCCAAGGGCAAGTGGGCGCGGCTGGAACCGTATCATGGCTTTAAGCTGCACTTCGAAATCGACTTTGCGCACCCGGCGGTAGATTCCACCGGGCAAAGCGTGGAGTTCGATATGTCTACCGGCAACTACGCCCGCGACATTGCCCGCGCCCGCACATTCGGCTTTACCCGCGATGTGGAAATGATGCGCGCCAGCGGCCTGGCTTTGGGGGGCAGTCTGGATAACGCCATCGTCATGGACGACTACCGCGTGCTCAACAGCGACGGCTTGCGGTACGACGACGAATTTGCCAAACACAAGATTCTGGATGCCATTGGCGACCTCTACATTCTGGGCCGCCCTCTGCTGGCCAGCTACAGCGCATACCGTGGCGGCCATGCCATGAACAATCAGCTGCTGCGTGCTTTGCTGGCTCAGCCGGATGCGTACGAAGAAGTCAGCTTCGAAGATGTTGCTGCTGCGCCGGCCGGTTTTGGCGAACTGGCGTTGCAGTGGTCGCTGTAACAGTTTTGTAGTGTTGGCGGCGTTGCTGCATGTGCTGGCGTGTGTTGCCTGGCGCGTGCAAGCATCAAAAAGCGTGCCCGTAGCCTGACATTTCGTTCCCTGTAAAAAAGGCTCCTGATTGCAGGAGCCTTTTTGTTGCCGAGTTTTGTTGCCGGGTTGTGGCAGTCATGCCGGTAGCCTTTTATGACCTTTATTTGCCGCCGGTAATGGATGCGGCCACGGCGCGTTTGAACGGCTCCAGCCGTTGGCCCAGGTGCAAAGCCGCGTTGCGCAGCCAAATGGCGGGCTGCGTATCGGTGGTGTAGAGCTTGGCAATCGCCAGCGTAATCAGGTACAGCGGCTTGGTGGCCAGGCGGTGGCGGCGCTCGTAGGTTTGCAGCAGGGCGGGGCTGGCAATGTCCTGCCCTTGTGCCTGTGCTTGCACGATGAGCTGGCTGAGCGTATCTACGCTGAGCAGGCCGAAGTTGAAGCCATGCGCCGTAACGGGGTGCATGCCTACGGCCGCATCACCCACGCAGGCGAAGTGCGGCGCAATCAGCCGCCGGGGGTAAACGCCTACCAACGGGTAGGTGTGGCGGGTGCTGACCAGTTGCATATCGCCCAGGCGGTTGGCAAAGCGGCGCGTCATTTCCATGCCGAATGCCTCGGGCGGCATGTCGACGATCTGGTCGATGGTGTGGCTGGGCAGCGTCAGCACGACGGATGAGCGCGGCATGCCGCTGGCCGGGTCGTTGTGCATGGGCAGCAGCGCCAGCGTTTGCCCGTAGCCGAACCATTCCCACGCGGTGTGCTCGTGCGGCACGGTGTGCGTCATCATGCAGACCAGCATGGTGCGGCCAAAGTCGTGCATGTCTGCTGCCAGGCCCATGGCGCGGCGCACGCTGGAGAAGCGGCTGTCTGCCGCTACCAGCAAGCGCCCGTGCAGGCGGGCACCGTCGTCCAAATCGGCCTGCACGCCTTGCCCCGTTTGGGCTACGCGCAGCACTTTGCGGCCGGTGATGAGTTCAATGTCGTGATGCCGGGCGATGCTGTCTTGTACGCAGTCGTAAGCGGCGCGCCGAATCCAGTGGTTGGATACGAACCAGCCCAGCTCGCTGGCCTGGCTTTGCTCGCGGCCAATGACCATGGCAAAGCTGGAGGGTCCGTTGAAGACCTTGGCGTCTTTCAGCGGGGCAAAAGCGGTGGGTGCATACGCTTCGATGCGCGCCCACAGCCCCAGCTGGCGCAAAAGCTGGGCCGAGTGTTGCGTGAGCGCAATCTCCCGGCCATCAAATGCGGGGTTTTCCAAAGCGGCTTGTGCCTGCTGCTCCACCACGCCGATGCGCAGCCCGCAGCCGGACAATGCACGCGCCAAACACAATCCAGCCGGGCCAGCGCCCACAATCAGAATGTCGAAGTTCATGCCGTGCAGTGTAGCAAGTTCATGTGCTTGCAGCGGCCATGCGCGCTCAGGAACGATCCGGAATGATCAGAGACTTTCAGGATTTGTGGGGTGCGGCGGCCGATTGCTTGCTCAACAGAATCAGCACCACGCCCGTCAGAATCACACAAGTGGCACCCCATTCCCAAAGCGTGACGTGCTCGCCGCCAATGGCCATGCCCAGCAGCAAGGCGATGGCGGGATTGACAAAGGCATAGCTCGTCGCCAGCGCTGCGCTGGCGTGCGCCAGCAAATACATGTACGAGCTAAACGCCACCAGCGAACCAAACACCACCAGATACAGCCAAGCGGCGGCAGGCGCAGCCGGAATGGGCCAGGCAGGCGGCGCTTCGTTGGTCAGGAGCGCAAGCAACAGCAACACCACGCCACCGCACAGCATTTCGCTGGCAAAGCCCGCTGCGCCGTTTGCCAAAGGGAATTTGCTGGTAGACAGCACCGAGCCGAACGACCAGCACAGGGTAGAAATGGTGATGAACAAAATGCCTTTGGGCTCTGCCGAAAAACCGCTGCCGCTAACCAGCAGCCCGACGCCCACCATGCCTACGGCCATGCCGATCCATTCCAGCCGCTTGGGCCGTTTGCCAAACAGCAGGCCCCACATGCTCACCATCATGGGGATTACGGCGATAAAAGTGGCAATCAGGCCGGAGCCGATATGCACCTCGGCCTGCGCAATCATGCCCATGCCGCCGCCCAGCATCAGCCCGCCGATGATGAAGGCGTGCAGCCACTGCCGCCGCGTGGGCAGGCCTGCTGTGCCGTCGCGCCACAGCACCCAGCCCAGCAGCAGGCTGCCGGCTACCAGAAAGCGTGATGCCATCTGAAAAAACGGCGGAATGCCTTGCAGCGCAAAGCGAATGGCCAGATAGGTAGACCCCCACACGAAGTAGCAGGCCAGCAGGGCCGGAATCAGCAACGGCGCATGGGATGCACCGCGAGCAGGGAGTTTGAAGCAAGGGAGAGAAGCGGTTTTCATGACCCATGATCGTAGGGATTTGCTGCTACTTGCGCCATGGATCAATCAAGGAGTTGGTGGGTAAAATCCTTGAAATTCATGGAAAATAACGGATATGACAGAAGAATTCGTATTCGATAGCTTTGATGACAAAATTTTGTCCATCTTGCAGCGCAACGGGCGCATCAGCATGGCCGAGCTGGGCCGGCAAGTGCACTTGAGCCAGCCTGCGGTAACGGAGCGCGTGCGCAAGCTGGAAGAAAGCGGCGTCATCACCGGCTACCGCGCCGTGGTGGACTTGTCCAAACTGGGCTACGGCATTCGCGCCATCATCCGCGTGGCGCGGGTGGACTACGCCAGCGTGGTCGAGCGGCTGGCGGATACGCCCGAAGTCATCAACGCCTACAACGTCACGGGCGATGACAGCTGGATTCTGGAAATTGCCGTCATCAACGTGGCCCACCTGGATGCCGTGCTGACGCGCTTTTGCGTACTGAGCGAAACGGCCACCTGCATCATCTTGAACGCCGCGCGCGAAAATGCGCCCGTGTTGCCTGCGCGCAGCGATCACATCCGCCCCTTGATCCACAAAGTCACGGGGCAATAGGGGTAATCCATGCATAGGCAGGGCGCAAACGGCCCTGTATCAGGGCTAGAAGGCATTTATCATTCGGGTATTCCCATTCCTTGCCCTTGGCAGAAAGTGTGTTGATATGCAAAAACGCGAATTTTTGAAACGGTGCGCCATCAGCGCCTTGGTTGCCTCCAGTGCCGCTTTGGCGTCGGTTGCGCATGCGCAAGCCGTCAAATCAGTTGGCATTACCGCCATTGTTGAACACCCGGCGCTCAACGCCATCCGCAAAGGGATTGAAGACGAGTTGAAGGCGCAGGGCTGGGCATCGGGCAAGAATTTGAAAGTAACTTACCAAAGCGCACAAGGCAGCCCAGCCACTGCAGGGCAAATCGCGCGCAAATTCGTGGGCGACAAAACCGATGTGATCGTTGCTATTGCCACGCCCAGCGCGCAAGCGGCTGTGGCAGCCACCAAAAACATCCCCGTCGTATTTGCTGCAGTGACCGACCCCGTTGCCGCCAAACTCGTAAAAGAGCTGGGCGCACCCTCTGGCACGAATGTGACGGGGGTGTCAGATCGTTTGCCCATCGCTCCCCAGATTGATTTGCTGCTGAAAGTCAAGCCGGGCACCAAGCGCGTGGGCTATGTTTACAGCCCGGGCGAAGTCAATTCGGTCGTGGTGCTGAAAGAGTTGAAGGCTGAGCTGGCCAAGCGTGGCATGACGGTGGTGGAAGCTGCCGCGCCGCGCACGGTAGACATTCCTTCCGCCACCAAGAGCCTGGTCGGCAAGGTAGATGTGGTCTATACATCCATGGATAACAACGTGGTATCCGCCTATGAAGCCATGGTGCGCGTGGCGCAAGAAGCCAAGCTGCCGCTGGTAGCTTCCGATACGGAATCGGTATCGCGCGGTGCCGTGGCGGCTTTGGGCATGGATTCTTACCAGGTGGGCCGCCAGGCGGGCAAGTTGGTAGATAGAGTGCTCAAAGGCGAGAAGCCTGGGGCGATTGCGTCCGAGTCGGCCCATAAATTCTCGCTGGCCGTAAACCCTGGCGCAGCCAAAAAACAAGGCGTGCCCTTGTCCGACGCCTTGCTGAAACAAGCGGCAGAAGTCGTGAAATAATACGGCCCGGCTCGCGGATACGGCCTGCGCCAAGTCTTTTTGCCAGATTGCTTGATGGGCAAGCAAGCCGGCCTATCCGCCAGGTAAAGCACATCATTTCCCCAGACCGGCACCTTGCTGGTCTGTTTTTTTGTTTGATTGACTAGAGAGATTCTGGGATGACAGCAGTCT
>CAYUAF010000008.1:0-6139 GCA_964442555.1 uncultured Allobrachymonas sp.
GGCGCGGGCTTGTCCAGCCGCAGCATGTGGTCGAAATGGCAACGCGCCTGCTCCAGATCGTGTACCACGGCCACGACGCCGGCGCCTTGGCTGGCGCACTGGCGCAAAACGTGCAGCAAGTCGGTGGTGGTGCGGGCATCTACGGCGTTGAACGGTTCGTCCAACAGCAGCATGCGTGCGTTTTGCACCAGCATGCGCGCAAACAGCACGCGCTGAAACTGCCCGCTGGAAAGCGCGGCAATGGGCTGCCGCGCCGCTGCCAGCATGCCGACTTGTTGCAGGGCGGCATGCACCCGCGCCCACTGCTCGCGGCGCAGGCGGCGCCACCAGCGCAGTTCGTGCCATAGTCCCAAGGCCACCAGGTCTTGCACCAGCACGGGCAGGTTGCGGTCGATTTCAGACTGCTGGGGCAAATAGGCAATGTCGTGCCGTTGCAGACCCTGCCATTGCACGCTGCCCGTGGCGCAGTGCACCAGCCGCATGGCGGCTTTCAGCAAGGTGCTTTTGCCCGAGCCGTTGGCGCCCACAATGGCCCAGCATTGCCCGGTGGCAAAGCGTGCCGATACGTGGCGAAGGGCCAGGTGGTGCTGGTAGCGCACGCTGACCTGATCTAGCACGATGGCGCCCGGCACAACCGCAGGCATGGCGGCAGGGAGCGCAGGGGGCGGCGTGAGGGGCGTGGCGGGCATGGGTGGCGCAGCGTTTGTCATGGCTGTACCGCCGCCAGGCCGCGGCGCATTTGAATAGCCTCGGCCACGTGTGCCGTTTCCACACGGGCGCTGCTGGCCAGGTCGGCGATGGTGCGCGCCACGCGCAAGATGCGGTGCATGGCGCGTGCGCTCCAGCCGAGTTTGAGGGCTGCCGCTTGCAGAAAACGCGCGGCATCGTCTTGCAGGTGCAAGGCATCGTCCAGCGTCTGCCCGTGCAGGGCAGCGTTGGGGCACTGTTGGCGCTGCATGGCGCGTGCGCGGGCGGCCTGCACGCGTGCCCGCACGGTGGCGCTGCTTTCACCAGGCGCGGCGTGCATGAGTTCGTCGGGCGGCAGGGCCGGTACTTCGATGTGCAGGTCGATGCGGTCCAGCAAGGGGCCGCTGAGCTTGCCTTGGTAGCGGCTGACTTGATCGGGCGTGCAGCGGCAGGCGCGCACGCGGCTGCCCAGGTAGCCGCAGGGGCAGGGGTTCATGGCGGCGATCAGTTGAAAGCGCGCGGGGAAGATGGCTTGCTTCGCTGCGCGCGAGATGTGGATGCGCCCGGTTTCCAGCGGCTCGCGCAGGGCTTCGAGCGCGGGGCGGGGAAATTCGGGCAGCTCGTCCAGAAACAGCACGCCGTTGTGCGCCAGGCTGATTTCGCCCGGGCGCGGCGGCGAGCCGCCGCCGACCAGCGCCACGGCACTGGCCGAATGGTGCGGGGCCGAGCAAGGGCGTTTGCCCCAGTCGTCCAGCTGGAACTTGCCTGCCAGGCTGGCAATGGCGGCACTGGCCAAAGCCTCATCCGTTTGCATGGGCGGCAGCAGGCCGGCAAAACGTTGCGCCAGCATCGACTTGCCGGAACCGGGCGGCCCCGCCATAAGCAGGCTGTGCCCACCGGCGGCGCAGATTTCCAGCGCGCGGCGGGCGGCGGCCTGCCCTTTGACGTCTGCCAGATCGGGGTAGTGCGGTTCGGGCAGGCAGGCCGATGTTTGCAGCAGCGGCAGGGCGTAGTCGCCACCGGTGGTGGCGGGGGCATCTGCCGCGAGAAAATGGCGCGCCACATCCAGCAGGCTACCGGCTTGGTACACGCGCACGCCGGGCACCAGCGCGGCTTCTTGCGCACTGCCTGGCGGCAGTACCAAGGGGGCTGCGTGCCCCTGTTGTTGCAAGGCGGCGGCCATTGCCAGCGCACCGCGCACCGGGCGCAGGCTGCCGGAAAGCGACAGCTCGCCCGCAAACACATGCTGTTGCAGGGCGCTGGCCGGTATCTGGCCGCTGGCGGCCAAAATGCCCAAGGCAATGGGCAAGTCGAAGCGGCCCGAGTCTTTGGGCAAATCGGCTGGGGCCAGATTGACCGTGATGCGCTTGTTGTTGGGAAACTCCAGCCCGCTGTTTTGAATGGCGCTGCGCACGCGCTCGCGCGCCTCTTTCACTTCGGTATCGGCCAGCCCCACCAGTGTGAAGCTGGGTAGGCCGTTGGCCAGATGCACCTCGACTGTGACGGCGGGCGCTTCCAGACCCAGAAGGGCGCGGCTGGATACCAAGGCAAGGCTCATGATGGCGGGGCGGCGTGAAACGGTGGATATGGGCGGTGGGGCTTGTGGGGAGCGTGCGGGCGATGAAGGCGGCTATGTGGGCCGTGCGACCGCGCAGGCGGCGGGCTTTCAGTCAAAATCTTCAAGGTCTTGCCGCAAGATGCGCTGAATAATAGCAGCGGAAAAACCGCGGCTGGCCAAGAAGCGCACCTGGCGCGCGCGCTCGGCGGGCGTGCCGGGCAGGGTGCCGAATTTTTTTTGCCACAGCGCCTGCGCGCGTTCGCTTTCGCTGGGAGCCAGCTCGTTTAACAGCTGGCTGCTGGTTTCGGCATCAATGCCTTTTTGTTGCAGCGCCTGGCGCAGGCGCATGTGGCCCAGGCGGGCGCTGCGCTGGTGCAGCAGGGCTTCGGCTGCGCGGCGGTCGTCCAGCCAGCCTTTGGCTTGCAATTCGTCCAGCAGCGGGGCAATTTGACTTTGTTGCTGTGCCAGCCATGCGGCGGCGTGGCTGCTGGCATCGGGCGAATCCGTTGCGTCGCTTGCATGGATTGCAGCAACGGCATCAACAACTGTTGCATCGGCGGCAGATGGCCAGGAGTCATCGCACTGATCGTGCGCCTCATGCCTCTTGTTCCCCTTGTGCCCTTCATGCCAATTGCCCGTGTCGTCTGCGGTCGGGTGGCGGCTGCCCATGTGGGCGGCTGCTTGCGCATAGGCCGTGGCGCTGGTGCCGCGAGTCGCTGGTTGCGTGTGCTTGACCGCTTGCGTGCGCAGCCAGCGTTGCAGCTTGATGTGCATTTCCGCGCGCGAATAGTCGCGCAAGGCCAGCAGTTGCAGGGCCTTGGCTTTGAGGGAGAGCGGTGCGGCGCGATACGACATGGCTGCGGGGCGGGTGCGCGGGCATGGCGGCGGCTACCCGGTGGCTGGCGTTTAGGCCTCGCCGGCTTCTTTGGCGGGTGCGGCAGAAGCCAGCAGGGCAATGCCCAGCTGCTCGCGGATGCGGTTTTCGATTTCGTGCGCCAGATCGGGGTTTTCGCGCAGGAATTCGCGCGTGTTGTCTCGGCCCTGGCCGATTTTTTCGCCGTTGTAGGAGTACCAGGCGCCCGATTTGTCGATGATTTTGGCTTGCACGCCCATGTCGATGATTTCGCCCAGGCGGCTGATGCCTTCGCCGTACAGGATGTCGAAGGTGGCGTCTTTGAAGGGGGGCGCGACCTTGTTCTTGACGACTTTGACCTTGGTTTCGTTGCCGATGACTTCATCGCCTTTTTTGATGCTGCCGATGCGGCGGATGTCGATGCGCACGGACGAGTAGAACTTGAGCGCGTTGCCGCCGGTGGTGGTTTCGGGGCTGCCGAACATGATGCCGATCTTCATGCGAATCTGGTTGATGAAGATGACCATGCAGTTGGTTTTTTTGATGGTGGCCGTGAGTTTGCGCAGCGCCTGGCTCATGAGGCGGGCTTGCAGGCCGGGCAGTTGGTCGCCCATGTCGCCTTCGATTTCGGCTTTGGGGGTGAGCGCGGCGACCGAATCGACCACGATCAGGTCTACCGCGCCGCTGCGCACCAGGCTATCGACGATTTCAAGCGCTTGCTCGCCGGTGTCGGGCTGGCTGATGAGCAGGTCTTTGAGATTGACGCCGAGTTTTTGCGCGTATTGCGGGTCTAGCGCGTGTTCGGCATCCACAAAGGCGCAGGTGCCGCCGGTTTTTTGCATTTCGGCAATCACTTGCAGGGTGAGCGTGGTTTTGCCCGACGATTCGGGGCCGTAGATTTCGATCACGCGCCCGCGCGGCAGGCCGCCTACGCCCAGGGCAATGTCCAGCCCGAGCGAGCCGGTGCTGACGGTTTGAATGTCTTGCACGGCTTCGCCTTCGCCCAGGCGCATGATGGAGCCTTTGCCGAATTGTTTTTCGATTTGCGCCAGTGCGGCCTGCAAGGCTTTGGTTTTTTCGGCCTGGTCGGTGATGTTGCTCATGAAGATGCTCCGTGCAGCGGTAAATAAGATAAGAAATAAAAGGCTGTTTAAATAAACATACTGTTTGTTTGAACAGTATTTTAGTGGATGAAAAGCCGGTGTCAAGCTTTTTGTTGCCGCTGGCCGTTTCGTTGGCCGTTTTTCATGGTCGATGTTGCAGCAATCAGGCGCTGCAATATGCCATGCGGGGTGCTGGCGTGCAGCGCTTGCGGCAATGGCGGTGCCAAGCGTAAGGGTAAAGCGCCAGGGTAAACGGCGCTTTTGGGCGTTTTACGGCGTTCCCAGTCGGGAGAGATCCCTATATAGAGAGGATGCGTGCCCCCCGCGCTTGCAGGGCGCATGGGGTCAGGCGGTACGCGCTGTGCTTGGCGGTTGTGGCGCACAGGCAGGCTGTGCTTTGCGGGCGATGGGTGCAACAGTGGCGAACAGGCTCTAGAACCGAATGTGCGTGGCGGCGTAGATCAGCAGGCCGATCAGCCCGCCGATGACGGTGCCGTTGAGGCGGATGAATTGCAGATCGCGGCCAATGTGGCGTTCGATTTCGTGCACCAGGTCTTTTTCGTCCCACTCCTGCATGGTGCGGCGGATGTGTTCGGGCGCGACCACGCGCAGATGGTCGGCCAGGTGCCAGGCCAGCACCTGCAATTGGCTGTTGAGGGCGTTTTGCCAGGCCGGGTTGTGTTGCAGGCGTTCGCCCAGGGCGGCGGCATAGCGCATGAACCAGGCGGCCAGCGCCGATTGTTCGCTGTGCAGGTCTTGTTGCAGCCACTGGCGGCCATGCTGCCACAGGCGCTGCACGTAGTCTTGCAGGGCGGGGTGTTCGATCAGCTGGTTTTTGAGTTGCTGCACTTTGTGTTGCAGCTCGGGGTCGGTTTGCAGGCGTTGCAGCCATTGCGCAACTTCGGCGGCGTAGTGCTGGCGCAGGGGGTGCTCGGGCGTGGCCAGCACGGTTTGCACTTCGTCAATCAGCGATTGCGCCAGTTGCGCGGCCAGCCGGGCGGCAATGTCGTCGGTGTAGTCGAGCTTGTCGGTCATCCATACGATCTTGGGATATTCGCGGCGGGCCATGGCGACCATGCGCTCGGCCAGCAGGCGGCGAATGGCCGGGGAGCCGACCCATTCGGAAATTTTTTCCAGCGTGGTGTTGAGCGCGCGCTGGTGGTGGTTGCCCAGCGTGAGGATGTGCATCAGCTGCGCGGCGGTGGGTGCGGCATCCCACTGTTGCAGCTGTTTGCGCACAAAGGCGAGTAGCTCTTGCTCTAGCTCGGGGCTGTCTAGCGCGGCAACGGTGGTGGCCAGCCAGGCTTGCAGCTGCTGCGTCATGCGCTGCAAATGGGCGGGTGTGGCCAGAAAGTCGCCCAGCTTGCGCGCCAGGTTGTAGGCGGCCATGCGTTGCAGTAGCACTTCTTTGTCGAGGAATTTGTCGCGCACGAATTGCGCCAGGGCGTTGGCCAGGCGCTCGCGGTTGCGCGGGATGATGGCCGTGTGCGGAATCGGCAGCCCCAGCGGATGCCTGAACAGGGCGGTAACGGCAAACCAGTCTGCCAGCGCGCCAACTGTGGCGGCTTCGGCAAAAGCGCCGACCCAGCCCCACCAGCCTTGCCGGCCTTGGTACAGGCTGGCCGCCAGCAAGGCCAGCGCCAGCAGCAGCGCGGCCAGTGCAACGCCTTGCATGCGGTGCAGGGCGCGGGTTTTTTCATCGGTGGTATGCAAAGTCATGTGGCGGCAAAAGGTGTGGCAGGCGCACAAGGCCCGCGTGGCAAGTGGGTTGCAAATGGGGACATGAACGGGTGCATGCATGAGCGCACCAGCAGGCGCGGCAAATGGCCGCAATGATAGAACGGATGGGCGAGCGTGCAGGATTTTTGCGGCGCAGGTGTTTGACCGGGTGTTTGGAAGAGTAAGCGGGCGTAAGTGCTTGCCGGGCGCGGCAACAGC